>NZ_JAFEUF010000017.1:32675-55604 GCF_016901035.1 Streptomyces durocortorensis
TCGCTGAGCACCGCGTTGTCGGCTGGGTACAGGGGCCGCTCGAATTCGGGGGGCGGGGCCCCCCCCCCCCCCCCCGCCGCCCCCCCCCCCCCCCCCCCCCCCCCCCCCCCCCCCGCCCCCCCCGCCCCCCCCCCCCCCCCCCCCCCCGCCCCCCCCCCCACCCCGTACGAGGACACCTCATGGACCGCGTGCACCTCCCGTCACTCCCCCACCGGGCCACCGTCCTCGGCCTGCTGGGCATGCTGGTTCTCATTGGTGCGGCCGGCTGCTCACCGGCGGCGGATCCCGTGCCCCGTACGGCAGAAGTACGGACATCCGCGCCGTCCGCCACCGGATCCGCCGCCCCTACCCTCGCCGGCACCACCGCCACCGATGTCGGCTGGGTCCAGCTGATGGCCCCCATGAGCCAGCAGGCCGTGAATCTGCTGACGCTCGCCGTCGAGCGCGCCGCCGAGCCCCGGCTACGCGCCTTCGCGGTCCGGCTGCGCAGCGACCACGAAGCCGAACTCGACCGGCTACGGCCCCTGTTGACCCGTATGGGACTGCCCCTCACCGATGTGCACGCGGGGCACGACATGCCCGGCATGGTGACCGAGCGGGACCTCGGGGCGGCCCGCGCAGCCGAGGGGCCCGCCTTCGACCGGCTCGTCGTCGTACAGATCCGGGACCATCTGCGCCAGTCCGCCCACGTGTCGCGTTCCGAGATCACCGCGGGCGGCCGGGCGGACGCGCGTGAGCTGGCCGCCGTCCTCGTAACGGCGCGCGAGGCCTCCCTCGCCGAGCTGGAACGGCTGCCGGGCACGGTGCGGGCCCTCGGCTGAACGGGGCGGCCTGCCTGCAGGTATAAAGGGCTGCATGACAGCCGAAGTGCCGCAGCCCGTACGCCCCGCGACCTTGGAGGACGTGGCGGCCGTGGCCGGTGTGTCACGGGCGACGGTGTCCCGGGTGATCAACGGAGCGACCACGGTCGACCCCGCCCTGCGGACCGTGGTCGAGGAGGCGGTGGCGACCACCGGGTACGTGCCCAACCGGGCCGCCCGTTCGCTGGTGACCCGGCGGACCGACTCGGTGGCGCTGGTGGTCTCCGAGCGGGAACGGCGGCCGATGTCCGAGCCGTTCGTCGGCCGGATGTTCTCCGATCCCTACTTCGGGCGGGTCGTCAGCGGGCTGCTGGAGGTGCTGCGCCCGGCGGGGATCCAGATGGTCGTGATGCTGGCCGACGACGAGGCCTCCCGGACCCAGCTGCTCTCCTATCTGCGCCACGGCCATGTCGACGGGGTCGTGCTGATCACCACGCACGCCGACGACCCGCTGCCCGGGCTGCTCCAGGACACCCGGATGCCCGCCGTCCTCGCGGGCCGTCCGCACAAGCCGTCGCCGCTGGCCTACGTGGAGGTGGACCAGCACGCCGGGGCGCGGCTGGCGGCCGATCACCTGGCCGCGCTGGGGCGGCGGCGCATCGGCACGATCACCGGACCCCAGGACATGCCCGCCGGGCAGGTCCGGCTGACCGGCTTCCTGGAGGCCTGCGCCGCCCACGGCATCGAGGACGTGGCCTGCGCCGAAGGGGACTTCACGCATCTGGGCGGGGCGGCGGCGATGCGCAGGCTGCTGGCGGACCGCCCCGACCTGGACGGGGTGTTCATCGCCTCGGACCTGATGGCCCTGGGCGCGTTCCCGGTGCTGCTCCGGGCCGGTCGGGACGTGCCGTCCGACGTCGCGGTGGTCGGCTTCGACGACAGCAGCGCGGCGGCCGCCTGCGACCCGCCCCTGACCACGGTCCGGCAGCCGGTGGAGGAGATGGCCGCGGAGATGGCCCGGCTGCTGCTGAAGCAGATCGGCGAGCCGGCCGGCCCCTCGCCCTCCGTGCTCTTCCCGCCGGCGCTCGTACGGCGGCAGTCGGCCTGAGCGCCGGCGGGGCCGCGTCCCACGAGGGCGACGCAGGCGCGAGAGCGACGCGACGCAGGCGCGGACCCGACGCAGGCGCGCCCCTGAGCACGGTCGGCCCGCCCCGGTCAGGCCGTCGTTCCCGGCGCGTCCGGCGCCGGGGCCTGACCCGGGAACGGCTCGTCCGCCGGGCCCGCCCCGGCGAAGCCCTCGGCGCGGACCGGCACCTGGGGGCCCGAGGACTCCTGGAGCCAGCGGGTGAGCACCCGGTGGACCGCCTCGGCGCCCACCAGTCCGCCGCCCGGGGGCACGGGCGCGCCCTCCGCGGTCTCGGCGGCCACGATGTCGAGCGGGTCCGTCAGTGCGCGCGGCCAGAGCAGGAACGGGCGGGACTGTTCGCCGCCGAGGCCGCCGTGCGAACCGATCTGCTCCTCGAAGGCGTGCACGGTCCCGGTGGCCGGGTCGTACATGGAGTTGACCATGACGTCGGCGACGTGCGGGAAGGTGTCGGTGCGGCGTACGGCGGCGGCCGCCCCGACGCCGAAGTCCGCGAGCGGGCCCTCGTCGTCCGTCAGTTCGGCGACGGGGATCTCGGCCCCGCCCGGTCCGAGCACCACGGAGCCGTGCTCCTCGCTGCGGACCAGGAGGAAGCCGATCCCCGGGTGGTTGGCGAGCGTGGACAGCAGCGCGGGGTGGCTGCGCTCGATCTGTTCGCGGGAGGCGCGGCCCTCGATGTCGGGGAAGGAGATGAGACCGAGGTTGCCGGAGGCCAGCACGATCGGGTCGGAGAGCTTGGCCGGGTGCTCGTCCTCCTGCCCCTCGACCGGGCGGTGCAGCGCGATCCGCACCGCGTCGCGGGCCTCGGAGGCGCTGCGGGTGCGCTGGGCCCGGCGGGGCACGGGCAGTCCGCAGCCCGCCCGGACGAGGTCCTTCAGCGTGAGCCCGTACTTCCCCGCGAACGTCTCCCCGGGGCTCTGGCCGTGGTCGGACAGGAGCACGATCCGGTAGGCGCGCGGGGTGTGGTCGGCGATCTTGGCGATCAGGGCGAGGGAGCGGTCGAGGCGTACGAGGACCTTCTCCGCGTCGCGGCTGTGTGGGCCCGAGTGGTGGGCGACCTCGTCGTAGGCGACGAGGTCGGCGTAGACGGCGGTGCGTCCGGCGAACATGTCGCCGAGGACGGCGGCGGCGACCACGTCGCGCTCCACGACGGTGGCGAAGGCGCGGATGAAGGGGTAGAGCCCGCCGCGCTTGATCCGGGGCGTGACCTTCCGGGCGCGGGCCCGGGTCGACTGGCCGATCTCGCGGAGGACCTCGGCGACGAAGGAGAGGGCGGTACGGGTGGCGTTGGCCGGGTCGGAGAAGTAGGCGAAGTATCCGGCGCGGGAGCGGCGGCCCTTGCCGCGCCGGGCGGCCATGGACAGGACCAGGGCCAGCTGTCCGGCGCCGCCGCTGAAGAGGTTGCCCCGGCTCGCGCCGTCGACGGTGAGCAGGCCGCCGTCACGGGTGCGCTCGATGGCCCGGCGCTGCATCTCCAGGGCGCTCGCGGGACGGCTGGAGACCATGACGGTGCGGGTCTCCTTCTCGTACCAGCGGAACGCGGGCACATCGTGGTTGCTGCCGTGCAGGATGGCGAGCTGGCTGGCGCCGGTCTGGCTGGACCAGTCGGTACGCCAGGGGGTGAGGCGGTGTCCGGAGGAGTCGGCGAGCCAGCGGGCGACGGTCGGCATGAGCCCGGCGGCCGCCGCGCCGACCAGGACGTCGTGGCCGACTCCGTCGAGCTGGAGGAAGACGGTGCCGGGCGGTCCGTCGCGGCCGGGTTCGGCCGGGGCCGGCGATCTGCCGCGTCTGCGGCGGCGGTCGGCGAGCCGGGCGAGCCGGCGGCGGTAGGCGTCGTCGTCGCGGACGGCGAGGGCGGTGGAGGTGGCGGAGGCGACGGCGGACATCACGGCGGCGACGACGACGGCGGTCTCCGGCGCGGCGTCGCCGCGTCCGTCCGGGATCAGGCGCAGCGCTATCAGCAGCAGCGAGCCGTTGAGGAAGAAGACCAGCGCCCCGAGGACGAGTGCGGGCACGATGAGCAGGGACCGGACGAGGACGGGCCAGACCAGTGCGGAGAGCAGACCGAAGGCGCCCGCGCCCCAGGCGGCGGTGAACGCCGTCCTGGTGACGGTGTCGCCGTCGTCGGACTGGAGCTGGAAGTCGGGCAGGGCGCCGGCCAGTGCGAGCATGGTGAGCGTGGACACCGCCCAGACCGCGATGACCCGCATCAGGGCCGTGCCCGCCGTCCGCCACCACTTCCCGTCACCCACGCCGGTCCACCTCACGCCCTCTCCGCCCCGGGCCCGGTCGTCCGGGGCCCACCCTTCAGCTTTTCACAGCGTCGGTCCCGGTCAGCGGCTTCCGCGGGAGACCCCAAGGCTCGACGCGAGGGTACGGGGGGCGCATAGGCTCGTACCGGCAGCGCACCCGGGCACGGGCCGCGCGGGCCGTACGCACCGGGACACGGGGAACAGGGTCATGGTGCACCGAGGAGCGAGCGAGGAGGCGGACGTGCCGGTGGGGGTCACCTGGTGGGGTCATGCCACCTGCACGATCGAGGACTCGGGGGTGCGGGTGCTGACCGATCCCCTGTTCGTACGGCGCTTCGCGCATCTGCGCCGCCGCCGGGGCGAGGTACCGCCGCCGCAGGCCGCGGTCGCGGAGGTGGTGCTGGTCTCCCACCTCCACTCCGACCATCTGCATCTCCCGTCGCTGGCCCGGCTGGCTCCCGGCAGCCGGCTGATCGTGCCGAGCGGCGCGGTGGCGGCCGTGCCGGGGCTGCGGATGCTGCGGCGGGTGCGGCAGCTGCACGTCACCGAGGTCAGGGCGGGCGACACGGTACGGGTCGGCGAGGTGCGGGTACGGGCGGTCCCCGCGCTGCACGACGGGCGGCGGCTGCCGGTCGGGCCGCACCGGTCGCCCGCGCTCGGCTATGTGGTCGAGGGCGAGGCCCGGACGTACTTCGCCGGGGACACCGGGCTCTTCGACGCGATGGCCGACGAGGTCGGTCCGGTGGACGTGGCGCTGCTGCCGGTGGGCGGCTGGGGGCCCTTCCTGGGACACAGCCATCTGAACCCGGTCCGGGCCGCCGAGGCGCTGACCCGGCTCGCACCCCGGTCGGCGGTGCCGGTGCACTACGGCACGTACTGGCCGGTCGGCCTGGACGCGGTGCGACCCCACGAGTTCCACGCGCCGGGGGACGAGTTCGTCAGGCACGCGGCGAAGCGGGCCCCCGAGGTCACCGTGCATCTGCTGGGGCACGGCGAGCGGGTCAGACCGGAGGCCGGCCGGTGATCCAGGAGATCCAGCAGGTGGTGCGGGAGCTACCCACCCAGTCGACCCAGCAGGCGGTCGGCTACCCGACGCTGTTCGCCCTGGTGGCGCTGGGGTCGTTGGTGCCCGTGGTGCCGACGGGGGCGCTGGTGAGTTCGGCGGCGGTGGTGGCCTTCCACCAGACGTCGCCGCTCTCCCTGCTCTTCGTGTTCCTGGTGGCGTCGGCGGCCGCGTTCCTCGGGGACGTCTGTCTGTACTGGCTGGGGCAGCGCGGGGTGCGGTCGAACCACGGCTCGAAGTGGCTGGGGGCGATCACCCGCCGGGCGGCGCCGGAGCGGCTGGCCCAGGCACAGGAGAAGCTGGCGGAGCACGGCGGGACGGTGCTGGTGCTGTCCCGGCTGGTGCCGGCCGGGCGGATACCGGTGATGCTGGCGTGTCTGCTGAGCAAGATGCCTCTGCGGCAGTTCGCCCGGGGCGACGTTCCGGCCTGCCTGGCCTGGGCGGCGACGTACCAGCTGATCGGGATTCTGGGTGGTTCGCTGTTCCCGGAGCCGTGGCAGGGGGTGGTCGCGGCGGTGGCCCTGACGCTGCTGATCAGCGGGGCTCCGGCGGCGTGGCGCCGGCTGCGGGCACGGTTCGGCCACGGGACGGGCGACGCGACGGGGTAAGCGTCTCCCCCGCCGGCCGCGGTCTTCCGGGCGCGGCAGGCCGTGGCCGTTCCCGCGGCGGGTGTGACACGGCCATGGCCGTTCCCGCAGCGGTCGTGGCACGCCGTGGCCGTTCCGGCGGCGGGTGTGGCCGTCCTCAGCGCAGCGCGCGGAAGACCGCCGTGAAACCGTCCAGGGCCTGTGCCACATGGGCGAGCTCCAGCGGCTTCGCGGCGGCGAGGGACTCCGTCTGCTGCTGCGGCGTGGCCCCCAGCAGCGGTCCGGTGCCCAGGCGTACGCGCAGGGCGCCCAGCTCGTCCCCGAAGCGGTGGCCGCCCGGGGCCGGTGCGCCGAGCCGGTCGGTGAGGTACTCCTCCAGCTCCATGGAGTCCGTGACGCCCAGGTCCGCCAGCCGGGAGCGCAGCGGGCCGAGGTCGGCGTAGAGGTGGCGGCCCGCCTGCGGGGGGCGGGCCAGCGCGCCGGAGCCGAGGACCGCGCGGTGGGCGGCGGCGGCGACCTCGGCCTGGAGCGCCGCGGCCCGCCGGACCCGGTCGCGTACGGAATCCGGCTCGCCCAGGGCGTGGGCGGCGGCGTGGGCGACCGGGCCGGCGACCTGGGCTCCGAGTGCGGTGAGGATGTCCAGGGTGCGGGCGTGCCGGACGGCGGCGCGGGCGGTGTCCGGGAAGCGGGCCACGGCGACCGGCCAGGCGGCCGGTACGAGCGCGCCGGACAGGTCGTCGATCACCGTGACGTCGTCCGGGCACATCTCGGCGGGGCTGAGCAGGACGGTGTCGCGGGGCCGGTGCACGGTGTCGCGCCAGGTCTCGTCGCTGATGATGTGCAGCCCTTCGCCGACGGCGGCCTCGCAGGCCTCGCGGACCAGCTCGGGCGGGGCGACGGTGGCGGTGGGGTCGTCCACGACGGACAGCAGCAGCAGTTTCGGCCGGCCGCCCTCCGCACGGACCCGCCGGACGGTCTCCAGCAGGGCGTACGGGTCGGGGATGCCGCCGCATTCGGCGGGGGTCGGCACGTGGTAGGCGGGCCGGCCCAGCAGCCGGGCCTGCGGCATCCACGCGGCCGGGCAGGGGCGCGGCATGAGGACGTCGCCGCCGTGTGCGCCGATGAGGGCCAGCAGGAGCGGCTGGGCCCCGGGGGCGGCGGCGATACCGCCCGCCGCACCGCGCAGCCCGCGCCGGTCCCAGTACCCGCGGGCCGCCTCACGCAGAGCCGCCCCACCGCCGGGGGGTTCGGGGCGGGTACGGGCGGAGGCGGCGGCGAGCACGGCGGCCAGCTCGGGAAGGACCGGCAGACCGGAGTCGGGGGCGGGCGGCCCGTAGCGGACGGGGCCGTGGTCCTCGTGCGCGGGCGAACGGCCCGGCCCGGAGCTTCCCCGGGCGCCGGGCCGCCCGGAACCGCCCCGGCCGGTGTCCTCGGTTCCGTGCATCCGGCCCTCCTCCGCCGCTCGCCGCTCCGCGTCCGCGCCGCGCTGCGCCGCCCGGTCGTCATCGGTTCCGGGTCCGCGCCCTCTGGCTTCTTTATACGGAGGTTCCGGGCCGCCCGCCCGCCCAAGCGCGCACCCGCGCCGGGGCCGTCCGGCCGTGGGCCCTTCCGCCGGCCGGGCGTGGCGCGTGGCCGGAGTCTCAGCGCGCCTGCTGGTTCAGCGTGGCCCCGGCGGGTATTCGCTGACCCATGGCCACAGCGAGAACCTCACCCACCGCCTCCTCCGCCCCCGCCGTCGCCCGGCTGCGCGGCTGGCTGCAGGGGCGCGACCTGGCCGTCTTCCGGAGCGTCGCGGACCGGCACTGGCCCGGGGCCGATCCGCTGCTGCCCAAGCTGAGCCGGAGCGCCAACCACGGACTGCTCTGGTTCGGGACGGCGGCCGGGATCGCCGCCCTCGGCAGCAGCGCCCGTTCGCGACGGGCGGCGCTGCGCGGGGTGGCGTCCCTCGCCGTGGCCTCGGCGGCGATCAACACCGTCGGCAAGGGCGCGGTGCGCCGTGACCGGCCGATCCTGGACGCGGTGCCGGTGATACGGCAGCTCAAGCGGCAGCCGGTCACCACCTCCTTCCCCTCGGGGCACGCCGCGTCGGCGGCCGCCTTCGCCACCGGGGTGGCCCTGGAGTCCAAGGGCTGGGGCGCCGTCGTGGCCCCGGTCGCGGCGGCCGTGGCGGCCTCCCGCGTCTACACCGGGGTCCACTATCCGAGCGACGTGCTCGCGGGCGCGGCGCTGGGCGTGGGAGCCGCGTTCGCCCTGCGCGGGGTCGTCCCCACCCGGGGCCAGCTGCCCGCTCCCGGCCGCCCGCCCGGCGAGGCGCCGGCGCTGCCGGCCGGGAAAGACCTGGTCGTCGTGGTGAACCGGGAGTCCGGTACGGCCACCGCGACCGCCTCGCTGGTGCGCGAGGTGCTGCCGATGGCGACCGTCATGGAGGTCGCACCCGCCGATCTCCCGTCCGCCTTCGCCGACGCTGCGGACCGGGGCCGGGCCCTGGGTGTCTGCGGCGGCGACGGCACGGTGAACCTGGCGGCTTCCGTGGCCGCGACGCACGGGATGCCTTTGGCGGTCTTCCCCGGCGGCACGCTCAACCATTTCGCCTACGACCTGGGCATCGAGACCGTCCACGACACCGCCGTCGCCCTCACCGCGGGCGACGCCATCCGGGTGGACCTCGGCCGCTTCCGGCCGGGGCCCAACGGCCAGGACGGGGCGGACGGCTATTTCCTCAACGCCTTCTCGCTGGGCGTCTACCCGGACCTGGTGCGCACCCGCGAACACTGGTCGCCGCGGATCGGCGGCTGGCCCGCGGGCGTGCTCGCGGCGTTTCACGTGCTGCGCGGCCAACGACCGCTGGAGGCCGAGTTCCAGGGCCGCAGGCGGCCGTTGTGGCTGGTCTTCGTCGGCAACGGGCTGTTCCGGCGCGTGGGCCCCAACCCGGGCCGCCGCCACAACCTGGCGGACGGGCTGCTGGACGTCCGGGTGGTCCACGGCGGACGGGGGCCCGCGCTGCGCCTGCTGGCGGCGGCGGTGGCGGGACCGCTGACCCGCTCCCCCGCCCATGCCGCGGTGCGGCGGCGTCGGGTGCGGATCGGCGGCCTGGCGCCGGGGACTCCGTACGCGTACGACGGTGAAGTCGCCCGCTCCGGAACGGAACTGATGATCGACAAGCTCCCGGAGGCGCTGACGGTCTACTGCCCGATGCCGGCCTGAGCACGCGCCAGCCGCGCCGGTCCGCATAGCAAGACGCCTATCTCATCATTCGACATCGCGGCGTACGGTGGTTCCGTCGCCGCGCCCGTCGGCGCGGGGCTTCCGGGAGAGGGAGGGCGTCACGTCATGCCGAAGGAGACCGCCGTGTACACGCACGGCCACCACGAGTCCGTCCTGCGCTCGCACCGCTGGCGGACCGCCGCCAACTCGGCGGCCTACCTCCTCGACGAACTCCGCCCCGGCCTGACCGTGCTGGATGTCGGCTGCGGTCCGGGGACCATCACCGCCGACCTGGCCGCGCTGGTCGCGCCGGGCCGGGTCACCGCAGTGGACGCCGCCACCGACATCCTGAACCAGGCGGCCGCGGTGGCGGCCGAACGGGGCCTGGAGAACGTCGAGTTCGCCGTGGCCGACGTCCACGCCCTGGACTTCCCCGACGACTCCTTCGACGTGGTCCACGCCCACCAGGTGCTCCAGCACGTGGGCGACCCGGTCCAGGCGCTGCGCGAGATGCGGCGGGTCTGCCGGCCCGGCGGTGTGGTCGCGGCCCGGGACAGCGACTACGCCGCGATGACCTGGTATCCGGAGACCCCCGGTCTCGGCACATGGCTGGACGTGTACGGGCGGGTGGCGCGCGGCAACGGCGGCGAGCCCGATGCCGGCCGCAGGCTGCTGTCCTGGGCGCGGCAGGCCGGGTTCACCGACATCACCCCGACCGCGGCCGCCTGGTGTTTCGCCACCCCGGAGAGCCGCGCCTGGTGGAGCGGCCTGTGGGCGGACCGTACGACGGACTCGGTCTACGCCGAGCTGGCGGTGGCGGGCGGCCACGCGAGCGCCGAGCAGCTCACGGAGATCGCCGGGGCGTGGCGCTCCTGGGGCGGGGAGGGCGACGGATGGTTCATGGTCCCGCACGGTGAGGTGCTGTGCCGGGTGTGAGGTGAAGCGGGGCTCCGGCCCGCCCGGAATCGATCACACCGGTCGCGGCCGCCAACTACCCTCGTACGCATGGAGATCCTCGGAACCACGCTGCGTATCTGCGTCGACGACCTGGAGGCCGCGGTGGCCTTCTACGAAGGGCTGACCGGCACGTCGGCCCTGCGCTTCGAGCGCGGTGGGGTGTCGGTGGCCGCGATCGGCTGTTTCCTGTTGATGAGCGGGCCGGAGTCGGAGCTGGAGGTGCTGCGCAAGGTGGGAGCGACCATCGCGGTGAAGGACGTCGACGAGGCGAGCGCGGCGCTGACCCGGGCAGGCGCGCGGGTCATCGCGGGACCGGTGCCGACCCCGGCGGGCCGCAACCTCATCGCGCTGCACCCGGACGGCTCGGTCTTCGAGTACGTGGACCGCAACGTCACGGTCTGACCGGCCGAGGCCGCCCGGGCGCGTTGTTCACGCCTCCGGCGGGCTCATCCGGAAGTCGTAGGCGTCCGGCAGCGGTTCGTCGCTGACGGACGCCCACAACTCTCCGAGGATTCCCGCCCCTTCGCGCAGGTCGGCCACCTCGAGTCCGGCGTCGAAGATCGCGCGGGCCGCCCCGGTGTCGCCCTCGGCGACCAGTGCCTGAGCCAGGAGCAGCCGGAAGCGTCCGCGCTCCCGGACCGTCTCCGGCAGCCCGGTCAGCAGTGCGCGGGCCTCCTCGGGTCGGCCGGCGGACAGCTGGGCCTCCACGGTCTCGCGGGCCAGGGCGACGAGGAGCGCCCCACCCGCTTCCGACGCGGCGAGGTCCGTCGTACCGGAGGTGGTGAGGTCCGCGAAGGCCTCGGCGTACAGCTCGGCGGCGTGGTCCGGACGGCCGTTCTCCTCGGCGGCGACGGCGAGGCAGCGCAGCAGCGGCCAGCGCGGTGCGGGGCCGCACTCCAGTCCGCGTTCCCAGCTGCGGACGGCCTGGGCCCGGTCGTCGGCGTGCCACTGCGCGATGCCGAGGTGGTACTCGGTGTGCGGGTCGGCGTCGGCGGTCTCCAGCATGTCGCGCCAGGGCCGTGACACCGGTGTCGGGCCGGGCGGTTCCTCCGGGGAGGGCTTCGGCAGGGTGCCGTGTTCCAGCAGCTCCACCCAGGGGGACTGCTGCTCGCCGAGCGTGGCGAGGAAGAACGGCGTGCCGGGCAGCCGGTGGCCGCCCCGCAGCACCTCCAGCGCGCCCCAGCCGGAGCCGGTGGCGAGCACCTCGCCCGGTTCCGTGTCGGCGTGCGGCAGCCACGCAGCGTACGCCGCCGCCACCTCCTCGCGCGGGAGCGCCTCCTCCAGCCGTGCGGCGGCCTCCCCGGTGGCGGCTGCCCAGTCCCGGCCGTGCACGACGGCCGGGTCGGCGGACAGCGGACCGTAGGACTCCAGCCAGCTGAACGCGGCACCCGCCTCCAGGGGAACGTGCTCCAGCTGGGTGCGGGCGAGCCCGGCCTGGATCTCGGCGTAGCCGCCGCCCTCGGGTCCGCTCAGCCACTCCTGCCAGCGGCGGCCTCCCCTGCCGTGGCCCCAGCGGAACAGCTTGCGCCCGCGCAGCAGGTCGGTGGAGGTCTGGGCGAGGCCGTGGCCGTCCGCGTCGAGTGCGGCGATCCAGCGGCGGGCCTCGTCGGGCAGCTCGTAGAAGTGGTCGGCCGGGTACTCCGAGCGCAGCGGGTAGGTGTGGTCGAGGCCGCCCGCCGCCGGGACGCCGACCCGGGTGAGGGTGTGGTCGTAGCCGAAGTGCCAGGCCTCGTCGGCCGGGACCAGGATGCGGGTGTCGGGCGTCTCGGGGACGGCGATGTTGGACCACCAGTAGACCGGCGCGGGCTGCTCGTGCGGATTGCGTATCCGTACGCCGACGTGCAGGAAGTCGGAGTCGTCGGGGAGCCAGAGGTCCACCTGGAAGGGCAGGTCGCGCAGCCGCTCCCACTCCCAGAGCCGGACCATCGTCCCGCCGTCGGGGGCGGGCACGAGCGCGGCGTGCAGGGGTGCGCAGGTCAGGGTGGTGTGGCCGGTGGCGCCGATGTTCCACTCGATCCCGCCGGCGAACCAGGCCCCGTTGAGGGCGAAGGCGGCGGGCTGGAGGACCGGGTTGCGGTGGAGCAGTTCACGGCCGGTGGGTTTGTGGTGCAGGGAGTGGATCCGGCCGCCGAGTCCGGGGAGCACGGTGACGCGCAGCCGGTCGTTCTCGATGACGACGGCGTCGAGGTCGGTGGGGGTGCGCTCGCGCCCGTAGCCGTCGAGCAGCCGGGCGGGCAGGACGGTCCGCAGCGGCCGGTGGCCCAGTTGCCGGGCCATGTCGGCGCGCAGGCCCGCCCGTTCGCGGGCGGCGAGGACGGGCGGCGGGGCGGGCGTCCGCAGCGGCGGGAGCGGGTTCTCCGGCCCGAGCGGCGCTGCGGGCAGGTTCAGTACGGCACGTCGTACGGTCGTGGCCAAAGCACCCTCGTTCCCTCGCGGCGGGCCGCCACAGGTCCGGGCGCCCCCGGTGACCATGGAACACGCAGGTGGCCGCGCGGGGCCAGAGTGCCGTCGGCCGCATTTCCCGGGCGGGATCACCCCTCACGCGCCCGCGAGCGCTCCGACGACGAGGTCGGCGAGCAGTGCGCCCGCGGTGCCGTCCGGGTCGAGGTCCGGGTCGTAGATGGTGACGTTGAGCCCGACGCAGCGCGGGGAGGAGACCAACGTGCGCAGCAGTGGGGCCAGTTCGTGCGCAAGGAGGCCGCCGTCGTCGGGGCTGTCGACGGCGGGCATGATGCTCGGGTCGAGGACGTCGGCGTCCAGGTGGACCCAGTAGCCGTCGAGGGCGGGCGTCTCCAGGCTCTCCACGGTGGCCCGCGCCAGCTCGGCCGCGCCCCACTGCCGGATCTGGCCGACCGTCGCGTGGGGGATCTTCAGTGCGGCCAGTTCGGCCTGGTCCTCGTCCTCGTCCCGCATCCCGAAGAGGCGCACGTCCTCGTCCCTGAGGTAGGGGCCGAGCCCTTCGAGGTCGCTGAGGTCCGCCTGCCCCCGGCCGGTGGCGATGGCCAGTTCCTCGCCGCCCGCCGCGCCGACCCCTTCGCTGTTGCCGATGTGCCGGAAGTCCGCGGATCCGTCGACGGCGGCGAGCCCGTACCGGCCGATGCGGCGCAGGGCGAGGGCCGCGCCGAGCTGGATGGAGCAGTCGCCGCCGAGGACGAGGGCGAACTCACCGGCCCGTACGTGCCCTTCGATACGGTCGGCGAGGGTACGGGTGTACCGGGCGATGGCAGCGGCGTTGAACACCCCGTCGCCCGGCTGCCAGTTGCCCCGGTCGTAGCGCGGCGGGACGACGACACCGCCCTCCAGGGCTCCGAGGCGCTGCACGATCCGCCGGTCGCGCAGGGCGCCGGCCAGCTTGTAGCAGCCGGGGACGGTGCCGGGGGCCGGGGGCCGCAGCCCGAGGTTGGAGGGGGCGTCGAGGACCACGGTCGTACGCATGCGGCCCATCCTCGCCGCACCGGCCCGGGGCCCTCAAGTGGATTCGCGAGAGTCCGCGGGAGTCCCTGGTGCCGGGGTGGGATCCCCCGTCACTTGACCCGGCGACGGAACAGATAGCCGCCGCAGCCGAGCCCGATGAGGAACATGGCCAGCAGCGCGAACCAGAGGGGCATCGTCACCTCGGGGATCAGCACCCGGATGGTGACCTTGTTGGTGTTCACGCAGATGAACACGATGACGAGCACGACGAGCACACCGACCACGATGCGCCCCGGCGTGAGCCACCCTTTGGCGCCTCCGCTGTCGCTCGACACGTCCTTGGGGCTCATGGTCCGACCCTTTCGCTCGTTCCTCGCCCGGGCGGTCCCGCCGTTGTGCGCGCGACCGCCCCCCGGAGTCCAGCATGTGCGGCTGCCGGGTCCGGGGGGCGGTGCTGTACGGCCGTTCGGGTGAACACGGGGCCCGCCGGGGGCGTCAGCCGGCCGGGACCACCGGAAGCTCCAGTACGCCGGTGTCCTCGGGGGTGCTCACGACGGTGACGGGCTTGATGCCCCGGTTGCCGAAGTACGCGGTGTCGCTGGCGGCGATCACGAACTCCAGGCGGTGCCCCTTCTCGTACCGGTGGACGATGCCCGGCAGCTCGACCGTGAAGGGCCGGGTGACGTCGGGAACCCGGACCGGGGCGACGAGCCGGTTCACCAGCTTCCTGCCGCCGTCGGGGGCGACGTCGTAGACCTTGGCGAACAGAACGAGCTTGTCGGAGGCGTCGCCGCTGTTCTGGACCCGTTCCGTCTTCGGCGAGACGACCTTCAGGGTGGCCTTCGGCGCGCCGACGACGTCGAGGGGTGCGGTGAGCGGTTCGCTGCGCCAGCCGAGGTAGGTGCCCTTCGTGTCGTACGGTTTCGGGTCGGGCAGTCCGATCAGCGGGGCGATGGAGCTCTCGGAGTGACTGGTGGGCACGAGCCAGTTGGTGTACTGGCGGCTGCCGCGCGCGACCTTGGAGCGGTTGTCGACGAGTTTGCCGTCGCCGGAGAGGTACAGGGACTGCGAGAGCGCGGGGACGTCGTCGGCGGTGCCGTAGCCGCTCCGCCAGTCGCGGTAGTAGGAGAACGCGGGTCCGGTGTCGGTGTCCGTGTTCTTGTGGAGGTAGCGGTCGAACCAGGCGAGCACCCGCTGTCCGACGTGGCTGGTCTCCAGATTGCCCTGGCTCAGGTCGAGTTCGCCGGGGACCTGGCCGCCGCTGTGTCCCCAGGACTGCCAGATCATCTTCGTCTCGGTGCCCTGCGCCTTGAGCGTCCGGTAGGTGGCGGTGGCCTCGTTGAGGTTGAAGAGGCTGTCGGCCTGGCCCTGGACGATGAGGGTGGGGGCCTTGACCCGGTCCAGGTAGGAGACGGGCGAGACGCTGCGTGCGTACGCGAGCATCTCCTCGGTCCTGTCGGCGGGGTAGCGGCCGGAGTTGAGCAGCCGGATGGTCTCGCAGGCGCGGGTGGCGAAGTGGAGGCAGTCCAGCCGGTTGATCCGGGAGGGGTCCAGGCTCGGGTTGAGGAGCGGCTGCCCTTCGCCGATCAGGTAGAACCCGTTGGCCCACTGCCATTTGAAGACGCCGGGGGTGTCGGAGGTGACGCCGGTGCGCACTCCGGTGTTGTTGGGGGCGAGTGCGTAGCCGAGGTCGTTCCAGGTGATCAGAGGGACGAGGGCGTCGACGCGGGGGTCGACGGCGGCGGTCGCCATCTGGATCGCGCCGCCGTAGGAGCCGCCGATCATGCCGACGCGCGGGTCGCCGTCGGCGTCCTGGGTGACGTAGTCGGCCTTGGTCCCGTCGTCGGCCGCGCGAACTCCTCCGAGGAAGTCGAGGAGTTGGCTCGCCGCCTTGCCGTCGACGGCGGGGTCGTCGAGGGTGATCAGGCAGCCGGACTTGCCGAAGCCGAGGCCGGAGTAGACGAGCCCGACGTAGCCGCGCTCGGCGAAGGCCTTGCCGATGGTGTCGGTGGAGCCGTCGGACTTGCTGCCGCCGAAGCCGTTGGTGGCGAGGACGGCGGGGGCCGGGTGGTCGGCGTCGGCCCCGGCGGGCCGGTAGAGATCGGCGTCCACCGTGCAGGTGCGGTCGCCCGCATCGACGGTGAACGTCAGCGGGGTGACGGTGTACGTGGCGGCGTCGGCCCGGGCCGGGCCGGCGAGGACGAGGGGGGCGACGAGGGCCGCCCCGGCGACCGCCACGAGCGGGCCGCGCACTCTGGAAACAGCACCTGACACGAAGACCTCCACACCGAGGACACCTTACCGACCGGTAAGTATTGGGCCGTGCTCATGCTGTGACACAGGTCATAGCCGTGTCAACGCATCGGTCAGCAGTTCTTGACGGACGTTCACGTTTTCCGCCCGCATGCACACACCTCCGGGCGGGAGACCCGACGAGAGGGTCAGCGCAGGGCGGGAGCCTCGACGGTGAGCGTGCAACGCCCGCCGTCCGCCGGTGCGTCGAGCACCGCGGGCACACCCAGGGGGATCGTCAGCGCGGTCGCGCCGTGCCCGAACCCCAGCTCCTCGACCACGGGTATGCCCAGCGGGCCGAGCCGGTCGGCCAGCACGGCGCGGATCTTCTCGTACGGCCCGCACTCCTGCCAGGAGCCGCAGGCCACCCCGGCGACCCCGCCCAGGGCCCCGGACCGCAGGAGCCGGGTGAGGATGCCGTCGAGCCGGTAGGGCTCCTCCCCGGTGTCCTCGATCACCAGCAGGCCGCCACGGGCGCCGGTCCGGCCGCCCGGGGTGCCGAGGTCGGCGGCGAGCAGGCTGACGCATCCGCCGTACAGAAGGCCCCGGGCCCGGCCGGGAACCAGGGCCCCGGCCGACTCCAGGCCGAGGGTGCGCACGGTCTCGGGTTCGAAGAGCGTGGCGCGCAGATGCTCACGCGTCGCCGCGTCCTTGAGGAAGGCCTCGGTGGCGACCATCGGCCCGTGCAGGGTGGCGAACCCGGCCCGCAGGGCGAACGCCTCGTGCAGCACGGTGATGTCGCTGTAGCCGACGAACGCCTTGGGCCCGGCGGCCCGGATCGCCGCCCAGTCCACCAGGTCGACCATCCGGTGCGCGCCGTATCCGCCCCGGGCGCAGAGCACGGCCTCCACGGACGGGTCGCACCATGCGGCCTGGAGGTCCGCCGCACGGTCACGGTCCGGCCCGGCGATGTAGTCCAACTCCGGGTGTGCGGAGCGGACATGGGGGGCGACGACGGGTTCGAGGCCCCAGTCGCGCAGGACGGCGAGGCCCTCCTCCAGCCGGTCGGCGGGGACGGGTCCACTGGGCGCGACGACGGCGACCCGGGAGCCGGGGCGCAACCGGCGCGCTCGGGTGAGGGGGACCGCCGGTCCGTGGTCCTGGGGTGTCACGTGGTCAGCTCCAGAGGCGGCACGTCGAGCCGGTCGATACCGAAGGTCTGTGCGTAGAGGGCGAGTTCGGCCTCCAGTGCGCGGACCAGTGTGCCCTCGCGCCGGAATCCGTGGCTCTCCCCAGCGAAGGCGATGTAGGCGTGGGCGACGCCCCGGTCGGCGACGGCGGCGAGGAACCGCTCGCTCTGTGCGGGCGGACAGATCACGTCGTCCAGGCCCTGGAGCAGCAGGAACGGGGTGTTCAGCCGGTCGGTGCGGTTGATCGGGGAACGTTCCCGGTAGCGCTCGGGCACCTCCGCGAACGGGCCGACGAGAGACTCCAGATACCGCGACTCGAAGTCGTGGGTCTCGTCCGTGGCCCACCCTTCGAGGTCCAGGATGGGGTAGAGGATCGTCCCGCAGGCGTACAGGTCGGTGCTGGTCAGCGAGGCGGCGGTGGTCCAGCCGCCCGCGCTGCCGCCCCGGATCGCGAGCCGGTCCGGATCGGCGGCGCCCTCCTCGACCAGGGCCGAGGCGACGGCCGCGCAGTCCGCCACGTCGACCAACCCCCACTGACCGCACAGCCGTTCGCGGTAGGCGCGTCCATAGCCGGTGGAGCCGCCGTAGTTGACCTCGGCGACGCCGATGCCGCGCGAGGTGAAGTAGGCGATCTCCAGGTCGAGGACGAGCGGGGCGTGCCCGGTGGGGCCGCCGTGCGCCCAGACGACGTACGGGGGCTTCTCGCTCTCGGGGCCGGTGCGTTCGGGGCTGCGCGGCGGGTAGATGTGGGCATGGATCTCGCGGCCGTCGGGGCCGGTGAAGACGCGGTCGTCGGGCACCGGGTAGTACGCAGGGTCGACCGCGTCGCGGTGGGGTGTGCCGAGGGTGCGGGTGTGCCCGGTCGCGGTGTCCAGTTCGACGATCCCGGGGCCGGTGCGGGGGCCGGCCCCGACGCCGACGACCCGGCTGCCGTGCACGGCCAGCGTGTCGGACCAGGCGGTCCAGGGGCCCGGTACGTCGGCGAGTTCGCCGGTCTCCGGGTCGAGGATGCCGAGCCGCATGCCGCCCTTGCCGTGCAGGACGGCGATCAGCCCGTTGTCCAGCGGGTGGAACCAGCGCAGCCCGATCTTCCACAGCGGTCCGCCGAACTCCTCGCCCCGGGGCGGCAGCAGACGGCTGGTGGGGACCACACCGCCCGCGACGGCGTCCGGGCGGATGCGCTGGAGCTCCCACCAGCCGGCGAGGTCGGAGACGAACAGGAGGCTGCCGTCGCGGTCCCACTCCACCTGGCAGACCGATTCGTCGAGGTCCCCGACGAGGGGCCGGATCCCGGTGAACGCACCCGCTTCGGTGATGTCGGCCAGCATGACCACCGTGCCGTCCCACGGCATCCGGGGGTGGTCCCAGGCGATCCAGGCGGCCCGCCGCCCGTCGTGGGAGACCTTGGGTCCGGTGACGAACCGGTGCCGGCCGTCGGAGAGTTCACGGACCGCCGCCCGATCGTCGGCCGCCGATCCGTCGAGCGGTACGGCGGCGACGACGCGCCGTACGTCGGTGGGGGCGGGCCCGGTGAACTCCTCCAGCACGCACCACACTTCGCCTGCCGGACCCTGCTCCGGGCGCATCTGCGGGTCCACCCAGCGCAGCCCGCCGCCGACGTCCGAGACCGGTGTGAGCGGCCACGGTTCGTCCGGGCCGTCCGGGGCGTAGGCGTACAGCCGCTGGTCGGTGAAGTGGACGAACACCAGGAGGAGTTCGCCGTCCTCGCGCACCGTTCCGGCCCAGGGCTGGCCGCCGTACTCGATGACCCGGCTGCGGGCGTTCCAGGGGGCGGGCAGCGCGGGTGCGGTGGTGCCGTCCGCACGGCGGCGCATCAGGGCGCGGCGGCCGCCCTCGGCGGGGCGCGGCTCGGTCCACCAGATCTCGTCCCCGATGGTGCCGAGGTGGTCGGGCCGGCCGTCGTGCGAGGCGGCGAGGGCCGCGTCGATCGGCGACGGCCAGGTGCCGTACGGGGCTGCTGCGGGCACGGTGTTCACGTAGGTCGGTCCCCCCGGGGCGCGGATCGGTCGGCAGGCGGTCAGGCAGACGGTCAGGCGGTGCGCAGGTAGTGGTCGAGGACGCGGACGCCGAAGTGGAGGGCGTCGACGGGAACCCGCTCGTCGACGCCGTGGAAGAGCCGCTGGTAGTCGAAGCCGACGGGCAGCTTCAGCGGGGTGAAGCCGTAGCCGGTGATGCCGAGGCGGGAGAACTGCTTGGCGTCGGTGCCGCCCGACATGCAGTACGGGACGGTGTGCGCGTCCGGGTCGAACCGCTCGACGGCGGCGCGCAGCTTGGCGTACGTCGGGGAGTCGACCGGGGCCGTCAGGGCCCTCTCGCGGTGGTAGAACTCCCAGTCGACGAGCGGTCCGGTGAGCCGGTCCAGGGTGGCGTGGAACTCGTCGTCGCCGCCGGGGACCGTACGGCCGTCGATGAAGGCGGTGGCGTGGCCGGGGATGACGTTGACCTTGTAACCGGCTTCCAGCATCGTCGGGTTGCTGCTGTTGCGCACGGTGTTCTCGACGAGGGAGGCGGCCGGGCCGAGCTTGCCGAGGAGCTGGGGGACGTCGAAGGCGGGGTCGTCCAGGTCGGCGGTGATGCCGTGCAGGGCGGCGATCTCGGTGATCGCGGCGCGGACGGTCGGGGTGAGGCGGATGGGCCACTCGTGTTCGCCGATCCGGGCGACGGCGGCGGCCAGCGCGCTCACCGCGTTCTCCCGGTTGACCTTGGAGCCGTGCCCGGCCCGGCCCTCGGCGGTCAGCTTCAGCCAGCCGGTGCCGCGCTCGCCCGCCGCGATCGGGTACAGCGAGAGGCCGTCGCCCGCGTGGAAGGTGAAGGCCCCGGACTCGCTGATCCCCTCCGTACAGCCCTCGAACAGGTCGGCGTGCTGCTCGGCGAGGAAGCCGGAGCCGTCGGCGGCGCTGTCCTCCTCGTCGGCGGTGTAGGCGATGACGATGTCGCGCGCGGGGCGGAACCCCTCGCGGGCCCAGCCGCGTACGACGGAGAGGACCATCGCGTCCATGTTCTTCATGTCGACGGCGCCCCGCCCCCACACGACCCCGTCGCGGACCTCGCCGGAGAAGGGGTGCACGGTCCAGTCGGCGGGCTCGGCGGGGACCACGTCGAGGTGGCCGTGGACGAGCAGCGCGTCGGCCGAGGGGTCGGTGCCGGGGATCCGGGCGACCACATTGGTCCGGCCGGGGGTGCGCTCCAGCAGTGTCGGTTCGATTCCGGCGTCGGCGAGCCGCTGGGCGACGTACTCGGCGGCCGGGCGTTCCCGGCAGTCGCCGCCGCCCCGGTTGGTGGTGTCGATGCGGATGAGTTCGGAGGTGAACGTCACCACTTCGTCGAGGGCCTGCCGGTCGACGGGTCCGAGCAGGTCGGGGGCCTCAGCCATACTGTTCCTCCACGGCGGCCGACACGATCGTCGTCACCGCCTTGAACGTGCGAATTCCTTCGTACATCGTCGCGCTGGTGTACGCGACGCGCCTCTCGCCGCTCGGCGCCACGCCGGGGACGACGGTGGCGGCGGCCGCCAGATGCTCGGCGTCGAACTCCAGCTCCACGGTGAACGTCCTGCCGGTGACGGGCTCCCGCCGGCCCGCGAGCACGGTGGCCGATGTCGCCGCCGCCCTGATATCGGCGGCGGTGCGGGCCGGGGTGCGGCACACCGCCGCGTACCGGGAGACGTAGTCCTTGACGGCGACCTTCCGGGCGTCGGGGGCGTATCCATCGGCGTCCACGCACGTCAGGTCGTCGCCGGTGACGAGGACGACGGGCACCCCGTACTCGGCGGCGACGTGCGCGTTGAGCAGGCCCTCGCTCGCGCGGACGCCGTTCAGCCAGACGCCGGTGATGGAGTTCGCCAGATAGGTGTGGGCGAGGACGCCCTCCGTGCCGGCCCCGGTGTGGTAGCCGACGAAGGCCACCGCGTCCACGTCACCGTGCTGGATGCCCTCCACCATGGACAGCGACTTGTGCTTGCCGGTCAGCATCTGGACGCGTTCGTCCATCTGCTCCAGCAGCAGGTTGCGCATCGACCAGTGGGCCTCGTTGACCAGGACCTCGTCGGCGCCGCCGTCCAGGAAGCCGAGCGCCGCCGCGTTCACGTCCGAGGTGAACATCGACCGGCAGCGCTCCCACTGCGGAGTCCCCGGCAGCACGTCGGCCGGCCAGGTGACTCCGGTGGCGCCTTCCATGTCGGCGCTGATGAGGATCTTCATGCCGCCACACCGTACGCCCCGTGAGCGGCGCGGGCCAGGGAGGATCGGCGCGCCAGAGGTTCAGTCCACTGGAGAGGACGAGCCTCCCCCTGCCCTGCCCTATGGCTTCGCCTCGGGCCGTGCCGCGATACTGCGGGACCACCCGGTGAAACGAAAGGGATTCGTGTGACCCACCAACTCCCCGCGACGGCCCGGCCCGGTCTCGGCGGCATGGCGCTCCTGCTCGTCCTGGCGGGCTCCGCCCTGCCCGCCGCCGCGACCCCCGCGGACACCACCCGCACCCCCACCGCGGCGACCGTCGAGGAGCAGCGCCTCGACCGGGCCGCCCCGCGGGAGATCCTGCGGCGCAGCGGGTTCGACGCCCTCGCCCCGCGATTCGAGCGAGCCCTGAAGCACACGAAGAGCTACGCGCAGGCCGAACGCACCGTGACCCGCCACGCCTCGGCGCTGTGGCAGCGGGCCGTGGGCCGCGCCCAGGGACGCGGCCCCGCCACGGGCGACCTGAGCCGGGGCGACGACCGCCCGCTCTACTGGGCCCGGCTCGCGCTCAGCCGCGAACTGCGCGCGTGGACGCCTCGGTTCGACCTCGACGACGAGCGGCGCGGGGCCCTGCACACCGCCCTGGAGACCGCATCGCGCGGCCAGTCGGACATCCGCCACCCGGGCCACCGGACGAAGCGGGTCCTGGTCACCGGCTTCGACCCGTTCACGCTGGACCGTGACGTCCGGATCGGCAACCCCTCGGGCGCGAGCGCGCTCGCCCTGGACGGCACGCTGGTGCGGACGGCCGACGGGCCGGCCCGGATCGAGACCGTCGTCTTCCCGGTGCGCTGGGCGGACTTCGCCGAGGGAGCCGTCGAGCGGGCCCTGGCCCGTCAGCTGCCGCATCTGGACCTGTTCACCACCGTGAGCCAGGGCCGTCAGGGCCGCTTCGACGTGGAGCGCACCAATGGGGCCTGGCGCGGCGGCTTCGCCGACAACCAGAACGCCTCCAGCACCGGGCTCGTCCCCGTCGCCGACCCGGCAACGCAGCCGCAGTGGACGTCCACGACCCTCCCGTACCGGCAGCTCACCGAGGCGGACACGGGCCGCTTCCCGGTGTACGACAACACCGAGGTCACCGAGATCCCGGCGGGCGGCACCCAGCCCGTGACCCGGCCCGACGGCCCCACCCCGGGCTCGGCGGCACGGGCCGGGGGCGGCGGCGACTACCTCTCCAACGAGATCGCCTACCGGGTCACCCTGTTGCGCGACCGGCTGGGGCTGCCGGACCTGCCGGGCGGCCATCTCCACACCCCGGTCCTCCAGTTCGGCGCGGCGAACACGGACCCGCGGACGGGCACGGTCACCGACGCGGAGTTCGAGCGCAACCGCGCCGACATCGTGGACCAGGTGAGGGAGCTGGTGAGGACGGCGGTGGGCGCCGCCGACTGAGCGACGCGGCGGAGAGCCGCGTCGCTCAGCATCGGGGCGTGTCGGCGTTCGGGCGCGGCGGCTCGTGGGCGCGGCGGCTCGTGGGGATGGGCTGCGGCCCGCCGGGGCGAACACTATGAACGCAATACGCGCGGGGCTTCTCCCCCGGGTGCGGCGCTTCCTAGCATCCCGGCATCCCGGCGCACCCCCGTGCCGGGGCAGAACGCCAGGAGCCGCCCCCGTGAAATCCCCCCACGCCCCCGTCCGCGCCCTGCCGCTGTACCGCCGCCAGCGGTTGCGCTCCGCCGCACTGGCCGCGACGGTCTCGGCCCTGCTCCTCGGCGTGGCGGGCCAGGCCCCTGCGGCGGCCCCGGGGCCCCCCCCCCCCCCCCCCCCCCCCCCCCCCCCCCCCCCCCCCCCCCCCCCCCCCGCGCCGGGCCGCGCAGGGGGGGG
>NZ_JAFEUF010000017.1:55614-60886 GCF_016901035.1 Streptomyces durocortorensis
CGGCCCCCCGGCCGGGGGCCGGGCCCACCGCCGCCTGCCCGGAGGCACTGGCCGGAAAGGCGCGGTGTTACACGGGCCAGGACGGGAACGGGGCGCACTACGCGCTCGCCGTCCCCCTCCGCTGGAACGGCTCGCTCGTGGTGCACGCGCACGGCGGGCCCGACCTGGGCGACGCATCGGACCCGGCCCGCTCGACCGAGGACCTGGAGCGGTGGGCCGTCATGGTCGAGGAGGGGTACGCCTGGGCGGGCTCCTCCTACCGGCGCGGCGGCTACGGGACGCGGATGGCGGCGGCCGACACGGAGAGCGTGCGCCGGGTCTTCGTCGACCGGTTCGGGAAGCCGGGGCGGACCTATCTGCACGGCCAGTCCTGGGGCGGGAACGTGGCCGCAAAGGTCGCGGAGACGTACGGCACGAAGCGGGCGACCTACGGCACGAAGCCGGGATCGTACGGCGCGAAGCCCGGAGCATCCGGCACGAAGCCCGGAGCGTACGACGGGGTGCTGCTGACCAACGGCGTCCTGGGCGGCGGCTCGCGCGGCTACGACTACCGGGTCGACCTCCGCGTGGTCTACCAGTTCTACTGCGGCAACCACCCGCGCCCCACGGAGCCGCAGTACCCGCTGTGGCAGGGGCTGCGCCCGGACTCCACGATGACGTCCGCCGGGCTGAGCGCCCGGCTGCGCGAGTGCACGGGGTTCGACGCCGACCCGGCCGCGCGGACCGCGCTCCAGCAGCGCAACCTCGACGACATCCTGGCGGTCACCGGGATCCCGGAGCGGTCCTTGGAGTCGCATCTGCGGTTTGCGACGTTCACCTTCCGCGACATCGTCTCGACCCGGCTCGGGGGACGTAACCCGTTCTCCAACCGGGGCGTGCGGTATACCGGCTCGCACGACGACCGGGCACTGAACGCGGGCGTGGAGCGGTTCTCGGCGGACCCGGCCGCGCGCCGGGACCTCTCGTGGGACAGCGACCTCACCGGGCGGGTGTCCCTGCCCGTCCTGACCCTGCACGCGATCGACGACCCCACGGCGTTCGTGGAGCACGAGGCCGCCTACCGGGACACGTTGCGGGGAGCGGGCCGGGAGCACCGGCTCGTGCAGAGCTTCACCCGGGAGAGCGAGCACAGCGGGCTGAGCAACGCGGAGTACGCCAACTCCATTGCCGCGCTGGACCGTTGGGCCCGCACCGGCCGCAAGCCCACCGCGCGATCGCTGGCCGAATCCTGCGCCGCCTTCGACCGGACGTACGGCACGGGCTGCTTCTACGATCCGGCGTTCCGGCCGTCCCCGTACGCCTCCCGGGTGCTCCCCCGACCGGGCGGACTCACCTGGCCCGCCATGACCGCCGGGCAGGAGCGGGCCTGGGGCCGGATCGACGGGGTGGGCATCGCCCCCTGAGGCACGGGCGTGAAGCCGCTGCCGTCCCGGGCCCTCTGACGCCCGTTGGTATACCGTAACGCCGCCTTCACACCGGCCGTACGCGCGGGAAACGGCGGCTGCCTAGCGTCCCCCGCCATGGATACCCGCACGCAGATCGCCGAACCGTCCCCGCCGGACCCCGCACCGCCCGCCGTCCCCGACGAACCCCAGGCGGTGCGGGAGACGCTGGAGGACTACACCCTCCGCTTCGCGCCGCGCAGTTACCGCCGCTGGACCCCGATGGTCGTCGCGACCACCGCGCTCGGCGGCATCGCCTACATGGCCGACTTCTCCATCGGCGCGGGCATCGCCATGGCCCACGGCACCGGCAACGCGCTGGTCGCCATCACCGTGGCCGCTGCCCTCATCTTCATCACCGGCTTCCCGCTCGCCTACTACGCGGCCCGCTACAACATCGACCTGGACCTGATCACCCGGGGCTCCGGCTTCGGCTACTACGGCTCCGTCCTCACCGGCGTCATCTTCGCCAGCTTCACCGTCATCTTCTTCGCCCTCGAAGGCGCGATCATGGCCCAGGGCCTCAAACTCGGCTTCGGGCTGCCGCTGTGGCTCGGCTACGCCGTCTCCACCCTCATGGTCATCCCCCTCGTCATCTACGGGATGAAGGCGCTGAGCAAGCTCCAGGTGTGGACCACCCCCATCTGGCTGCTGCTGATGGTCGGGCCGCTGGTCTATCTCGTCGCCACCGACCCGGGCACGGTGGACAGTTTCCTCGCCTACGCGGGCACCGATGGCGAGGGCAGTCTCAACACCGCCTCCGTGCTGCTCGGCGCGGGCGTCTGCCTCTCCCTCATCGCCCAGATCGGCGAGCAGATCGACTACTTGCGCTTCATGCCGCCGAAGACCGAGGCGAACAAGCGCAGTTGGTGGACCGCGATGGTGATGGCCGGTCCCGGCTGGGTGGTGCTCGGTGCGATCAAGCAGGCCATCGGCGTCTTCCTCGCCGTCTACATCCTCTCCGAGGTGGGACCGGCGGCTGCGACCGAGCCGATCCAGCAGTTCCGCGGGGCGTTCGACGCGATGATGCCGTCCTGGCTGGTGGTGCCGCTGGCCGTGGTCCTGGTCGTCATCAGCCAGATCAAGATCAACGTCACGAACGCCTACTCCGGCTCGCTGGCGTGGACGAACTCCTTCACCCGCGTCACCAAGCACTACCCCGGCCGCATGATCTTCGTCCTGGTCAACCTGGCCTTCGCGCTGATCCTGATGGAGGCCGACATGTTCAGCTTCCTCAACAGCATCCTGGGCTTCTACTCCAACTGCGCCATCGCCTGGGTGGTCACCGTCGCCACCGACATCGGGGTCAACAAGTACCTGCTGAAGCTCTCCCCGCACGCGCCGGAGTTCCGCCGGGGCATGCTCTACGCGGTCAACCCGGTCGGCGTGACCGCGTTCACCGCCGCCTCCGGGCTCTCCATCGCGATGTACTTCCACGCCTTCGGCGACACGGTCCAGCCTTACTCCCCCGTCGCCGCCGTGGTCATCGCGTTCGTCCTCACCCCGGTCATGGCGATCGTCACCCGGGGCCGGTACTACCTGCGCCGGAGCGACGACGGCATCCCGGTGCCGCTGCTGGACGCCGAGGGCAACCCGAGCGCGGACACGTACGACTGCCACGTCTGCCGGCAGACCTTCGAGCGCCCGGACCTGGCGGCCTGCCCGGCCCACGACGCCATGGTCTGCTCGCTGTGCCTGAGCACGGACAAGGCGGGCGACCATGTGCTCCCGGCCGCCCCGCCCGTACCGCTCTCCGGCACCTGACCTGCGTCAGGCGGCTTTCGCGTCCCGCAGCAGCTCCTCGATCCGGGACAGCTCCTTCTCGGTGAAGTCCAGGTTCCGGGCGGCCTCGACGCTGTTCTCCAGCTGGGTCACGCTGCTGGCCCCGACGACGGCGGAGGTGAGCCGGCCGCCGCGCAGCACCCACGCCAGGGCCAGCTGCGCGAGCGACTGGCCACGCTCCTTCGCCAGCGTGTCCAGCGCGCGCAGCCGCTCCACCAGCTGCGGGGTGACGGCGTCGGCGGACAGGAAGGGGCTCGCGCCCGCCGCCCTGGAGCCGGCCGGAATGCCGTTCAGGTAGCGGTCGGTGAGGATGCCCTGCTCCAGCGGCGAGTACGCGATGGAGCCGACGCCCAGCTCGTCCAGGACGCCCGGCAGCCCGTCGTCCTCGATGCGGCGGTCGAGCATCGAGTAGCGGGGCTGGTGGATGAGGAGCGGGGTACCGAGGTCCTTCAGGATCGCGGCGGCCTCGCGGGTCCGGTCGGCGGAGTAGTTGGACAGCCCGACGTAGAGGGCCTTGCCCTGCCGTACGGCGGAGTCGAGTGCGCCCATCGTCTCTTCGAGCGGGGTGTCCGGGTCGGGCCGGTGGGAGTAGAAGATGTCGACGTACTCGACGCCCAGGCGCTTCAGGCTCTGGTCCAGCGAAGAACGCAGGTACTTCCGCGAGCCCCACTCCCCGTACGGCCCCTCCCACATGTGGTAGCCCGCCTTGGTGGAGATGACGAGTTCGTCGCGCAGCCGGGCGAAGTCGGTCGCCAGGGCGCGGCCCAGGGCCTCCTCGGCGGAGCCGGGCGGCGGGCCGTAGTTGTTGGCCAGGTCGAAGTGGGTGATGCCGAGGTCGAAGGCGCGGCGCAGGATGGCGCCCTGCGTCTCGGGCGTCCTGTCGCCCCCGAAGTTGTGCCAGAGGCCGAGGGAGAGCGCGGGCAGCAGCAGACCGCTGCGGCCGGTGCGCCGGTAGGGCATGGCGGAGTAGCGGTCGGCGGACGGCAGGTACATACGAAAGGCTCCGCGGGGAGAGGGCCGGGGGACACGACCAGGCTTCCGCAGATCGATCCAGCAGTCCAACAGGAGATTCCGCTCGGATTCATCGCCTACATTGCTCAATCATGGAATTGCGTCAGCTGGAGCACTTCGTCGCCGTGGCGGAGGAGCAGCACTTCACCCGCGCCGCCGAGCGGCTCGCCGTCTCGCAGTCCGGGCTCTCCGCTTCCGTACGGGCGCTGGAGCAGGAGCTGCGGACCCCGTTGTTCAGCCGGACCACGCGGACGGTCCGGCTCACCGAGGCGGGGCGGGCGCTGCTGGTGGAGGCGGAGCGCACGCTGGCGGGGGCGCGGGCGGCGCGGGACGCGGTCGATGCCGTACGGGGGCTGCTGCGCGGGACGCTGACGGTGGGGGTCGAGCAGTGCGTGGCGGGGGTGAGCCCGGCGCGGCTGCTGGCGGCGTTCCACCGGGAGCATCCGCAGATGGAGCTGCGGCTGCGGCAGGAGGGCACCAGCAGTCTGCTGGACGGGGTGGCGGGCGGGCGGCTGGACCTGGCGTTCGCGGCGACGGTCAGCCCGGCGGAGTGGCGCGGGGAGCTGGTTCCGCTGGCCCGGGAGCCGATGGTGCTGCTGTGCGCGGCGGGGCACCCGTTCGCCGGGCGGGCCGAGGTGGCGTGGGAGGAGCTGCCGGGGGCGTCGTTCATCGACTTCCATCCGGACTGGGGGCCGCGCCGGGCCGCCGACGAGGCATTCGCGGCGGCGGGGGTGCGGCGGACGGTGGGCCTGGAGGTCAATGACGTGCACAGCCTGCTGGAGCTGGTGCAGGAGGGGCTGGGGATCGCGGTGGTGCCGCACCACTTCTCGCGCAAGCCGGAGGCGGCGCGGCTGGTCGCGGTGGAGCTGGCGGGGGTGCACCGGCCGGTGTACGAGAGCGTGGTGGTGCTGCCGGGGGCGCGGGGTCTGAGCCCGGGGGCGCGGGCGCTGATGCGGCTGGTGCGGGAGGACCCGGTACGGGAGCCGGACGGGGCCGACGCGGGCGGGTGTTGCAACCGGGCAGAGCCCGTCAGCCCC
>NZ_JAFEUF010000173.1 GCF_016901035.1 Streptomyces durocortorensis
GGGCGGGGGCGGTCGGGGCCGGGTCCGCAGGGCCCGGTCCTTACGACGTGCTCAGCCCAGCACCTTGCTCGCCCCCGCCCGGCCCCACAGCAGGGCCGCGCCGAACGACAGAGCCGTCGTCGCCGCCGTCACCCCGACCACGAGCACCACGGCGGCCGGGCCGCTCAGGTCCGCCCGGACGAAGGCGTCGGTGAGGACGCCCAGCACGAGGACGTGCACCAGGTAGGCCCCGAACGACGCCTCGGACAGCCGGGTCAGCGTGGGGCGCATCCGCTCCGGGACGCGTACGCCGTGCAGGGAGACCAGGACACCGCAGCTGAACAGGGCCACCAGGATGTGCGCGTACGGGATCGCGTAGTGCACCTCGTGCTGGTACGCGATCACCCCGGCCAGGCCGGCCGCCGCGAGCAGCAGCCAGGGCCACCGCCGTCGGCCGAACGTACCGGCGGGAGCGGCGAGCAGCAGCGCCCCGAGCACCGCGTAGATCAGCTGGTACGGGGCGAACGTCCAGCCGAAGCGCGGCAGTTCGCGGTCGATGGCCTCCGCCAGATCGCCGAGGAACGACGGGGCGGCCGCCAGGACCAGCAGGACCGCGCCGAGGCCCCACGGCCGCTTGCCCGCCCGGACCAGGACGACGAGGCCCAGGACCATGATCACGGGGAGGTAGGCGTACAGGTACCAGAGGTGATAGGCGGGGCGGACCGAGGCGAACACGGAGTCCAGGGCGAGGTCGCGGAGCGGGTCGTCGTTGGTGTCGCGCAGCTTGCCCCAGGCGAGATAGAGGGCGGTCCAGACGGCGAGGGGCACGACGATCCGCACGATGCGCCGCCGCAGCCGTGCCCCGTCCTTCGGTGGGGCTCCGACCAGGACCACCCAGCCCGCGATGGCGAAGAAGAGCGGCACGGCGAACCGGCCGACGGAGTCGGCGGTCAGCCCGGCCCAGTAGGTGCCGGGCCCCTGCGACGCCGTACGCCCCACGGTGTTCACGAACGCCGAGCCGGCGTGGAGGCCGATGACGGCGATGGAGCAGAGCAGCCGGATCAGGTCGATGTCGTAGCGGTGCTCGCGGACGGGCCGAGGGACCTCCGGAAGCGTCGGGGCCGGAGCCGGGACGGGGGCGGGGGGTGTGGTGGACATGGTCCTCAGAGGGTGGGCGGTGCGGTGCGAGTGGACGGGGCGGCGCGATCCTCGTCGGCGGCGGACCGGGGCGCGGGGACGACGGGGCCGGCGGCCTGGTCCGGATCGCCGAACGGGTCCGGGAGACCGGTGAGTTCACGCAGTGCCGCGAGGTTCTCCCGGGTCACCGACCACAGCATCCGCTGCCGGTCGTGGACGTCGGCCACCGCCGCCGGGTGGTCGGCCAGCACGGCGAGGGCCCGCTCCGCGAGCCGGGCGCCGAGGGCCCGTTCGTGGACGGAGACGCCCCAGTCGGGCCGGTCGATGTCAGCCAGGAAGTAGGCCAGTTTGGGGTGCGAGACCAGGCTGATGACGGGGGTGCCGCAGCCGAAGGGGATCATCCCGGCGTGCCCGCGCATCCCGATCACCAGCCGGGTGCGCCGGTAGAGGTCGCGGATGGCGTCGTTGGAGAGCAGGTAGAGCGGCTCCACGGGGAGGGTGAGGCCGTGTTCCCGGCGCAGATCGTCGACGAAGCGTTCGTCGGCGGGCATGTGCGCGGCGTAACGGACCTCCGTCGAGGCGGACACGGCCCGGATCGCCGCGGCCATCTCGGCGAGGAAGTGCCCGTAGTCGTGGCCGAAGCGGAGCCCGGCCCGGTCGTAGGCGCAGTTGATGAGGACGGTGTCCTCGCGTACGGCCGGTTCGGCGAGGCGGGGGTCGAGGTGGCGGGCGACCGTGGTGGGGCAGGGCTGGTAGCGCACCTTCTCGCGGAGGGAGTCGGGCAGCAGCTCCCTGACCCGGGCGACGGAGCCGTGGTTGCGCAGCCCGAAGAACGCGGACCGCTCGACCAGGGCTTGCAGGGAGGCCGCGAACCGCTCGCGGCGGTAGCGCTGGCCGTCGAAGACGTTGTAGCCGACGGCGAAGACCGCCAGGGGTGCGGTGATCCGGGCGAGCACGTCGTCGGGGATGTTCCACTGCCAGCCGCTGTTGCCGTTGGGCGCGGTGTCGGGGAGGAAGAGCCCGCCGCCGCCGACGATCACGGCCCGCCGCGCGTTGAGGCGTTCGAGGCCGGCCTCGTCGACCAGCAGGTGCGCGTGCTGCTGGTGCCAGCGGTCGGGGCCGGTGTCGGGGGTGAAGCAGCTGCGGACCGCTTCGGGCAGCACCTTGTCGCCCGCGTTCTCGTCCCCGTCCGCGAACAGGGCGACGTGGGCCAGCTGTTCACCGGGCGGGGTACTCGGTGGGGCCGTGTCCGTGGCGCTTCTTTCGGACGTACGGGCGTACCAGGCACGGCAGTTGGCGTCGGTCGGGTCGGATTCGAGCCCGGCGAGCGCGTACCCCCGGGAGTCCTCGGTGCGCCCCAGCAGCCAGGCGAGGCGGGCGAGTTGACCGAAGGCGCGCGAAGCGAAGTCCGCGGATGCGGTCGCCAGGAGGAGGTGCGTCTCGGCCTCCGCGTACCGCGACAGCGCCATCAGGCAGACGCCGAGCGTCTCGTGGCAGCGCGGCAGGTCGGGGCGGCCCGCGACGGCCTCGCTCAGCAGGGCGACGGCCTCGTCGTGGCGACCGCGCCCCCGGTGGATCTCGGCGAGCTGCCGGACCAGGTCGATCGGCGGCCGGGGCCCGCCGGGGAACGGGAGCGCGAGGTGCAGCAGCAGGTCGGGGTGTTTCGCGCCGGGGAGGGCGAGGTAGGCGGCCCGGAACGCCTCGTCGTCCAGGTCGTGGCGCGCCCGGGCCGCGTGGGCGGGGCCGGAACAACTCGGATGCGCGTCAGCGAAGTTGAGGACGACGACGCCCTCCGGGACCGGCAGGTCGTCGCGGAGTCGCAGCGCCGGGAAGTCGTACCGGGAGTCCAGGGGTACGAGGAGGCTCTCCGGGATGTCCCGCGCGGTGGCGGGCGGTACGGGGTGGTCGAGGTCCTGGCGCTGGATCACCAGGAGCCCGTCGCCGGGGACTCCGCCGCGCGGGTCCGGAGCGCCGTCCGGGCCGGGACGCGGCACGGCGGCCACGCCCGTACGGAGTCGCAGCAGAGGGTCGAGCCGGCCGAGGACGACCATGGCGGGGGTGAGGGCGAGTACGGTGTCGTACCCGTCGAGGCCGAAGACGTCGTGGGGCCCGCCTGCCGTGCGCGGGATCAGCCGGGGGTGCAGTCGGCGGGCGGCGTCGAAGTCGGCGTCCGGCAGGCCCGGGTGCAGGACGACGACATCCTCGCAGAGGGCCGGATTGCTCAGCGCGAGGCTGCGCAGGAGGGCGTGGAGTCCGGGCAGTCGGCCCGCGTCGGCGACGTACACCGCGAAGGCGATCCGCCGCTTCCCGGTGACGGCGCGGCGGTCGTCGGCGGAGGCGGCCGCGGAAGTGGAGCCGTGGGTCGTCATCTGAGAGTGATCCTCACTGCGGTGGCGTCCGTGGTCCCGGTCCGCGATCCGATCCACTCCCGCTCACGCGGGGACAGAGCCGCCGGTCCTTCGAACCCGATGAGGTCCACCCGGGCGGGGGTGCCCAGGAAGTCGAGGAGCCGCAGCACGGTGTACGCGGTGCTCGGGGGCCCTTCGCCGGCGCCCTCCGCCTCCGCGAGCAGAGCCGGATCGTGCAGCGGGCGGCGTAGCGTCGCGTCGCCGATGCGGTCCTGCGCGCCGGGGACCAGCCGGCTGCGCAGGGCGAGCCGCCAGTGCGGGAGCGGGTCGCCGAAGACCAGCCGGACGGCTGCCCGCCGGTCCCACCGGGCGCCCTTCCACGGAGCGTCGCCGCGCAGGGTGACGGCGTGCAGGTCGGTTCGGGCGGTGGGCGCGGCGTGGCGGACGGCGTCGCAGCGCACGACGAGGTCGTAGCCCTCGATCAGGGCGGCCGGCGAACTGCCGGGCCGCTGCTCCTGTTCGGCGGTACGTGGCGTGTCGGCGACCACGCACACCGTCCGGCCCGCGAGGAGCCGGCGCAGACCGGGTACGCCGATGGGCTCGGCCCCGCCGAGCAGCGGGTCGGCCATCGGGTCGCGGTCCGAGAGGCGGCGGTGCTCGGCGTAGAGCGCGGCGAGCCGGCGTACGGCCGGGTCGGCGGCCCCGAGTCGCGTGGTGCGGAGCCGGACGAGTTCGGTGAAGGCTGCGCGGGCCTCGGCGGCGGGCAGGTGGCGGGAGAGACGGACGGTCCCGGCCTCTCCCCCGTCCACCTCCGCCTCCACGTCCGCCTCCGCCGCCCCGCCGGCACCCGCACCCGCACCCGCACCCGCACCCGCGAACAGGGCCAGCGCCTCGTCGGTGCGGTCGCCCGCCGCGCGGAGGGTGGCGATCCGGCGTTCGACGTCGCGCGAGGCGGCGGGGTTCTGCTGGAGCCCGAGGTGGCGTTCGTACGCGGTGATCGCCTCCTCGCCCCGGCCGAGCGCGTCCAGGGCGTTGCCGCGCAGCCGCCAGGCGCCCTTCGAGCGGGCGCGCAGGGCGATCGCCTCGTCGGCGAGGGCCAGGGCGAGGCGGGCCTCGGCGTCGCCGCCGCTGTCCAGGGCCTGCTGTCCGGTCCGCAGCAGCGCGTCGAACGCGTCGGCGCCCGGGGTGGAGCACGCGGTGGTCAGGGTGCCGATCGACGCGATGAGCCGGGTGCGGCGGGCGTCGGTGAGGGGGCCGGAGGCGGCGAGCGCGGCGAGGTGGTCGCCGCAGAGCCGGAGGGCGGCCAGGAGCGCCGGGTCCGGTCCGTCGCCGGGGCGGGTCCGAGGCGGCGTTCCCGGCCGTCCCGCTATCGCACGTACTGACGTGAGCAGCCCGGTGAGGGTCTGGCCCATGCTCGTTCCGCCGTTCTGTGAGTCGGACGCCGGGACCGGGATCCGTGCCCCGGTCCCGGACCCGGGTCAGAGGCCCAGGGTGCTGCGGGTGCGCCGTACGGTGCGGCGCAGCCGGACCGCCGCGCCCCGGGGGCCGCCGCCGGGCAGGGTGAGGCTCTGCAGGCGGCGGCGCTTGAAGTAGTGCTGGGTGGTGGGGTCCAGGTGCTCCCGCAGCCAGGCCTCGGCGTCGGGGCGCAGCCCGGCGTTGAGCTTGGCCTGCATGCAGTAGCCGACGGTCCGCACCAGCGGGGCGAGGGTGTCGGGCGCGGTGCGCGGCAGGTGGGGGACGCCCCCGGCGCCCTGCGCGTCCGGCCCGTCCGGCCCGCCCTGCGCGTCCAGATCGGGCACCAGGTGGTCGGTGATCGTCAGCGGGACGCGGTTGCTGTTCTCGTACGGAGTGATCCGGTCGAGGACCAGCCGGGTGCCGACGCGGGCGACGGGGATGCCGTAGTACGCGGCGGCGGTGAACATCGCGGTGGAGAAGCAGCCGACGACCAGCGTGGGCGCGCACCGCTCGTACAGCGTCTCGGCGAGCAGCGGGCTGTCCAGCGTGGTGAGCCGTACGCCGAGTTCGGCGGCGGCCTCGTCCAGGGCGCGGGAGTAGCGGGCCGGGGCGGTGGGGTGCGGCTTGAAGAGGATGGAGGTGTGCCCGGCTCGGGCGGCTCCGCGCAGCATCCGGATGTGCAGCTCCTCTTCCTCCTCCGGGGTGAGGATGGTGAGGGCGGCGAGGTACTGGCCCAGCAGCATCGCGGTGGGGGCGGCGGCCTCGGCGGCGGCGAGCCCCTTGTCCCCCTCGGCCGCCGCGGCGATCTCGGAGAGGACCGCGCGGAAGGCGTCGTCGGGGACGAGTTCGGGCTCGACGCCGGCCTCGGCGAGCAGGAGCGGGCGCAGCCCGGTGACCAGGTCGAGGTGGAGGACGCGCCGGATGCGGCAGGCGATGGACTGGGGCATCCGGTTGCGGGTGGGGCCGTAGCTCATCAGGCCGTCGGCGTAGACGTGGACGGCGCTCTCGGAGAAGATCGCGGCGAGCGCGCGGGCCGGGTTGACCTGGATGGACTCGACGGCGAGGTCGACGGGGGCCTCGGGGTCGATGTCCCAGGCGAGGCGGAAGGCCCGCTGCCACAGGACGGTCTCCTCGGAGCGGGGGCCCCAGCCGCTGGGGTGGTGCGGGCTGATGGCCTCGTTCCAGTCGACGACGGCGTCGAAGCGGGCGGCGAGGGATCCGTAACCGCGCATCTCCTCCAGGCGCAGGGCGGTCTCGGGGACGGCCGCGTTGTTGGAGACCAGCAGGATGCGGTGGCTGTCGGTGGCCCGGCCGAACTGTCCGGCGTCGAGCGCGGCGGCGAGGGTGGCCGCGCCGTACAGGGTGGAGACCTGGAAGATCTGGGTGCGCGGGGGTGTACGTACAGGCGTGGCTGCGGGCGTGGCGGTCATCGGTCAGGCGGCCTTCTGCTTGGTCTGCTTGGCCGGCTTGGTGCGCAGACGGCTGAGCAGCGTGCCGCGCCGGTCGTCGATCATCGTCAGGGTGCGGTCGAGCACGTCCTGCGGCATCCGGCCCAGCGCGGCGGTGGACTCGGCGCGCAGCCGGCGGGCGGTGGCGGGCTGGTAGTCGTCGGCCTTCTCGTTGTGGAAGGCGATCATCGCGCAGTAGGTACGGACGGCCTTCGGCAGCAGGATGTCCGCGTCCCGGTCGGCGCGCAGCTCGTCGAGCAGCGTGTCGTAGGAGGCGAAGAAGTCGAGCTGGCGGGCGTCCTTGATCTGGGTGAGGGAGGTGGTGACCCCGCGCCGGTAGAAGATGCCGTACAGACCGAGGGCGGCGTAGGTGCGGGCGCGCAGATGGAGCTGCCAGATCCACAGCCGGTCCTCGGCGGTGCGCAGTTCGGTGGCGAAGCGCTGGGCGCCGTCCGCGAAGAGCCGCCGGTGGTAGATCCCGGCCCAGACGAACGGGTAGTCGACCATGGTCTCGCGCTCGGGCGCCCCGATCCCGTCGCGGGGGTCGAGCACGGTGTCCCGGAGCGGGGCGGGGGCGCGCCGCACGACGCGGGTGGTGCCGGTGGACTGGACGTGGTCGGTGCGGGCGAAGTCGCAGTCGAGGTCCTGGGCGGCGCGCACGAGCCGGTCCAGATGGCCGGGGGCGTACCAGTCGTCGCCGTCGAGGAAGGTGAGGTAGTCGCCCTCGGCGGCGTCGATGCCGCTGTTGCGGGCGGCCGCGATGCCGACGTTCGTACCGTGTCTGATCACCCGGGCGCGCGGCAGCCGCTCGGCCCAGTGGTCGACGATGTCCTGCGTGCCGTCGGTGGACGCGTCATCGACCAGCAGGAACTCGATGTCCGGGTCCGCGTTGCGGGCCAGACTGCCCAGCGTGGTCGGGGCGTAGGCCGCGACATTGTGGAGCGGTACGACAACGGACAGTTTCGGCACCAGTGCCCTCGCCTTCGATCATGGTCCCGACAACGTAGTGAGACGGCGGAAGGATCGGGTGACGCCCGCCACGACAGCGGGTGAACTCTGCGCGTCCGCCGGATGACCGGGCACGCATCGGGGGCGGGGACCGGGGAACATCACGCAAGGGCTTGACCTCAAGTTTGCTTGAGGTCCTACGTTTCGAGGCATGAACTACTCACATGACGACGCAGGACTCGCCCGCCAGCCGATCGGCTACTGGAGCTGGGCCGCCCACGAGGCGACGGTCACCCACATCCGCTCCGCACTGGCCGAGCACGGACTCACCCAGCCCCCCTGGTGGGTGCTCAACCAATTGGACGAGGCGGACGAGGAGGGACGGGACCGGGCCGAGCTGGTCACGATGCTCAGCGGCTACCTCGACACCGGGGCCGACGGCATGGAGGAGGCCGTCGACGCCGTACGGGAACGGGAGCTGGTCACCGAGGACTCGGCGTCCCGGCTGCGGCTGACCCCCGAGGGGCGGGCGCTGCGCGAGAAGGGGGGGGCCCCCGGGGCCCCGGGGGGGGGGGGGGGGGGGGGCGGTCGCGCACCGGCTGGTGACGCCGGTGGCGACGGCTGTGGCCACCGCGGTGGTGATGAGCTGCCTGCGGTTCAGGGGCATCGGTGCGGCTCCTGCTCTCGGCCGGCGGCCGCCTGTGCCGCGGCCGGGCTCGGTGGGGGTGGCTGCGCGGCACCGTGGCCGTGCAGGGCGGGGCTGCTGGCGGTGCGTCGTGGGGCGGTGCGTGCTGAGGCGTGAGGGGTGCGTGGGAGGGTGCGGTGCGTGGCGGCGGTGCGGGTGAGGCCGGACGGACCGGGACGCGGCGCAGCGGCGGTCGGCGCAGGCCGAAGACCGCCGTCACGCGGCGGGACGGGTGGACGAGAGCCGTTCTTGCAACGTTGAAAATCGGGCGTCCGGCGGTATGACAGCACGGTGCCGGGCGGCTGTCCAGACCTTGCGCAGCGCCGTTGTCGCGGGCGGAGCCGGGGGGCGGGGGGGGGCCCCGACGGCCGGCCGACACATTTTGGAAACGCATCGACCACGCTCTTGCCGCCCGTGCCGCGCCGCCTATATAACGTTGTAAACCGAGCCGCCGACAGGCCGCGCAGGCTCTCACGACCGCTGTTTCCGCAGTACGGAGCAGGGGTGTGAGGAATGCAGTGGCATCAGCCGCCCCGTGGCCGATGCCTCGTCCCGCATGCCCGACCGCACGCCGATCAGCGTGCCGTCAACCCGCCAAGGAGCGTTCCGCGCATGATGATCCAGCGTCGATCCCGTACCCTCGCCGTGGCCTGCGTCCTCGCCGCCACCACGCTGGCCGCCGCCGGCTGCGCCAAGTCGGAGACCTCCAACAACGCGGGCGGCGACAGCAGTCAGGGCGCACAGGAGGCCAAGACCCCCGATTCCTCGTCCGGCGCGGGCTGCAAGCTGGAGACCTACGGCGCGCCCAAGCTGGACCTGAAGGACGCCGTGGTCGGCTTCTCCCAGTCGGAGAAGGAGGCCAACCCCTTCCGGATCGCCGAGACCCAGTCCATCAAGGACGAGGCGAAGAAGGTCGGCGTCAAGAAGCTCCTCACCACCAACGCCCAGTCCCAGCTGTCCAAGCAGATCAGCGACATCCAGGACATGCTGTCCCAGGGCGCGCAGTTCCTCATCGTCGCCCCGCTCAACTCCGACGGCCTGGAGCCCGCGTTGAAGGCGGCGGCCGCCAAGAAGGTGCCTGTCCTCACCATCGACCGCAAGGTCAACTCCACCGCCTGCAAGGACTACGTGGCCTTCCTCGGCTCCGACTTCGTCGAGCAGGGCAAGCGCGCCGCCGACGCGATGATCAAGGTCACCGGCGGCAAGGGCAAGGTCGCGATCCTGCTCGGTGCGTCCGGCAACAACGTCACCACCGACCGCACCAAGGGCTTCGTCGGCCAGGTCAAGGCCGAGGCCCCCGGCCTGGAGATCGTCGCCCAGCAGACCGGCGAGTTCGCCCGCGACAAGGGCCAGCAGGTCATGGAGCAGCTCATCCAGTCCAAGCCCGACATCACCGCCGTCTACGCGGAGAACGACGAGATGGGCCTCGGCGCCCTCACCGCGATCAAGGCGGCCGGCAAGAAGCCCGGCAAGGACGTCAAGATCGTCTCCGTCGACGGCACCCGCAACGCCGTCCAGGCCCTGGTCAACGGCGAGTACAACGCCGTCATCGAGTCCAACCCGCGCTTCGGCCCGCTCGCCTTCGCCACCGCGCAGAAGTTCTACGCGGGTGAGGCGATCCCGGAGAACGTGATCATCACCGACCGCGAGTACGACGAGGCCAACGCCAAGGAATCGCTCGGCGGAGCGTACTGACCCGGTCCGCGCTCGGGCCGGAACTCCGGCCGGAACCCCGACCGGCGCTCCCACCGGCGCTCCGGCCGGAACTCCCATCGGCACTCCGACCGGCACTCCGGCCGCCGCGTCGCCCTCCGGGCATCTCCCCGGGCGACGCGGCGCCCCGGCACCGTTCCCGTACGACCGGAAGGCCAGGATCCATGGCACCCACCCACGCGACACCCCCGCACCCGGAGACCGCCGGGGCCGGGGCCGCTGTCGCCGAACCCGTACCCGTCCTCGAAGCCCGCTCGGTGAGCAAGCGGTTCCCGGGCGTCGTCGCCCTGGACGACGTCTCCTTCGCCCTGCGCGCGGGCGAGGTCCACGCGCTCGTCGGCGAGAACGGGGCCGGCAAGTCCACCCTCATCAAGGTGCTCACCGGCGTCTACCAGAGCGACGAGGGCGAGGTGCGCGTCAGCGGCCAACCCGTCCGCTTCGCCCGCCCCTTCGAGGCGCAGCAGGCCGGGATCTCCACCATCTACCAGGAGGTCAACCTCGTCCCGCTGATGAGCGTGGCGCGCAACATCTTCCTGGGCCGGGAGCCGAAGAACCGTTTCGGGCTCATCGACTTCCCCCGGATGAACCGCGAGACCACCGAACTCCTCGACGGCTTCGGCGTCCGCGTCGACCCCAAGCGGCCCCTGCACACCCTCGGCATCGGCACCCAGCAGATGGTCGCCCTCGCCCGCGCCGTCTCCGTACAGGCACAGGTCGTCATCATGGACGAACCGACCTCGTCGCTGGAGCCCCGCGAGGTCGAGACCCTGTTCCGGGTCATCGAGAACCTGCGCGGCCAGGGCATCGCCGTCCTCTACGTCAGCCACCGCATGGACGAGCTCTACCGCATCTGCGACCGGGTCACCGTGCTGCGCGACGGCCGCCACATCCACACCGGTGAACTCGCCCCGCTGGAGCGCATGCAGCTGGTGTCGATGATGCTCGGCCGCGATATGGCCGAGGTGCGCCGCGACGGCCTCACCGGCTTCGCCGCCGAGGGCCACGACGCCGCCCGCACCCCCGTCCTCACCGCCAAGGGACTCAACCGCCGCCACCAACTGCACGGCATATCAGTCGAGTTGTACGCGGGTGAGGTGCTGGGACTCGGCGGTCTGCTGGGCTCCGGGCGCAGCGAGACCGCGAAGGCGCTCACCGGCGCGCTGCCTCTGGACGGCGGGGAGATCACCGTCGACGGCAAGCGCCTGGGCCGTCCCACCCCGGCCGCCGCCATCCGCGCGGGCATCAGCATGCTCCCCGAGGACCGCAAGGCCGAAGGCATCGTCCCCGGCCTCTCCGTCCGCGAGAACATCGTGCTCGCCGCCATGCCCCGGCTCTCCAAGGCCGGCATCGTCTCCCGCGCCAAGCAGGACCGCATTGTCGACATCTTCATGAAGCGGCTGCGGATCAAGGCGTCCAGCCCCGAGCAGAAGGTCGGCGAACTCTCCGGCGGCAACCAGCAGAAGGTGCTGCTCGCCCGCTGGCTCTGCCTGGAGCCCAAGGTGCTGCTGCTCGACGAGCCCACGCGCGGCATCGACGTCGGAGCCAAGGCCGAGGTGCAGTCCCTCATCGACGAACTCGCCCGCGAAGGGCTCGCCGTGCTGCTGATCTCCTCCGACATCGAGGAGCTGATCGAGGGCGCCGACCGCATCGTCGTCCTGCGCGGCGGCGCGGTCGCCGGTGAACTCGCCGGCGACGAGGTGGACGAGAGCCGCCTGCTCGAAGTGCTCGCCGACCACACGCCCGACACCGTGAACCACACGCCCGACACCGTGAACCGCGCGCCCGGCGCCGTGCTCGCCGACCGCACGCCGGACGCCGGGCCCAGCGACCGCACGCCCCATGCCGCGCCCGGTGATCACACGCCCGAACCCGGCGGGAAGGCCCCGGCCGGCCAGGAGGACCCCCGATGACCACCCAGGCCACCCTGCCACGCCCCGCCGCGAAGCCACTGGCCCGGCTGCGCGACCCCGCCTGGTACCAGGAGTACGGCGTGTACGCGGCCGTCGCCGTCGTGCTGCTGTTCAACGCCCTGTTCACCGAACACTTCATGACGGCCGACAACCTGCGCACCCAGCTCGTCCAGGTCGCGCCCATCGTGATCGTCGCGCTCGGCATGGCCCTGGTCATCGGCACCGAGGGCATCGACCTCTCCGTCGGCTCCACCATGGCGCTCGCCGCCGCCCTGCTGCCGCTCTACCTCGGTTACGGACTCGTCCCCGCGCTCCTGATCGCCCTGCTCGCCGGGGCGGTGGTCGGCGCGATCAACGGGACGCTCGTCTCGCTCGTCGGGCTGCAACCCATCGTCGCCACGCTCGCCCTGTTCGTCGGCGGCCGGGGCCTCGCCCTCGTCATGGCGGACGGCCAGCTCAAGCAGATCGTCAACCCGGACATCCTCGCGCTCGGCACCGGCTCCTTCCTCGGCATCCCGACGGTCGTCCTCATCGCTGGCGTCCTCGCGCTCGCCGTCGCGTTCCTGGTGCAGCGCACCACCTTCGGCCGGCAGATCGTCGCCATCGGCGGCAACCGGTCGGCCTCCGCCTTGTCCGGACTGCCCGTCAAGCGCGTCCTGATCGGCGTCTACATCCTCTGCGGAGTGATGGCCGCGCTCGCCGGTATCCTCGCCACCGCCCGGCTCACCGCCAGCGACCCGTCCTCGCTCGGCACCCTCATGGAGCTGTCCGCCATCACGGCGGTCGTCGTCGGCGGCACCCCGCTGAACGGCGGCTCCATCCGCGTGCTCGGGACCGTCGCCGGAGCCCTGCTGATGCAGCTGCTGCGCGCCACCCTCGTCAAGCACGACCTGCCCGACTCCACCGCACAGATCGCCCAGGCGGCCATCATCATCGCCGCCGTCTACGTCGCCCGGGAGCGTAGGTCCCGATGAACAAGACCCAACCGGCCACCGTGCCCCCCGCCGAGGCCCCGGCGCCCCTCAAGAGCGCCCCTTCGCGCCCCGAACCCCGCCCCGAGCGCTCCACCGGCTCCCGCATCGGCGCACTCGTCCAGCGCCAGGGCGTCCTCGCGGTCCTGCTGACCGTGATCCTCATCGCCTCGTTCGTCTACCCGACGTTCGCCAGCGTCGACAACGCCCGGGGCATCACCGTCCAGGCCTCGTTCCTCGCGATCGTCGCCCTCGGCATGACGCTCGTCATCATCACCGGCGGCATCGACCTCTCCGTCGGCTCCGTCTTCGCCCTCGGTGGCGTCCTCGCCGCCTGGGCCTCCCCATGGGGCTTCTTCGCCGCCCTGTTCGTGCCTCTTGTGGTCTGCGGAACGATCGGCCTGGTCAACGGCCTGCTCATCGCCCGCGCCAACATGGCCCCCTTCATCGTCACGCTCGCCAGCCTCCTCGCGGCGCGCGGCATCCTCCTCGCCTTCACCGACGAGGGGGCCACCACCTACCTGGTACCGAAGGACTCCGCCTTCGCCGAGCTGGGCCAGGGCAGCGTCTGGGGCTTCGGCTACCCGATCCTCATCGCGCTGGCCCTCTTCGGAGCGGGCGGCCTCCTCCTCCAGCGCACCTCGTTCGGCCAGACCCTGTTCGCGGTCGGCGGCAGCAGCGACGCGGCCACCCTGATGGGTCTGCCCGTCGCCCGCACGAAGATCCTCGTCTACACCCTCAGCGGGCTGCTCGCCGGACTCGCCGGAGCGCTGAACGCCGCCCGCCTCTCCTCCGGCGTCACCATCGTCGGCGTCGGCATGGAACTGGACGCGATCTCCGCCGTCGTCATCGGCGGCACGCTCCTCATCGGCGGAGCCGGCTCGATCAGCGGCACCCTGTGGGGCGTCCTGCTGCTCGCCGTGATCCAGAACCTGATCAACCAGATCGGCTCGCTCAACTCCTCGTACCAGTCGGTGGTCAGCGGCGGCTTCCTTATCGTTGTCGTGGTGGCGCAGCGTTACCTCGCGCGCAGCCGGAGAACCACCTGAGCCGTACGGACCGGGCCCAGTCGAACCAAGGAAAAACAAGGAGTGCCGTGGGCGTCAGCCTCAAGGACGTAGCTCAACGGGCGGGCGTGTCCATCAAGACCGTGTCGAACGTGGTCAACAACTACCAGCACGTCACCCCGAAGATGCGGGCCAAGGTCCAGCAGGCGATCGACGAGCTCGGCTACCGGCCGAACCTCACCGCCCGCCACCTGCGCAAGGGCCGCACCGGCATCATCGCGCTGGCCGTCCCCGAGTTCGGCAACCCGTACTTCGCGGAGCTGGCCGGCGAGGTCGTCGACGCGGCGGCCCGGCACGACTACACCGTCCTGGTCGACCACACGGCGGGCCAGCGGGAGAAGGAGCTGCTGGTCTGCCAGGGGTTCCGCTCCCATGTCATCGACGGCCTCATCCTCAGCCCCATCCACCTGGAGACCGAGGACCTGATGGCCCGCACGGAGACGGCACCCCTGGTGCTGCTCGGCGAGCGGGAGTACGAGGCCCCGTACGACCACATCGCCATCGACAACGTGGCGGCCGCCCGTGAGGCCGTCGCCCACCTCATCGCGCTGGGACACCGGCGTATCGCCTTCCTCGGCTCCCGCACCGGGCAGGAACGCCAGCCCGCCCATCTCCGGCTGCGCGGCTGGCGCGAGGAGCTGGCCGCCTCCGGCATCGCACCGGACGAGTCCCTGGTCGTCGTCACCGACGGTTACGGGCGCGAGGACGGGGCCGCCGCGATGGCCTCGCTCCTCGACCGGGGCGAGCGGCCCGACGCCGTGTTCGCGTACAACGACATGATCGCCATCGGCGCCATGCGCACCATCACCGAGCGCGGCCTCACCATCCCCGGCGACATCGCCGTCGTCGGCTTCGACGACATCGAGGAGAGCCGGTACGGGGCCACCACCCTGACCACCATCGCGCCGGACAAGGCGGCCATCGCCCGGCTCGCCGTCGACAGCCTCGTCGAACGCCTCGCGGGCACCCCCGTCGCCGAACCCCGGCGGCCCCGCCCCGGCTACCGCCTCGTCGTCCGCGAATCCACCACACCCCGCGCGTCCACCAAGCCCCGCGAGGCCTCCGGACCGCCGAGCTGAGGCACCCCCGCGAGGCCCCTTCGGCGCCCTCAGGACCTGCAGCCGCGAGGCCCTTTCCCGCACCCCCCAAGGAACTCCTCATGCCCACCGTGCACCGCAAACCGTTCGGCCGCGCCCACGGGCAGAGCGAGACCGACCTCTGGACCCTCGACTCCGGCACCGGCGTCCGGGCCGAGATCCTCACCTACGGCGGTGTCCTGCACAGCCTCACCGTGCCGGACACCACGGGCGCACCCGGCCCGGTCGTCCGCTCGCTGCCCGCGCTCGACGACTACACCGACAAGAACCCGTACTTCGGGGCGATCGTCGGCCGGTACGCCAATCGCATCGCCCACGGCCGCTTCACCCTCGACGGGACCACCCACCACATCCCCGCCAACGACCGCGGGCACGCCCTGCACGGCGGCCCCGACGGCTTCCACACCAAGATCTGGCAGGCCACCGGGGACCGCACCGACACCGCAGCCGTCCTCCGGCTCACCCTGCACAGCCCCGACGGCGACATGGGCTTCCCCGGAGCGCTCGACGTCACCGCCACCTACACCCTGGACACCACCGGCACCCTCGCCGTCGACTACACGGCCGCCACCGACCGGCCCACCGTCGTCAACCTCACCAACCACTCCTACCTCAACCTCGGCGACGACGACATCCTCGGCCACACCCTCCAGGCCGACGCCGACGCCTACCTCCCCGTCGACGCCGGCTCCATCCCGGAAGGCCCGCCCGCCCGCGCTGGTTCCGCCGGGCGCCCCCGCCCCCCCCCCCGGCGGGGCCCGCGTCATGTGGCGCCGGCGCCACGAAGAGGCTGTCGAAGCCGCTGTCGGCGGCCAGCCG
>NZ_JAFEUF010000174.1 GCF_016901035.1 Streptomyces durocortorensis
AAGCGGGTGGGGGGACGGAGGCAGGAGCCGGGGTGGGGACAGGGGCCGGGGCGGAGGCGCGGGCCGGGGCGAAGGCGGGACCAGCGGGGCGCGGAGCGGGAGCGGCGAGGTGCGGGGCGACGGGCAGCACGGTCATGGCGGTCTCCGGGGACGGGAGTCAGGGGCCGGGCCGTCGCGGGTGCGACGCACCGACCCCCTACTTCTCCCGTCACCGGCTGGATTCGACGTGACCGCCGTGGGGAGCGCGGATGTGCGACGGCTGAATCCCAGGGACGGAGGGTTCGCCGGGCCGCCACCCGGGATCCCCAACCGCCGTCCGCCGCCCCCGGGCGTGGGCTCAGCCGCTGCCCGTGAGCATGGCCGTGATGCGCTCGGAGGCGGTCCTGGCCTCCAGGGCCGGGTCGCCGCCCTGGAGCACGGCCGTCATGTAGGGCTTGATCGGGTTCTCCGCCTCGACCCTGGCCCACTGCGACGAGTTGGGGGTGGCGCGGCCGCGGGTGGCGCCTTCGGCCATCGCCGCGGTGCCTTCGTCGCCCTCGATGACATGGGCGAGTTTCGGCTTGTTGGGAACGTAACTCATGCTCCGGGCAAGCTCCGTCTGCCACTTCTCGCTCGCCAGCGCCTTGACGACGGCGATGCCGGCGCTGCGCTCGTCGGCGTTCTTCGGGACGATGAGGTCGGAGCCGCCGGTGAATACCGAACCGGGTGCCTTCGCGGTCTTGCCGGGAATCGGGAAGTAGCCCAGCTTTCCCTTGAGTTCGGGATTCTTCTGCTCGATGAGCGCGGCGCTGCCCGGCACCGAGATGATCTGGGCGACGTCTCCCCCGGCGAATACGTCGGTCTGCGGGGGCTTCTCCTCGTCGGCGTCCTTGGGGCCGTCGCCGAGCGCCTGGAGTTTCTGGTAGAACTCCATGCCCGCCAGGGCTTCCGGGGTGTCCAGCGCGCCCTGCCAGTCGCCGCCGTTCTCGTCGGCGAGCTCGCCGCCCTCGTCCCAGATGAATCCGGCGAGTACGTACCAGTTCTGGCCGGCCAGGTAAATGCCTTGGTTCCCGGCGTTGTTGAGCTTCTCGGTTGCGGCGATCCACTCGGTGCGCGTCTTCGGGACGGAGTCGATGCCCGCTCCCTCGAAGATCTCCTTGTTGTAGATCACCACCCGGTTCGCCGCGTACCAGGGGATGCCGTACTGCACGCCGTTGATGCTGCCGGGCTGGGCCAGGCCGGGCAGCCAGTCCTCGCTGCCCAGGTCGCGCATCGATTCGAGGGTCAGATCCCGCAGGCCGCCGCTCTCCGCGTACTGCGCGACCTGCGTGTTTCCGACCTCGATCACGTCCGGGGCGTCGTCGCCCTCCAGCGCGGAGATGACCTTGGGGCCGATGCCGCTCCACTCCTGGATCTGGAAGTCCAGCTCGATCGAGGGGTTCTCCTCCTCGTAGGAGCGGGTGAACTTGTCCAGGAAGCCGGGCGAGACGCTGTCCTTCATCAGCCAGACCGTCACTGTGCGGTCACCGCCGCCCGAGCCCGATATGTAGCCGCACCCACCGAGCGCGACGGTCGAGACAAGCGCGATGGCTCCAGCCAGTATGCGGTTCTTCACGTGGTCACCTTCTGCGAAACGGCACAACGAAATCGGACCCGGTGTGGGGGGATTGCGGGCGGCGCTCGCACGGGTGGTTGGCTGAATTTTGGTATGGACCAATGGGTAGGTCAAGGCGGATGCCTGCTCCGATTCACCCCACCCTCCCCCTCGCGGGACGCCCCGGATTGGGGCACCGTGGTCACAGGAGAGGAGACAAACAATGGCGAACCACACCTATCGGGTCACCGAGATCGTAGGAACCTCCGACGAGGGCGTCGACGCGGCGATTCGGAACGGCGTCGCAAGAGCGGCGGAAACGTTGCACAATCTCGATTGGTTCGAGATTAATCAAGTTCGCGGCCATATCGAAGATGGCCGAATCGCGCACTACCAGGTCGGCCTGAAGGTGGGCTTTCGGCTCGACGAAAACAGCTGATCAGGTACGCCCCTCGCGCTCCTGGGCATCCTTCAGCGCATCCGACGGATCGGCCCAACGGGCCCGCACCACAGTAAATCCGGCCACCTCGGCCGCATCACAGACCAGTTCGTCGTCGTCCACGAGCATGCGCACCTGCCCCGTCCGCCCCAGCCGCCGGAGGATGTCCAGCTTCGTCCGGCGGGCGGGGCGGCGGTCGTCGTTGCGCCGCATGAGCAGCGTGCCCTCGGGCAGTCCCTGGCTGCTCAGCCAGCGCACGGTGTCGCGGCGGCACCGCTCGGGGCGTCCGGTCAGATAGACGATCCGGCACTCCTCGGCGCTCGCGTGCACCATCCGTACGCCCTCCGGGAGCGGCGGGTCGTCCACGGCCGCGGCGAAGAAGCCGGCCCAGTCGTGCTTGGCGCCCTCCAGGAAGTGCTGCCGGTGGGCGGTGCCCGCGAGCGTGTTGTCCAGGTCGAATACGGCCAGCGGCCGTGCGTCGTCACTCACTCCCCCAGCTTAGGAACAGCTGAGGAAGCACCTCGGGAATCCCTGGGGAACGAGCGCGTTGAAGAGGGCGTGAGCTCTGTGATCGCGTCGACCCGCTTCTCCGTCCTGGACCGTTCCCGCACCCGTGAGGGGCACGACGGCCCCCGGGCGCTGCGCGACACCGTGGATCTGGCCCGGGAGGCGGAGGCGCTCGGCTTCCACCGCTTCTGGGTCTCGGAGCACCACGGAGTGCCGGGCGTCGCGGGGTCGGCGCCGACGGTGCTGACGGCCGCCGTCGCCGCCGCGACCTCCACCATCCGGGTCGGCACCGGCGGAGTGATGCTGCCCAATCACCGGCCGCTGGTCGTCGCCGAGCAGTTCGGGGTCCTCGCCTCCCTCTTCCCCGGCCGGATCGACATGGGGCTCGGCCGCTCCGTGGGCTTCACCGACGGCGTGCGCCGGGCGCTCGGCCACGGCAAGGAGGACGCCGAGGACTTCCCCGGACGCCTGGCCGAACTGCTCGGCTGGATCGACGGCACCCAGCAGGCCCACCCCCGGGTGCACGCCCACCCGGCGGAGGGCTTGCGCATCCCCGCGTACGTCCTGGCGATCGGCGAGGGCGCGTCGGTCGCCGCGGCCGCCGGGCTCCCCCTCGTCATCGGCGATCTGCGCGGCCGGGAGAAGGTACTGCGCGCCATCGAGGTCTACCGCCGCGACTTCCGCCCCTCCGCCCGCGCCGAGCAGCCCGAGGTGATCGTCGCGGGCACGGTGGCCGTCGCGGGCACCGAGGAAGCGGCCCGCCGGCTGCTCGTACCGGAGGCGTGGGCCATGGCGTACTCCCGTACGCACGGGGACTTTCCACCGCTGGCCCCGGCCGGACGCGTCGAGGCGCTCACCATGACGGCCAAGGAGCGGTCGCTGTACGAGCGGGGGCTCGACGGCCACATCCACGGCACCGAGGACCAGGTGACCGCCCAGCTGGAGCGGGCGATCGGGGAGACCGGGGCGGACGAGGTGCTCGTCACGACCAGCACGTACGACCGCGAAGGGCTGGTGGACTCGCTGCGGCGGCTCGCCCGGATCGCCCGCCCGCCCGGGCCGGCGCCCGTGAGGCTCGCTGTCCCGTCCCGGGCGGCCGCCACCGCCCCTGACGCCTAGAATCGAACTGTTTGTCCCTTCAGGTCCAGGCGTCAGCACCCCACCCGTACGGAGCCGAGCCCCATGTCCTCCCCCCACGATCCGTACGTCCGGGTGCGCGGCGCCCGCGAGCACAACCTCAAGAACGTCCGGGTCGACATCCCGCGCGACACGCTCACCGTCTTCACGGGCGTGTCGGGGTCGGGGAAGTCCTCGCTGGCCTTCGGGACCATCTACGCGGAGGCGCAGCGCCGCTACTTCGAGTCGGTCGCCCCGTACGCCCGGCGGCTGATCCATCAGGTGGGCGCCCCGGCGGTCGGGGAGATCACCGGGCTGCCGCCCGCCGTCTCGCTGGAGCAGCGGCGCTCCGCCCCGGGGTCCCGGTCGTCCGTCGGGACGGTGACCACGCTCTCCAATTCGCTGCGGATGCTCTTCTCCCGTACGGGGGACTATCCGCCGGGGGCCGAGCGGCTGGACTCCGACTCCTTCTCCCCCAACACGGCTGTCGGGGCGTGCCCGGCCTGCCACGGTCTGGGGCGGATCCACAGCACGGACGAGGAGCTGCTCGTCCCCGATCCCTCGCTGTCGATCCGGGAGGGGGCGATCGCCGCCTGGCCGGGTGCGTGGCAGGGGAAGAATCTGCGGGATGTGCTGGATGCACTGGGGTACGACGTCGACCGGCCGTGGCGCGAGCTGTCGGCGAAGGACCGGGAGTGGATCCTGTTCACCGACGAGCAGCCGGTGGTGACGGTGCATCCGGTGCGGGACGCGGGGCGCATCCAACGCCCTTACCAGGGCACGTACATGAGCGCCCGGCGTTATGTGCTGCACACCTTCGCCGACACCAAGAGCCGGTCGCTGCGGGCCAAGGCGGAGCGCTTCCTGACGAGTGCCCCGTGCCCGGTGTGCGGCGGGAGCCGGCTGCGGCCCGAGGCGATGGCGGTGACGTTCGCCGGGCGGACCATCGCGGAGCTGGCCGGGCTGCCGCTGTCCGTGCTGGCCGAGGTGCTGGCGGAGGCCGGGGCCCACGGCGAGGAGACGGCCCGGGTGCTGACGGGCGGTCTGCTGGCGCGGATCGGGACGGTGACGGAGCTGGGGCTCGGCTATCTGAGCCTGGACCGCACGGCCCCGACCCTGTCCTCCGGTGAGCTGCAACGGCTGCGGCTGGCCACGCAGTTGCGGTCGGGGCTCTTCGGTGTCGTCTATGTGCTGGACGAGCCGTCGGCCGGGCTGCATCCGGCGGACACGGAGGCGCTGCTCGAAGTCCTGAGCCGGCTGAAGGAGGCCGGGAACTCGGTCTTCGTGGTGGAGCACCAGATGGACGTGGTGCGGCGGGCGGACTGGCTGGTGGACGTGGGCCCGCTGGCCGGGGAGCACGGTGGGCGGGTGCTGCACAGCGGGCCGCCCGAAGGACTCGCCCAGGTGCCGGAGTCGGCGACGCGGCGGTTCCTGTTCGAGGAGGGGCCCGCGCCGGTGCGGGAGCCGCGCACGCCGTCCGGGTGGATCCGGCTCACCGGGGTGGAGCGGCACAATGTGCGCGGCGTCGACGCGGCGTTCCCGCTCGGGGTGTTCACGGCGGTGACCGGGGTGTCCGGCTCGGGCAAGTCGACCCTGGTCGGCCAGGTGCTCGCCGGGGTGCTCGCGGACCAGCAGGCGGGCGAGGAGCCGGGGCCGGGCGAGCGGTACTGCCGGGCGGCCACCGGCCTGGAGGCGGTGGACCGGCTCGTCCAGGTCGACCAGAAGCCCATCGGCCGGACGCCGCGGTCCAATCTGGCCACGTACACCGGCCTGTTCGACGGCGTACGGAAGCTGTTCGCGCGGACGGAGAAGGCGCGGGAGCGCGGCTACGGCGCGGGGAGGTTCTCCTTCAACGTGAGCGGCGGGCGGTGCGAGACCTGCCAGGGCGAGGGCTTCGTCTCGGTGGAGCTGCTGTTCCTGCCCAGCACCTACGCGCCCTGCCCGGACTGCCACGGTGCGCGCTACAACCCGGAGACCCTGGACGTCACCCTGGACGGACTGACGGTCGCTCAGGTCCTGGATCTCACCGTGGAGTCGGCCGCCGAGTTCTTCGCCGGGACGCCGGCCGTCGAGCGCGCGCTGACCACCCTGCTGGACGTGGGACTCGGCTATCTGCGGCTCGGCCAGCCCGCCACCGAGCTGTCCGGTGGCGAGGCGCAGCGCATCAAGCTGGCGTCGGAACTCCAGCGCACCCGGCGCGGGCACACGCTGTATCTGCTGGACGAGCCGACGACGGGGCTGCATCCGGCCGATGTGGAGGTGCTGATGCGGCAGTTGCACGCGCTGGTCGACGGCGGGAACACGGTGGTGGTCGTGGAGCACGACATGGCCGTGGTGGCGGGCGCGGACCAGGTGATCGACCTGGGCCCCGAGGGCGGGGACCGGGGCGGTCGGATCGTCGCGTCCGGCACCCCGGCCGAGGTGGCGCGTAGCGCCGGGAGCCGTACGGCCCCGTATCTGGCGAAGGCGCTGCGGCGCTGAGCACGCGCGGAGTCGATCCCGTACGGCCCCGGGCGTGAACCCGAGTCCGTACAGGATCGACTCCCTCGTCAGCGGCGGACTTTGCGGGTCGCCCGCAGCCACTCCTTGTTCATCGCGGCGATCGACGGCAGCGGGATGCCCTTCGGACAGGCGGTCGCGCATTCGCCGGTCAGGGTGCAGCCGCCGAAGCCCTCCTCGTCCATCTGGGCGACCATGTCCAGGACCCGGGTCTCACGCTCGGGGGCGCCCTGCGGCAGGACGTTGAGGTGGTTGACCTTGGCCGAGGTGAACAGCATCGCCGAGCCGTTGGGACAGGCGGCGACGCAGGCTCCGCAGCCGATGCACTCGGCGTGCTCGAAGGCGAAGTCGGCGTCCGGCTTGGGCACCGGGGTGGCGTGGGCGTCCGGTGCGGTGCCGGTCGGGGCGGAGATGTAGCCGCCGGACTGGATGATCCGGTCGAACGAGGAGCGGTCGACGACCAGGTCCTTGATGACCGGGAAGGCGGAGGCCCGCCAGGGCTCGATGTCGATCGTGTCGCCGTCGGAGAAGGACCGCATGTGGAGCTGGCAGGTGGTGGTGCGCTCCGGGCCGTGGGCGTCGCCGTTGATGACGAGGCTGCACGCGCCGCAGATGCCCTCGCGGCAGTCGTGGTCGAAGGCGACGGGCTCTTCCCCGGTGAGGGTGAGTTCCTCGTTGAGGGTGTCGAGCATCTCCAGGAACGACATGTCCTGCGAGATGTTGTCGACTTCGTAGGTGGCCATGGCGCCGGGCTCTTCGGCGTTGCGCTGACGCCAGACGCGCAGGGTGAGCTTCATGCGTAGCTCCGCTGGGTGGGGTGGACGTACTCGAAGACGAGGTCTTCCTTGTGCAGGACGGGGGCGCCGCCGGTGACGGTGAACTCCCAGGCGGCGGCGTAGGAGAACTCCTCGTCGCGCCGTTCGGCCTCGCCGTCCGGGGTCTGGGACTCCTCGCGGAAGTGGCCGCCGCAGGACTCGGCGCGGTGCAGGGCGTCGAGGCACATGAGCTCGGCGAGCTCCAGGTAGTCGACGATGCGGTTCGCCTTCTCCAGCGACTGGTTGAACTGTTCGCCGGTGCCGGGGACCTTGATGCGCCGCCAGAACTCCTCGCGGATCTCCGGGATTTTCGCGAGCGCCTTGCGCAGGCCGTCCTCGGTGCGGGCCATCCCGCAGAACTCCCACATGAGTTCACCGATCTCACGGTGGAAGGAGTCGGGGGTGCGGTCGCCGTCGACGGAGAGCAGCAGGTTGATGCGGTCCTCGGTCTCCGCCACCACCTCGGCGACGGCTGGATGTTCGGCGTCGACCTGCTCGGTGTGCGGGTTGCGGGCGAGGTAGTCGTTGATGGTGGACGGCAGGACGAAGTAGCCGTCGGCGAGGCCCTGCATCAGGGCGGAGGCCCCGAGCCGGTTGGCCCCGTGGTCGGAGAAGTTGGCCTCGCCGATGGCGAAGAGGCCGGGGATGGTGGTCTGGAGGTCGTAGTCGACCCAGAGGCCGCCCATCGTGTAGTGCACGGCGGGATAGATCCGCATGGGGACCGTGTAGGGGTCCTCGTCGGTGATCCGCTGGTACATGTCGAAGAGGTTGCCGTACTTGGCCTCGACGGCCTTGCGGCCCATGCGCTGGATGGCCTCGGCGAAGTCCAGGTAGACCCCCTGCCCGCCGGGGCCGACGCCGCGCCCCTCGTCGCAGACGTTCTTGGCGGCGCGGGAGGCGATGTCGCGGGGCACCAGGTTGCCGAAGGCGGGGTAGATGCGCTCCAGGTAGTAGTCGCGCTCGTCCTCGGGGATCTGGTTGGCGGGGCGGGTGTCGCCCTCGGCCTTGGGAACCCAGATGCGGCCGTCGTTGCGCAGCGACTCGCTCATCAGCGTCAGCTTCGACTGGTGGTCGCCGGTGCGCGGGATGCAGGTGGGGTGGATCTGGGTGAAGCAGGGGTTGGCCATGTACGCGCCGCGCCGGTGGGCCCGCCAGATGGCGGTGGCGTTGGAGTTCATGGCGTTGGTCGACAGGTAGAAGACGTTGCCGTAGCCGCCGGTGGCCAGGACGACCGCGTCGGCGAAGTAGGTGTCGATCTTCCCGGTGACCAGGTCGCGGGCGACGATGCCGCGCGCCTTTCCGTCGACCACGATCAGGTCCAGCATCTCGGTGCGGGCGTGGAGTTCGACGCCGCCCGTGGCGATCTGCCGGGAGAGCGCCTGGTAGGCGCCGAGGAGGAGCTGCTGCCCGGTCTGGCCGCGCGCGTAGAACGTACGGGAGACCTGGACGCCGCCGAAGGAGCGGTTGTCGAGGAGGCCGCCGTACTCGCGGGCGAAGGGGACGCCCTGGGCGACGCACTGGTCGATGATCTCCACCGAGATCTGCGCGAGCCGGTGGACGTTGGACTCCCGGGCGCGGAAGTCACCGCCTTTGACGGTGTCGTAGAACAGCCGGTGGATGGAGTCGCCGTCGTTGCGGTAGTTCTTCGCGGCGTTGATGCCGCCCTGGGCGGCGACCGAGTGGGCGCGCCGGGGCGAGTCCTGGAAGCAGAACTGGACGACGTGGTAGCCCTGTTCGGCGAGCGTGGCCCCGGCCGCGCCGCCGGCCAGGCCGGTGCCGACGACGATGACCGTGTGTTTGCGCCGGTTGGCGGGGTTCACGAGTTTGGCTTGGAAGCGGCGGGTGTCCCAGCGTTCGTTGACGGGGCCCTCGGGGGCCTTCGTGTCGACGGCGGGTTCGCCCGTGCGGTACTGCGTGTAGTCGGGCATGTCAGCTCACCACTCCGGTCATGACGGCGACGGGGACGGAGATGAAGCCCAGGGTCAGCACCGCCGCGAGGAGGTTGGCGAGGGTCTTCAGGATGCGGTCGCGGGTCGCGTTGCCGACGCCGAGCGTCTGCGCGGCGCTCCAGAAGCCGTGCTGGACGTGCAGGCCCATGGCGAGCACGGCGACGATGTAGATGACGTTCCCGTACCAGGTCGAGAAGGTGTCGATGACGTTCTGGTAGGGGTGTCCGGCCTCGAAGCTCGTGTGCACGGTGCCGGTCGTCAGGTCGAGGATGTGCCAGACGATGAAGAGCGCGAGGATGATGCCGCCCCACCGCATGGTCCGGGTGGCGTAGCTCGCGCGGGGCTTCTTGTGAACGTACTTGGCGGGGCGCGCCTTGATGTCGCGGCGGCTGAGCTGGTACGCCGAGACGCCGTGCAGCACGACGGCGGCGACGAGGCCCACGCGGACGATCCACAGCGCCCACTCGTAGTGCAGGACCGGTTCGCCCATGGTCCGCAGCCAGTGGGCGTACCCGTCGAACTCACCGGGCCCGAAGAAGATCTTCAGGTTGCCCACCATGTGCGCGACGAGATATCCGAGCATGATCAGGCCGCTCACGGCCATGATCGTTTTCTTGCCGACGGTCGAGTCCCAGAGCGTACGCGTCATCGACGGCCGTCGGTCCGTCCGCGTTGCCAATGCCATGGACACGACGGTAGGGGTGATGTCCCGATTAGTCCAAGACATGGAGTGGCTCATCTCCATAGGTGTTGCCTATCGGCAGAGGCTATCGTCGGCTTATGCATTTCCAGCAGCTCACCTACTTCGTGGCCGTCGCCGAGGCCCGGCACTTCACCCGGGCCGCCGAGGCGGTGCACGTCTCGCAGCCCTCGCTCTCCCAGCAGATCCGGGCGCTGGAGGCGGAGCTGGGCGCGGATCTGTTCAGCCGGGCCCGGGGCAACATCGCCCTGACGGACGCGGGCGAGGCGCTGCTGCCACTGGCCCGGCGGATCCTCGCCGACGCGGAGACGGCGCGCCACGAGGTCCAGGAGCTGGTCTCGCTGCGCAGCGGCCGGGTGCGGCTCGGGGCGACGCCAAGCCTGTGCACCGGGCTGCTGCCGGACATGCTGCGCGCCTTCCACGACCGGCATCCGGGGGTGCGGCTGCTGCTGGAGGAGGGCGGCTCGCACGACCTCGTACGTCAGCTGGCGCGGGGGGCGCTCGACCTGGCGCTGGTCGTGCTGCCGCTGCCGGCCGCCTCGCCCGCGCTGACCACGGTGGAGCTGCTGCGGGAGGACCTGGTGGTGGTGTCCGCGGCGACGGAGCCTCCCCCTGGGCGGGGCGGGTCGATCCGGATCGCGGACCTGGAGGGGGCGCCGCTGGTGATGTTCCGGCACGGGTACAACCTGCGGGAGCTGACGCTCGCCGCGTGCCGGGCGGAGGGCTTCGAGCCGACCTTCACCGTCGAGGGCGGCGAGATGGACGCGGTGCTCGGTTTCGTACGGGCGGGGCTCGGCATCGCCGTGGTGCCGAGCATGGCGGCCGCCCGGGCGGGCCACGACCTGCGGAGGACTCCGCTGGCGGGGGACGGGCTGCGGCGCACGATCGCGCTGGCGCACCGCAGCGACGTGGACCCGCCCCGGGCCGCGCGCGAACTCCAGCGGATGCTGCTGGAGCACCGGCCGGCCCCCGGCTGACGCAGGCCCGGCAGCCGGGCGGTTCCCGCCGGGCGACGGCTCAGACCGCGTCCGCCAGCACCAGGGAGTGGATGCGGTCCGGGGCCCCGGGGCGGGCGTAGTACCAGCCCTGGGCGGTGTCGCAGCCGATCCGGCGCAGTTGCTCGGCCTGCGCGCCCGTCTCCACGCCCTCCACCGTGACGGCCAGCTCCAGGCTGTGGGCCAGCGACACGATGCCCTCGACGATCTTCAGGTCGACCGGGTCCGCCGGGTGCTGCTGCATGCCCCGGGTGAAGGAACGGTCCAGCTTGAGCACGCTCACCGGCAGCCGGCGCAGGTTGGCCAGGTTGGAGTAGCCGGTGCCGAAGTCGTCGAGCGCGATGTCCACGCCCATCTCCGCGAGCTGCCGCAGCGGCTTGAGGAGATCGTCGTCGGCGCCGATCAGGGCGGACTCGGTCACCTCCAGGCAGAGCGCTCCCGGCTCCAGACCGGAACGTTCCAGCACGTCGACCGTCTCCGCGACCAGCCGCGGGTGGTGCAGCTGGGTCGGCGAGAGGTTGACGTTGATCCGCAGCGGGCCGCCGTCGCTGTGCCGCTCCTGCCAGAAGTTCGCCTGCCGTACGGACTCCTCCAGCACCCAGCGGCCGAGCGGCACGATGAGCCCGGTGTGCTCGGCGAGCGGGATGAACCGGTCGGGGCCGAGCACTCCGTGCTGCGGATGGCACCACCGTACGAGCGCCTCCGCGCCGTGCACCGTGCCGTCGCCGAGATGGACGAGCGGCTGGTACTCGATGAAGAACTCGCCCCGGTCCAGGGCGGCCGGGAGCGAGGTGGTCAGCCCGTGCCGGGTGATGGCGCGCGCGTCGGCCTCCGCGTCGGCGAGCTGGAAGCGGTTGCCGCCGGCCGCCTTGGCCCGGTACATCGTGATGTCGGCGCTGCGCAGCACCTCGGCGGCGCTGCGCTCCCCCGAGGGCCCCTCGACGATGCCGATCGAGCCCCGGACGGAGAGCTCACGTCCGTCGAGGCGGATCGGGGTGGCGAGCGCGTTCAGGATGCGGCCGGCCAGTTCGTGCACCTCTTCGGCGGTGTCCGGTCCGGTGGTCAGCGCCACGAACTCGTCGCCGCCGAGCCGGGCGACCATCTCGCCGGGCGCGGTGGCGCAGCTCTGGAGCCGGTCGGCGACCTCGACGAGGAGGCGGTCGCCGGCGGCGTGGCCGAGGCTGTCGTTGATGGCCTTGAAGCCGTCGAGGTCCAGGTAGCAGAGGCCGAAGCGGACGCCTTCCTGGGCGGTGAGGGCCTTCTCCAGGCGCTCGAAGAACAGGGTCCGGTTGGGCAGGCCGGTGAGCGCGTCGTGGGTGGCCTCGTACCGCAGCCGCAGGTTGAGCAGCCGGCGCTCGGTGGTGTCCTCCATCAGCGCGAGCTGGTACTCGGGGCGGCCCTCGGAGTCGCGCAGCAGCGAGACGGTGAGGTTGGTCCACAGGACGGTGCCGTCGTTGCGGTAGTACGCCTTCTCGACCCGGTAGTGCTCGCGTTCGCCGCGTACCAGCTCGTCGTAGAACTTCCACACCTGCGGCGAGTCCTCGGGGTGGACCCACTCGTTCACCTTGTGGCTGCGGACGTGGTGTTCCAGCCCGCCGAACATCTTGGTGAGCGTGTCGTTGATCTCCAGGATGTTGCCGTCCAGGTCGGCGATGCCGATGCCGATGGCGGCGTCCTTGAAGACCGCGCGGAACCGCGCCTCGGTGGCGTGCAGGGCCTGTTCGGCGTGCGAGCGGGCGGTCAGCGCCGAGCGGGCGATGGCCTCCTGCTCGGCGAGGGTGCGCTCCCGCAGGGCCCCGGTGAACCCGGCGGCCAGGGTGTGCTGGATCCGGGCGCAGCGGGCCCGGCCGTCCTCGGTGGACAGCGGGCCGGGTCCGTTGCCGCCGCAGTACAGCACGAGGTAGGAGTCGACGACGCCGAGCGTGGAGCTGAGGGCGTCCGGATCGGTGCAGTGCGCCTCGATCAGGGCCGCGCCGACCCGCTGGGCGGGCGAGGCGTCGAAGGGGTGGGCGTGCAGGATGCCGCTCAGCTCGCGTGCCAGGGGCAGCAGATGCTCTTCGAACTCGGGCCGGGTGTGGGAGGTGGCCGTCAGGGGGAAGATGGCGCGGCTCCAGATTCTGGCGAATCTGCGGAGCCGGCCCTCGGGGCCGTCGGGTTCCGCGTCCGGCTCTCCGGACGCCTGGGCGGGAATGCTCACGCCTTGCGCCCGACCCCGCCGAAGCCCGAGAAGGCGTACGGGTCTTCCTGCTCCGGCGACTGCGGGGTGTCGGGCCGCCATTCGGGCATCGACACGAGTCCCGGCTCGACCATCTCGTAGCCCTCGAAGAACCGGCCGATCTCCTCGCGCGAGCGCATGATCAGCGGGTTGCGGATGTTCTTGTAGACGCCGACCGTGCCGGCCGCCTCCTCCTCGGGCAGCGGGATGCCCTCGTACGAGGCGTGGGTCAGGACGATCAGGCTGCCGGGGGCCAGTGCCTCGCGCAGTTCGGCGACCGCGCCGCGCGGGTCGTCGGCGTCCTCGATGAAGTGGAGCACCGCGACGAGCAGCAGGGCCACCGGCCGGTCCAGGTCGAGCAGTCCGGTGATCTCCGGGTTCGCCAGGATCTCCTTGGGGCGGCGCAGGTCGGCGGCGGCGATGACCGCGCGGTCGTTGCCCTCCAGGACGGCCTGGCTGTGGGCGACGGCGACCGGGTCGTGGTCGACGTAGGCCACCTTGGCGGCCGGGTCGGCGGCCTGGGCGACCTCGTGGACGTTGCCGAAGGTCGGGATGCCGGAGCCGATGTCCAGGAACTGGTCGATGCCCGAGTCGACGGCGTAGCGGACGGCCCGGCGCATAAAGGCGCGATTGGCCTGCATGATCTTGGGAAGGCCCGGGAGGAACTCCATGGCCTTGCGCGCGGCTTCCCGGTCCACCTCGAAATTGTGCGATCCGCCCAGATAGAAGTCGTACATGCGGGACACGCTCGGCACCGAAATATCTATGCCCTGCGGTGCCCAGGCGGGACGCTCCATCGATGTCTCCAACAAGTTCGCCACGGCGATCCGGCCATGTTCATGGTCAGTGTTGACCAGAGGCTACTGATCGGCCGCCAAGAGAGCGAGTGGAAACGGAAATTAGCGATCCGTTATTGGTCACACTCCGGTGGCATCAACGGCCGGTCCGTCGCTGCGCGTATGCGGGCAGCGACGGACCGGCACGTCGGACACCGTTTCCCGGTGGTTCGGGGCCACTTGGGGCTCCTGGGCGATTGTTCTGCGGTGGTCCGTGATTACTTGGCGGCGCCGACGAGTTTGGAATCGGGGGAAACGGCATACCAGGTGCCGCCGACTCCCTGTCCGTTGGTGTCGCCGGGCTTCTCGTCGCCCGCGAAGGTGTAGATGGGCCAGCAGTCGATGGTCTGCTGCTTGACGCCGTCGGGGCGGTCGAAGGTGACGAATCCCTTCGTCGTCACACCGTCCACAGCATTTTTCGCCATGGGGGCGACTACCGGCCACTTCTTGAGGCACTCGCCCGTGCAGGCGGTCTTCATCGGCCAGGCGGAGTCCTTGGTGAAGCGGTAAACCGTCATACCCCGGCCGTCCACCACGATGTCGCCGAGTTCCGGGTCCTTGCGGACCGAAAGCCCCGCGGGGTCGGCCGGTTCGGCGCTCCCTCCACCGTCTTCGGCGACCCCTTCGCTGTCGGCGTTCTTCTCCGCCTTCTTGCCGTCGGGGGCCGCGGCGAACCAGGTGCCGCCGACTCCCTGTCCGTTGACCTGGCCGGGGGCGGTGTCCTTCGCGTACCGGTACATCGGCCAGCCGTCGACGGTGAGTTGGCTGGTGCCGTCGGGGCGGGTGACCTCGCCGAGCAGTTCCTCGTCGGTGCCGGCCGCGGCGACGGCGTTGCCCGACGCCACCACCGGCCAGGCCGTGGCGCATTCGCCCTCGCAGTTCGACTTCGGCGGGTTCGCGGTGTCCTTGTCGAAGCGGTAGAGCGTGAAGCCCTCGCTGTCGGTGAGCACCTTTCCGAGCTTCTTGCTCTCCTGGACCGCGAGTTGACCGGCCTCCTTCGGTTCCGCCGCCTCCGCGTCGGCGCCGTATCCCCCTCCGGCCGATCCGTATCCGCTCTCGGCGGGCTGCTGGGCCGGGGCGGCGTTGCCCACCGCCTGGCCGTTCGGCGACGTGCCCCCCTGCTCCTGACCGCACGCCGTCGTGAGCGTCAACAGAGCCGCGGCGGTGACCGCGAGCGAGGCGTTGCGCCAGGTGTTCATGTCGACTCCCGTGGTGCTTCGTCGTAGCGATGTCGATGCCGGCGCGGGACCGCGCCGTTCATGGCCCTAGGTACGGGACGTCGACGGGGTTGCGTTCAAAGGAAGTCCGAGAAGAATTCGGCGGGCCGGGAACGGCCGCGCAAACACGAATGGCCCATTGACCGCACGATCAGGCGAATCACCTGCGGGGACCGCGTGTTCCCCGGCGGCGTGGACCATGCTCCCCGTCGTGTACGGATCACGCATCGTGCGGCTCACGGCAGCCGCCGCACTCCTCTGGCTGACAGCCGTACCGCTGCCCGCGACCGCCGACAACTGCGCGGTGGCCTCGATCGGGCAGGGCGACGGCAGTTCCTCGGTCGCCGTGGCGGGCGACGGGGGCTGTGTCGCGGCCACCGAGCCGGAGCCGCCTCCACCGCCGCCTCCGCCGAAACCGGCGCCCCCGCCCCCGCCACAGAGGGGCGCCGCCCCCCGGGGGG
>NZ_JAFEUF010000175.1:0-9985 GCF_016901035.1 Streptomyces durocortorensis
CGCCCGCCCCCCCCCCCCGCGCGCGCCCCCCCCCCCCCCCCCCCCCCCCCCCCCCCCCCCCCCCCCCCCCCCCCCCCCCCCCCCCCCCCCGCCGCCGGGGAACGCCCCGGAACTACCCGGCGCTGCCGGTCCGCTCCGCCAACTGCTGGAACTGTGCCCAGCTCAGCGCGGGCTTCCGCGGATCCCACAGCTTCTGCGAGGTCGCCACGAGCGGCATCCTGATGCCGTTCGCCACCTGCTCGGTGGTCTGCGCGTTCGGCAGGTCGCCCCAGACGGCGAACCGGCCGCCGAGGATCTGCTTCGAGTAGCGCTCGGCCACGGGTTCGGTGCCGCGCAGGACCAGCGGGGTCCACTGCTCGTAGATCCGCTCGCCGGTCGGGTAGACGAACTCGTTGGGCTCGCCCAGCACGTAGTAGAGGAACTCGTCGTTGAGGTTCAGCATCTTGTAGCCCTCGGCGAGGTACTCCTGCGGCGGGCGGGCGCCTATCTCCTTGCCGGTCCAGTACTCGATCTCGATGTTCTCGTCGGCCTTGACCTTCGTGCCGCGGAAGAGCCCGTCGTTCCAGGCCTTCGCGGTCCGGCCCTTCGGGACGACGACGTCCGCGCGGTCGTTCAGCCAGCTGGTGGCCAGGTCCTCGATGGTGGCGTCGGCGCCGTGCTTCTCCTCGGCGGCCCGCTGGAGCTGGGGGTAGGAGGCGGCGGGGTTCTGGACGGTCAGCGCCTGGTACTCGTCCGCGCCGAGGTGCCAGAACCGGCCCGGGAACAGCTCGGTGTACTCCTCCAGGAGTTCGTCGATGAGCTTGGCCGCGGCCGGCTTGGAGATGTCGATGGAGCCCTTCGACTCGACGCCCGCGGTGTTGCGCAGCTGGAGGTCGGGGTGGGCGGCCAGCACCGCGCCGAGGTGTCCGGGCGAGTCGATCTCGGGGACGACCTCGATGTGCCGGCTGTTGGCGAGGCCGACGATGCGGCGGACCTCTTCCTGGCTGAGGGCCTCGTCGGAGACCACCTCGGGGTGGGACTTCGACTCGATCCGGAAGGCCTGGTCGTCGGAGAAGTGCAGGCCGAGCTGGTTGAGCTTGAGGTCGCCCATCTCGCGTATGCGGTCCTCTATCCACTCCGCGCTGTAGTGCTTGCGCGCGATGTCGAGGTTGAGTCCGCGCTGCGGCCGGTCCGGCCGGTCGTTGACGACGCCCTCGGGGACCGTGCCGTCCGCCTTGAGGGACTGCTTGAGCGTACGGGTGCCGTAGAAGACGCCCGACTCGTCGGGTCCTGTGACCTTCACCTTCCGGTCGCGCACGGTGAGCGTGTACGACTCGGAGGGGCCCGCGTCCTTGGCGCCGAGCGCCAGCTCCACGTCTCCCGCCTTCGCCGGCTCGGCGCCCCGGTAGCGGATCTTCAGCTCCTTGGCGAGCAGCTCCGCCTCGTCGGCGAGCACCTGACTGCCCTTGGCGATGACGACGGCGCTGTCCTTGCCCGGCTGCCAGCCCGGCCCGCGCGCCGCCGTGTGCTCGCGGACGGCTGGGATCACACTCGGCGTGCTGGACATCGGGTAGCTGCGGGAGGGCGACGGGGCGGCGGCCTCGGCGGAGGTGCCGGAGGGCGACGCCGTGTCGCCGGACGGTCCGCTGCCGGATCCATCCGGCCAGACGACGACGGTGAGGACGACGGCGGCTGCGGCCGTGACAGCCGCGCCGGTGACAAGGGCACCACGCGAGGGCGACATCGGGCAGATTCCTCCGTTGAGGGGTCAAGGACGGGTGAAACGAGTGAATAGGGTGCAAGGCTGGCATTTTTGTCGCGGCCTCGCCCATCGAGGACGTCGGGCGACCGGACGGAACCCCGGCCGACGCAGGTCAGACGTCCATCACACGTTCCGAAACTCTCCCGTTCGGGTGATTCCTCTCCGGTCCCTCGGACGGCCGTCGACCGATCTCGTTAGCGTTGCGGAACATTCGTCTCCCTCTTCACTCCCACCCCGCGCAACCTCCTTGCGCTCCCGCCTGTCTTTCAGGGACGGAGGACCCTTTTCCGGGGTCACAGGGTCACAGAGTCACAGCTGTCATTGATACGAGTCGATACGAGGTGTCCACGCTGTCCAGGTCCAGCGAGTCCCCCGCCGGCCTGCCGAAGCGATCCACGCCCCCGGCCGGCCGGTCGGCCGTGCCCGTGCAGCCGCGCCACCCGACCCCGGCCCACGCCGCGTCTCCGGCCGGCGCCACGCTTCCGGCCGGCGTCACGCTTCCGGCCGGCGTCCCCGGAGCGCCGCCCGTCGGCGGGTCGCCGGCCGATCATGCCGTCGGCCTGGCCCACTTCAACAGCCTTCCCTTCGCCGCAGCCGAGGCGGCCTTCCTGGAGTGCTGCGGCAGTCTCCGCTGGGCCCACCGGATGGCCGCCCACCGCCCCTACCCCGATCTCGGCGCTCTACTGGCCGCGTCCGACGAGGCGGGCTACGACCTCGCGCCCGGCGACATCGCCGAGGCCCTGGCCGCGGAGCCGGCCCCCTGTCTGCACAGCGACGCCCCCCGCGCCGCCCATCTGGCGCTGCGGGCCGCGCACGCGGCGTACGAGAGCAGGTTCGGCCACGCGTTCGTGATCTGCCTGGACGCCTTCGAGCCCTCCCAGTACGTCGACCAGGTGCTGGCCGGGATCCGGGTCAGGCTGGCGCACGAGGTGGACGAGGAGCGGGCGGTGACCGCCGAGGAGCTGCGCCGACTCGCCCGGAGCCGGATCGTCGAGCTGGTCGCCGGCGACCCCCGGGGGTAGTCGCCGCAGACCCACGGAAGTAGTCGCCGCGGCCCCCCGGAGGCAGCCGCCGCACCCCCCGGCGGTAAGGGTCGCTCTAGCCCGTACGTGCCTGTTTGATTGCCACTTTGATCACACCAGAGGCCCCGGCGCGAACGAACCGACAAAGCGTCGCTACGATGGCCGGGGCCGGTGGACCGTACCCGGCCGGGTCAGACCGACAGTCAAGCCGGCCGACCCCAATCCCCGCTCCCGGAGGGTTCTTCCGTGCCGGCTGGAACGCTGTACCGCGGCCGGGAAGGCATGTGGTCGTGGGTGGCTCATCGAGTCACCGGTGTCCTCATTTTCTTCTTCCTGTTCGTACATGTCCTGGACACCGCTCTTGTCCGCGTCTCGCCCGAGGCCTACGACGAAGTCGTGGCCACGTACAAGACGCCGATCGTCGCGCTCCTCGAATACGGCCTGGTGGCCGCGATTCTCTTCCACGCGCTGAACGGTCTCCGGATCATCGCCGTGGACTTCTGGGCCAAGGGCCCGCGACTCCAGAAGCAGATGCTCTGGACCGTGATGGGCATTTGGATCGTGCTGATGGTCGGGGCCCTGTACCCCGTCCTCGGTCACGCCGTACGCGACGTCTTCGGGAGCTGAGGCCCATGTCCAGCGAGACTTCTTCCGCAGCCGCGATCGGTGATGTCGAGGGCGTGAGCCTCTACGACGTCGACAACCCGGCGCCCGTGATCGAGCCCCCGCGTAAGCGGACGGCCAAGACGCCCAAGGCTTCGCGCGGCAACTTCGAGATGTACGCCTGGCTCTTCATGCGCCTGTCGGGCATCCTCCTGACCGTCCTCGTCATCGGCCACCTGCTGATCCAGCTGGTGCTCGACGGCGGCGTCTCCAAGATCGGCTTCGCCTTCGTGGCGGGCCGCTGGGCCTCGCCGTTCTGGCAGGCCTGGGACCTGATCATGCTGTGGCTCGCCATGCTCCACGGCGGCAACGGCCTGCGCACGGTCATCAACGACTACGCCGAACGGGACAACACCCGCTTCTGGCTGAAGATGCTCCTGTACACCGCCACGGTGTTCACCGTCCTGCTGGGCACGCTGGTGATCTTCACCTTCGACCCGAACATCCGCTAGGCGCCGGGACAGAGGGACCAGAGGAAAACCATGCAGATCCACAAGTACGACACCGTCATCGTCGGCGCCGGCGGCGCCGGCATGCGCGCGGCCATCGAGTCGACCAAGCGCAGCCGCACCGCCGTGCTCACGAAGCTCTACCCCACCCGCTCCCACACGGGCGCCGCGCAGGGCGGCATGGCCGCCGCGCTCGCCAACGTGGAGGAGGACAACTGGGAGTGGCACACCTTCGACACGATCAAGGGCGGCGACTACCTGGTCGACCAGGACGCCGCCGAGATCCTGGCGAAGGAGGCCATCGACGCCGTCCTCGACCTGGAGAAGATGGGCCTGCCGTTCGGCCGCACGCCCGAGGGCAGGATCGACCAGCGCCGCTTCGGCGGTCACACCCGCAGCCACGGCGAGGCCCCGGTCCGTCGCGCCTGCTACTCGGGCGACCGCACCGGCCACATGATCCTCCAGACGCTGTACCAGAACTGCGTCAAGGAGGGCGTGGAGTTCTTCAACGAGTTCTACGTCCTGGACCAGCTGATCGCCGAGGTCGACGGGGTCAAGAAGTCCGCCGGCGTCATCGCGTACGAGCTGGCGACCGGCGAGATCCACGTCTTCCAGGCGAAGTCGGTCGTCTACGCCTCCGGCGGCACCGGCAAGTTCTTCAAGGTGACGTCCAACGCCCACACCCTGACCGGTGACGGCCAGGCCGCCTGCTACCGGCGCGGTCTGCCGCTGGAGGACATGGAGTTCTTCCAGTTCCACCCGACGGGCATCTGGCGCATGGGCATCCTGCTGACGGAGGGCGCCCGCGGTGAGGGCGGCATCCTCCGCAACAAGGACGGCGAGCGCTTCATGGAGAAGTACGCGCCGGTCATGAAGGACCTCGCGTCCCGTGACGTCGTTTCGCGCTCCATCTACACGGAGATCCGTGAGGGCCGCGGCTGCGGTCCGGCCGGTGACCACGTGTACCTGGACCTGACGCACCTGCCGCCGGAGCAGCTGGACGCCAAGCTCCCGGACATCACCGAGTTCGCGCGTACGTACCTCGGCATCGAGCCCTACACGGACCCGATCCCGATCCAGCCGACCGCGCACTACGCCATGGGCGGCATCCCGACCAACGTCGAGGGCGAGGTGCTGGCCGACAACACCACCGTCGTCCCGGGCCTGTACGCCGCCGGCGAGGTCGCCTGCGTCTCCGTGCACGGCGCCAACCGCCTCGGCACCAACTCGCTGCTCGACATCAACGTCTTCGGCAAGCGCTCCGGCATCGCGGCCGCCGAGTACGCGGCGAAGAGCGACTTCGTCGAGCTGCCCGAGAACCCGGCCCAGCTCGTCGCCGACCAGGTCGAGCGGCTGCGCAACTCGACGGGCACCGAGCGGGTCGCCGAGCTGCGCACGGAGCTCCAGGAGTGCATGGACGCCAACGTGATGGTGTTCCGCACCGAGCAGACCATCAAGACGGCGGTCGCCAAGATCGCCGAGCTGCGCGAGCGGTACCTCAACGTGTCGATCCAGGACAAGGGCAAGCGGTTCAACACCGACCTGCTGGAGGCCATCGAGCTGGGCAACCTGCTCGACCTGGCCGAGGTCATGGCGGTCTCCGCGCTCGCCCGCAAGGAGTCCCGCGGCGGTCACTACCGCGAGGACTACCCCAACCGCGACGACGTCAACTTCATGCGCCACACCATGGCGTACCGCGAGGTGGCCGCCGACGGCGCCGAGTCGATCCGGCTCGACTACAAGCCGGTCGTGACGACCCGCTACCAGCCGATGGAGCGTAAGTACTGATGGCTACCCCCACCCTGGACAAGACCGACAACGCCGAGGCCGGCTTCGCCGACTCGCCGTTCATCACGGCCACGTTCCGGATCCGCCGCTTCAACCCCGAGGTGTCGGACGAGGTCCACTGGCAGGACTTCCAGATCGAGATCGACCCGAAGGAGCGTGTCCTCGACGCCCTTCACAAGATCAAGTGGGAGCTCGACGGCACCCTGACGTTCCGCCGTTCCTGCGCCCACGGGATCTGCGGTTCCGACGCGATGCGGATCAACGGCAAGAACAGGCTCGCCTGCAAGACGCTGATCAAGGACATCAACCCGGACAAGCCGATCACGGTCGAGGCCATCAAGGGCCTCACGGTCCTCAAGGACCTCGTGGTCGACATGGACCCGTTCTTCCAGGCGTACCACGACGTCATGCCCTTCCTCATCACCAAGGGGAACGAGCCGACCCGCGAGCGTCTGCAGTCCCCCGAGGACCGTGAGCGGTTCGACGACACCACCAAGTGCATCCTGTGCGCCGCGTGCACGTCCTCGTGCCCGGTGTTCTGGAACGACGGCCAGTACTTCGGCCCGGCGGCGATCGTCAACGCGCACCGCTTCATCTTCGACTCGCGCGACGAGGCCGGAGAGCAGCGTCTTGAGATCCTCAACGACCGTGACGGCGTGTGGCGTTGCCGCACCACGTTCAACTGCACGGACGCCTGCCCGCGTGGCATCGAGGTCACCAAGGCGATCCAGGAGGTGAAGCGCGCGCTCATCACGCGTCGCTTCTGACTCGCCCGTAACACCTGTTGTGTCGACAGGCCCCGCCCCCGCCGCCCCCCCGCTGCCGGGGGCGGGGCTTGTTGCTGCACCGGGGCCCCACGGGCGGTACGGTTCAGCGGAGCTGAAGACCGAAAGAGAACGGGGATCGTCGTGAGCGAGCCGAATCCGTACGCGGACGACGCGTACAAGTGGGGCCCGCCCCAGCAGCAGCCGGGTCACCAGCCGACCGTCGCCGACGGCCAGGCGTACGGGTATCCGGGGCCGGGCGCCACGCCCGCGTACGGCTACCCGCAGCCGCTGCCGGAGGCCGCGACCCAGCCGGGGCCCGGTTACGGATACCCGCAGCACGCTCAGCCGACGATGCCCGGGCAGTACCTGCCGGTGCCGCAGGGCGTGCCGGGCCAGGGCGGGGTGCCGGTGCTGTCGATCGGCGACATCACCGTGATGAGCGACGCGATCGTCACCCCGTCCGGGTCGATGCCGCTCAAGGGCGCGGTCTGGACGGCCACGGACATGTCGCGCACGGAGGAGAAGATCCCGACGCACGCGGTCGTGCTGGCGATCATCTTCGCGCTGTTCTGCCTGATCGGTCTGCTGTTCCTGCTGATGAAGGAGAAGCGGACCACTGGCTTCATCCAGGTCACCGTCACCAGCGGCGGCCGGCACCACTCCACGATGATCCCGGCCATGGGCCCGCACACCTTCCCGGCGATCATGGGCCAGCTCAACCACGCCCGCTCCATGAGCGCCTGAGTCCCGGGGCGGTCCCATGGCGCGCTTCGAGCACACGGTCACCGTCGCTCCCCTGGACCGTGGCTGGTTCGAGGAGGCCGCCGGCCTGACGGTCGGCCTCCTGGACGCATCCCGGGAGGGCCGGGACGGGGCGGTCCTGCTGGCCGACGGGCGGGCCGTGGACGGCCTGCGGCTGCTGAAGGGGCGTCATCTGCGGTCGGGGGCGCGGTACGGGGAGGTCCCGGCGTCGCCCGGGTCGCCCGGGTCGGGCGGTGCGGCGGGTGCGGCCGCGGAGGCTGTCGACGGCCCGGCGGCGCACGTGTCCGGTGCGGGTGACTCTTCCGCGACGCTCTCGTCCGCCGTCCTGCGCGCCTGGCGTCCGTCGCACTCCGTCGAGGTGGAGAGCCTCGTCGTGGAGGACGGCATGTCCCTGAAGGTGCGGCTGCGGCTGAGCGAGCCCCGCAGGCCCCGCGCGGTGGAGCTCTCCCTGTCGGGGCACCAGCCCGGGGGCGGCTCGCTGTACCGCTGCTCGGCGCGCGGCTCGGCCGATCTGGCGGCCTGGTGGGCTGCCGTGGACCGGCTGCCCTCCGCTCCCCCGGCCGCCCGGGCCCCCGTGGCGGGGCGGGCCGTGCACCGGCTGGCCAAGGCCCGCCTCACCCTCACTCCGCGCCCGGCCGAGGACGGCTCCTGGCGGGTCACCGTCGCGCTGAGCGTACGCGGGCGGTGGCTGCTCCGGCCGGTGGGCGCGGTGGTCCTGTTCTTCGCCCGGGGCCCGGTGGAGCGGGGCCTGCGGGAGGCGGCGGAGAGCGCGGCCGCGGAGTGGAACACGGCGCTCGCGGAGCTGACGCCGTTGCACGGCGAGGCGTTGCGGGCGGAGATCGCGGACGCGCTGGTGAACCCGGACGGGCCCAAGGCCCTCTGAACCACCCCCTGCAGCAGCCCTGTAGACCTCTTCTTGAACATGTTCAAGAAGAGGTCTACAGTCATACCCAAGAGCAGTTTTGAACGCGTTCAAGGGAGGGTGGGGCATGGACCTCACTGTTGTCGCGTACGTCATCTACCTGCTGATCAGCGTGGCGCTCACCGTCTGGGTCGCCCGCACGCTCAGCCGCAACGGGCGGATCTTCCTCGCCGATGTGCTGCACGGGAACGAGAAGCTCGCCGACGCCGTCAACCATCTTCTGGTGGTCGGCTTCTACCTGGTCAACCTCGGGTTCGTCACGCTGTATCTGAAGAACGCCGACGGGGTGGCCGACGCCCGCGAGCTGTTCGAGGCCCTCTCGGTGAAGGTCGGCGTCGTCCTGCTGGTGCTCGGTGTGATGCACCTGGGCAATGTGTGGGTGCTCAGCCGCATCCGCCGCCGCAGCGCCCTGGAGCGTGAGCAGACGCCGCCGGTCCCGCCGCAGGGCTGGACCCCGCCGGCGGCCCAGGGCCCGTGGACCGCCCCCGCGGCCGGCCGGTGAGCCCGGTGGCCGAGGCAGCGCCCACCGCGCCACCGGACCAGGCGCCCGGACCCACCGCCCAGCCCGGGCCGGCGCCGCACGCCGTCGCCTGGCCCGGCCCCGTACGCCGGCTGACCGTGCTCTACGACGCGCAGTGCCCGCTCTGCGTCCATCTGCGGGGCTGGCTCCAGCGGCAGCGGCAGCTCGTCCCGCTGGACCTCGTACCGGCCGGATCGCCCGAGGCGCGGCGGCGGTTCCCGGAGCTGGACCACGCGGCGACGCTCGCCGAGATCACCGTGGTCGGCGACCTGGGGCAGGTCTACCGGGAGACGGCCGCCTGGATCGTCTGCCTGTGGGCGCTGGCCAAGTACCGCTCCAGGGCCCACTGGCTGACCACCCCGGCCGGGCGGCCCTTCGCCCGGGGAACCGTGCTGGCCGCCGCCCGCTACCGCTCGATGGCCGTCCCGCCCTGCGCACCCGGGGCCCGCGAGTGCGCCGCCCCGCCCGGCGGCGCGTGGGCTCCCCGTTAACCTTGGGCCCGTGGTGAAGGAAGAGAAGAACGTGCAGGAGAAGAGGCCGGCCAAGGCCGCGAAGAGCGAGCAGACCCGCACGCTGATTCTCGAAACGGCGCTCCGGCTCTTCGCGGAGCGGGGCTACGACCGGACGACGATGCGGGCCATCGCCCAGGAGGCGGGCGTCTCGGTCGGGAACGCCTACTACTACTTCTCCTCGAAGGAGCACCTGGTCCAGGGCTTCTACGACCGGATCGCCGGCGAACACGCTGCGGCGGTCCGGCCCGTGCTGGAGGGCGACGGCGATCTGACCGTACGCATCAGGGGCGTGCTGCTGGGCTGGCTGGACGTGGCGGAGCCGTACCACCGCTTCGCCGCCCAGTTCTTCAAGAACGCGGCGGATCCGGACAGTCCGCTCTCCCCGTTCTCGGAGGACTCGGTGGCCGCCCGCGACGCGGCGATCTCCATCCACGAACGCTGCATCGCCGGGGCGGACGTCAAGAGCGACCCGGAACTGGCACCGCTGCTGCCGCAGTTGATGTGGCTGATGCAGATGGGCCTGGTGCTGTTCTGGGTGTACGACCGCAGCGAGGGCGCCGAGCGCAGCCGCCGGCTGGTCGAGCGCACCGCGCCGATCGCCGCGCGGGCCATCGCGCTCTCCCGGTTCCGGGTGCTGCGACCGCTGGTGCGGCAGATCCACGGGCTGCTGGTGGAGTTCCTGCCGGGTGGTACGGAGACGGCCGGAACGAAGACGCCCCGGCCGTCGGACTGACCCCGCGCCCCCCCCCCCCCCGGCCGGGGGGGGGCGGGGGAAAACGCGGAGGACCCCCCCGCGCCCCGTGCCCGGGGGCGGGGGCACGGTAATGGGGCCCGCGCCC
>NZ_JAFEUF010000175.1:9995-15211 GCF_016901035.1 Streptomyces durocortorensis
GTGGGTGCAGTGTCGCCGGGGGGGGGGGGGGGGGGGGGGGGGGGGTTCGGGGGTCCGGCGCGTTACCCCGCCCCCGCGGGGGGGGGGCCCCCCCCCCCCCCCGGGCGGGGGGGGGGGGGGCGGGTCCGTCAGATCCGGCTGAGCTCCCACAGGCGCCAGGTGCCGGTGCCGTCGGAGAGGTACTGGGAGCCGGCGACCTCGGACTTGGCGACGACGTAGTCCTTCTTCTGCCACAGCGGCAGCAGGGGGACGTCCTCGCCGACCAGCGCCTGCATCTCCTTGAAGTCGCTGGAGGTCCGGCTGCGGTCGCTGAACTGCTGCGTGGCCGCGATCAGCTGGTCCATCCTCTTGCTGGAGTAGCCGCTGTGCAGGACGTTCCCGGTGCCGACGAGCGGCTGGCTGAAGGTGTCGGGGTCCGGGAAGTCGGGGAACCAGCCGACGGTGTACATGTCGTACTTTCCGGCCGCGTACTCCTTCTGGTACTTCGTCCACTCCACGGCCCGGACCGAGACCTTGAACAGCCCGTCCTTCTCCAGCTGGCGATGCAGCTCGGCGGTCTCCTTGGTGTACATGTCGCCCTCGCGGTAGGCGAAGTCGATGGCGACCGGCGTCTCCACCCCCGCCTGCTGGAGCAGTTGCTTCGCGCGCGCCGGGTCGGAGGAGGGGTAGGCGTCGAAGAACGGGGTGCTGTGCCCGATGTAGCCGGTGGGGATCAGCGAGTACAGCGGGTCGACGGTGCCCTGGTAGACCTTCCGGACCAGCGGGCCCCGGTCGAGAAGCGCGGCGACGGCCTGGCGGACCTTCTTCTCGCCGAACGGCGAGTCCGTCCGGGAGTTGAAGATGATGTTGCGGATCTCGGCGCTGGCCGCCTCGGTCACCCGCACGTCCGGGTCGTTGACGTCGAGGTCGGCCAGCGTCTCGGACGGCAGCTGGCGGTGGGCGATGTCCACCTCGTCGTTGTCCCAGGACGTCTGCAGTTCCTCGGAGGTCTTGAAGTAGCGGATGTTGATCGCTTCGCCGGTCTTCTTGAGCGCGCCCCGGTACTTCAGGTTCGGCACCAGCTCGGCGCTCTTCCCGGGCTCGTACGCCTTGAGGACGTACGGACCGGAACCGTCGACCTGGTTGCCCGCGCGGAGCTTGTCCCCGGGGTACTGGGTCGGGTCGACGATCGCCCCGGCTCCGGTCGCGATCTTCTGCGGGAAGGTCGCGTCCCGGCCGGACAGGTTGAACGTGATCGTGCGACCCTCGGTCGACACCGACTTGAGCGTCGGGAAGAGACCCGCGGGGCCGACCTCCGACTTGATCCGGAAGATCCGGTCGAAGGAGTGCTTGACGTCCTCGGCAGTGATCTTGCGGCCGTTGGAGAAGGCCAGGTCGTCACGGAGCTTGCACTGGTACGTCTGGAGCTTCTGCCCGACGAACCCGCAGCTCTCGGCGGCGTCCGGCTCCGGGGTGACGGCGTTGGGCTTGAACGTCATCAGCGACTGGTAGATGTTGCTGTAGATCGCCCAGGAGCCCGCGTCGTAGGCGCCGGCCGGGTCGAGCGAGGTGACGACGTCCGATGTCCCGACCGTGATCGCGTCGGTCTTCGCCTCCCCCGACGGGAGCAGTTGCCAGGCACCGACGCCCGCTATGACCAATACCGCGAGAATCGCGAGAATCCGTACCCGGACCGACCGCATTGCCGTGCTCTCCCTTACCAGCCCCACCACGGCGGTCGCGTTTGTGACGCGTACGTCGCCGCATGTTCGCGCTTACCCAATCACACGATTTTCACATCTGGAAGAGTAAATGTGGCACTCACAGCCTTTTGTTGGACACGTGCGGGAAGCCCTGTCCGAAAAGGCTGTTTCCTACCTCCCACCTGCGGCTTTCCGTCGCTGACGGTGACCCTTCGGTGTGGATTTCATGATGACGGGACGGGCATGCCCTAGGCCTGACGGGAGGCCAGCTCCACAACGGTGATGTCGGCCGGGGCGCCCACCCGGACCGGCGGGCCCCAGGCGCCCGCGCCGCGCGAGACGAAGAGCTGGGTGTCGCCGTAGCGTTCGAGCCCGGCGACGGTGGGGTTGGCCAGCTCGGCGAGGTAGTTCCCGGGCCAGAGCTGTCCGCCGTGCGTGTGGCCGGAGAGCTGGAGGTCGACGCCGTGCTCGACGGCGTCGTGGATGACGACCGGCTGGTGCGCCATCAGGACGGCGGCGCGGCCCCGGTCCCGGTCACCCAGCGCGCGGGCGAAGTCGGGCCCCTGGCCCTCGGTCTCGCCCGCGATGTCGTTGACGCCGGCGAGGTCGAAGCCCTCGATCTCGACCCGGGCGTTCTCCAGCGGGATCAGGCCGAGTTCGCGGACGTGATCGACCCACTGCTCGGCGCCGGAGAAGTATTCGTGGTTGCCGGTGACGAAGTAGCTGCCGTGCCGGGCCCGCAGGGCGGCCAGCGGTTCGGCGGCGGAGCCCAGGTCCGCGACGGACCCGTCGACGAGGTCGCCGACGACGGCGACCAGGTCGGGCGAGGTCCGGTTGATCGTGTCGACGATCCGGCGGGTGTGGGCGCGGCCGAGGATCGGGCCGATGTGGATGTCGCTGACCACGGCGATCCGGAAGCCGTGGGCGGCGCGGGGCAGTCTGGCCAGCGGGACGGTGATCCGCTTGACGCTCGGCCCGCTCAGCACGTTGTGCGTGCCGTACCCGACGGTGGCGAGCCCGGCGGCGGCCGCCGCTCCGCCGACGACCCGGGAGACGAAGAGGCGGCGGGAGGGGTGCGGGACGAGGGCGGGCGCGGGGGTGCTGTCGGCCGCGGCAGAGACGGTGGCCGCCGGTTCCGTTTCCGGTTCCGCCACCGGGTCGGGAGCATCGGATGCCGTACGCGCCACCGCTTCCGACGGAGCGGAGACCCCGTTGGAACCGGACGTCACGAGCTTCTCGGTACGGGGTCGGGTCTCGTCCGAGACCTCTGCGGGGGTGCCGGAAGTCTCCACGGGGGTTCCGGAAGCCGTTCCGCTTTCCGCCCCGGTCCGCGCGGCGTCACGCCGGGCGAGGACCCGCAGGAGCACCGGACGTACGACCTCGCCGACGAGCAGCGCCAGCGTCAGGTAGAGCAGGCAGGCCAGCCACAGGAAGCCCGGCCAGGCCAGTACCTGCTGGAGCCGGAAGGGGGCGCCCACCCGGCCGGACGTCATGGCGCCGACGCTCAGCAGCGGCAGGACGAAGGCGGCGACGGTGCCCACCCGGCGCAGCACGCTGCCCGGTGCGGTGGTGTCACCGACGAAGCGCCGCCACAGATACCGGTGCACGGCGCCGAGCAGCGCCAGCACCACGAGCGCCACCAGAGCGAAGACCACTGCTGCCATCCGAGCTTCCCCATGTTCCCGTCGTCATGCGCGCGTGTCGCGCAAAGCCCGGACTCCGCGCAACCCGATCACGCCGACCGCCGTCCCCAGAAGAAAGGACGTGATGGCGAGCAGCAGGTGCACCCAGAAGTAGCCGGTCGGATCACCCGCGTCGTCGAAGGCGAGGCCACTGCCGTCCTGCCACAGATTTTTGACGAAAGTGATCCAGATGAACCAGCTCCACACCCCGAACGCGAGCAGGAACCAGGACACGCGGCGGCTGAGCTTCATGGGTCCAGTATCGCCGCCGCCCTCCGGTCCCCTCCTCCGGGGTGGTGCCCTCCGGGGTGACGTCCGAACGGGGCCGTCCCGGCGTTCCCTGCGGCGGGTCCGCCGGTCCGGGTCCTCATCCACATCTTCGCCCTGTACGTTTCCGACCGTGCCTGCTCTGAAAAAGATCGCCCTCACGGTCACCTCCGCCGCCTTGTTGTCCGGTTTCGTCCTCAGTCCCGCCGCGGCGGCCGACAAGGACAAGAGCGACGACAAACAGCCCAAGCCGCCGAGCACGATGTCGAGCCTCGGCGGGGAGCAGCTCGGCAAGGCCGGCACCCAGGTCAACCTGGGCCCGGGGGCGCCGGTGCTGCCGAAGAAGCTGTCGGGCCGGTCGTGGATCGTCGCGGACGCGGAGAACGGGGACGTCCTGGCGGCGCACAACTCCCACTGGCGGCTGCCGCCGGCCTCGACCCTGAAGATGCTCTTCGCGGACACGGTGCTGCCCGCGCTCCAGCCCACCGAGATCCACAAGGTGTCGGAGGACGAGCTGGCGGGGGTCGGCGAGGGCAGCAGCCTCGTCGGGATCAAGGAGGACCACACCTACACGGTCCACGACCTGTGGCTCGGGGTGTTCCTGCGGTCGGGCAACGACGCGGTGCACGTGCTCTCGGAGATGTACGGCGGTGTCCCGGAGACGGTGACCGCCATGCAGAAGCACGCCGAGGAGCTCCAGGCCCTGGACACCGTGGTGGTATCGCCGGACGGGTACGACGCGCCGCGCCAGGTCTCCAGCGCCTACGACCTGACGCTGATCGCCCGCAGCGGAATGCAGAAGAAGGACTTCCGCGAGTACGCGGCGACCGCGTCGGCCGACTTCCCCGGCGAGAAGAAGAAGGGGAAGAAGCGCGAGTCGTTCGAGATCTCGAACACCAACCGGCTGATCACCGGGGACATCGGCGTGGACCCGTACCGGGGCATCGCGGGCGTCAAGAACGGCTACACCACCCACGCGGGCAACACCTTCACCGGCGTCGCCGAGCGCAACGGCAAGGTCCTGCTGGTCACGGTCATGCACCCGGCGGCGGAGGAGAGCCACGCCGTCTACAAGGAGGCCGCCCACCTCCTCGACTGGGGCTTCGCCGCGAGCGGCAAGGTGACCCCGGTCGGCCAGCTGGTGCCGCCGAAGTCCGTGGACACCGGGACCGCCATCGGCGGCAAGGGCGCGGCGCCCGCCGCCGGCGCGGACCAGGGCACGGGGGGCCAGGCGGAGGCCACGCACGCCTCGGCCTCGAAGGGTTCCGGCGGGGTCGGGATCGCCCTGGCGATCATCGGCGGTCTGCTGGTGGTGCTGGCCGGCGCGGTGTTCCTGGTCAACCGCCGCTGGCCGCTGCCGGGCCTGGGCGGCCTCAGCGCGCTTACGGCGGACGCACGGCAGACGAAGGACGCGGCCGGGGCGGACGCGCCGGAGACGAAGGACGCGACGAAGACGGCCGAGCCGGCCGCCTCGGCCGCCCCGACCACGACGACCGACAGGCCCTAGGTGTATTGACCCGCAGGGTTGTTCACGCGGCTGATCGGGGGTTGGCCTCCGAGTGCGGTGTGGCAGCGGTGATGGTTG
>NZ_JAFEUF010000176.1 GCF_016901035.1 Streptomyces durocortorensis
GCTTTCATTTTTTTTTACACTGAATAGACCTAATCAGGTTCTGTTTGTGTGTCTGGTGGGCTCGGTTTTGTGTATATGAGCGCGACCCGGGCCCGCATCTGCGCCCTGGCCGTCCTGACCGCCACGGCCCTCCTCACGGCCGGACAGCCGGCGACCGCCGCCCCGCGGGCCGACACGGCCGACCCGATGAACCGCGCCTTCGCCGAGGCGTCCCAGGAGTACGGCGTACCGCGCGATCTGCTGGCCGCCGTGGGCTACGGCGAGTCCCGGCTGAACGGACACGCGGGCAAGCCCAGCCAGGCGAACGGCTACGGCGTGATGCACCTGGCGAGCAACCCCGCCAACCGGTCCCTGGAGAAGGCCTCCGAGCTGACGGGCGAGAGCGCGGCCCGGCTGCGCCGGGACACGACGGCCAACATCCTCGGCGGCGCGGCCGTCCTGCGCGCCCACGCCGACGCGCTGGGCCTGGACGCCGCCGAGCGCGGGGACGTCGACTCCTGGTACCCGGCGGTGGCCCGGTACAGCGCCGCCGAGGGACCGGCGGCCGCGCTCTACGCGGACGCGGTCTTCACGTTCCTCGCCGAGGGCGTGGCGGCGACGGTGTCCGGCGGCGAGGAGGTGCTCGTACCCTCCCGGCCGGTCGACCCGGACAAGGGCGAGCTGTCGGCGTCCGACGTCTACGCGCAGAGCGAGGACTACCCCTCGGCCCGCTGGGTGCCCGCCCACGCCGAGAACTTCGCCGCAGGCCGTACCGCGACCGTCGACAAGGTGGTCGTCCATGTCACCCAGGGCTCGTACGCGGGCTCCATCAGCTGGTTCCAGAACCCGGCGTCCCAGGTCAGCGCCCACTATGTGATCCGCTCCTCGGACGGCGAGGTCACCCAGACGGTCCGGGACAAGGACACCGCGTGGCACGCGCGCAGCGCCAACGCCTCGTCCGTGGGGATCGAGCACGAGGGCTGGGTCGACGAACCGGCCTGGTTCACCGACGCGATGTACCGCTCGTCGGCCGCGCTGACCTCGCACCTCAGCGCCAAGTTCGGCATCCCGAAGGACCGGGCGCACATCGTCGGCCACAGCGAGGTACCCGGCAACGACCACACCGACCCGGGCGCCAACTGGGACTGGAACTACTACATGGAGCTGGTCGGCGGTGACCCGGGCACGGGTGGCGACGGCCTGACCTTCCCCCTCTACACGACCCAGCAGTCCGGCTCGTCGGGCCCGCAGGTGACCGCCGTGCAGAAGCTGCTGACCGAGCAGAAGTACCAGCCGGGCACGGTGGACGGCCGGTTCGGCCCCACCACGAAGAGCGCGGTGGAGGCGTTCCAGCGGGCCCGCTCCCTCGGCGTCGACGGGACGGTCGGCCCGAAGACCTGGACGGCCCTGCTGGCGGCCGGCACGACCCCGGTGCTGAAGCAGGGCAGCTCGGGCGACGCGGTGAAGCGCCTCCAGCGGGCCCTGACGGCGGCGCTCGGCACCACGGTGGGTGTGGACGGCAGCTTCGGCCCGGCCACGAAGACCGCGGTCACCGACTACCAGACCAGCCGCAAGCTGGGCGTCGACGGCCAGGTGGGCCCGGCCACGTGGAAGGCCCTGCAGAACGGAGAGTGAGCCCGAACACGGAGGCTGCCGCCCGGGTTGCCGGGCGGCGGTCGGTCCCGGTCCCGGTCCGGTATCGGGCCGGGCACCCAGACCCGGCCCCGCCCCGGCCCGATACCGTCGCCGGGTGTGCTTCTACGCGATGGTCCACTACAAGCTGCACTACGCCTGCGTCCCCTGCCGCGTCAGCTTCAAACGGTTCCCCCTGGACAGCGGCCCCCCGCCCTGCCCGAACTGCGGCCGGGCTCTCGTCTGCGCGGGCCACGACTTCGCGCCTCCGCCGCGCCGTGACACCGACGCCTGGAGCGCGGTCGCGGCCGTGCTGGGGGCGGGCCTGCGCTACGAGGGCCTGGAGCCGTGCGGCTGCGGAAAGCGGCCGCGCTTCCGCCCGCGCACCGGCGCGGAGGTCCGGGCCCGCCTGGCCGTGGCGGCCCGGACCGGGGTGCCGGTGGCCGAGGCGCTGGCCCGGCGCGATCCGGCGGTCCCGGAGGAGGACGACTGATCCCGGGGCCGGCGGCGGGCCGGCCCCGGAGGGCTCGCCGGGGCACATCGATGCGTGACCCGGAGGGCACCGGATCACGCCGGGGAGCCACCCGGAGGAGGGCACACCGGGTCACTCCCCGGCGCCGGCCGGGTACCCGATCTCCTTGATGTCCTCGGCCAGTTCGGCGGGGATCCGTTCCGGGTTGAGCGCCGCGACCACCTCGTCGGTGAGCGGTCGCAGCGCGTAGACGTGGCGTACGGCCTCGAGGTCGACGGCCGCCTCGAAGTGGTCCTCTGCCCACTCCCGGTACGACTCGGGGGTTCCGGCGACGAGGAGCTGGAACAGCCAGTCCGCGCCGTCGGAGTCCTCCCCGTCCTCCGGGAACTCGACGGGCCCCGCCCGCCAGCGGTCGTCGCCGCTCTCCCGCCAGAGGCAGGCCGTGACGACGGGCAGCCCGAACTCGTCGCAGAACGACGGCTCGTCCACGTAACGGCGGAACACGGCGGGCACCTCGTCGAGCACCCCGGGCCAGGGGGCGTCGTCCACGTACGGGCTCATCGGCGACTCGTGGTCGAAGCCGCGCGCGTACGCGCCCTCGGCGGAGAAGACGACGGAGAACTCCCCGCCCGCCCCGTCCCGCATCGAGGCCATCGCCTCGGTCGGCGACCACTGGGCGTCGAAGCCGTGCCAGCGGTCGTCCCACTCGGGACACAGGATCGCGTCGAGCATCGCCAGGGAACGGCAGAGGTCGGTAAGGGCGGATATGCCCGGCAGCCCGCGGGCCACGTCGTGAACGCTCATGGGCTCATCCAACCGCACCGGCCGGCCCGGGTATTCACGTGCACCCCCGGACCCCGTCCGGGCACACTGGCGCGATGACCACCGATCCTCCGCTCTCCCCGGTCCGCAGGCGGGCGCTGGCGCATGTCGCGTCACTGTCCTCGGGGCTACCGCTGGAGCCCGGGCCGCGCGTCACCCTGAACTTCCACCCCGACCGTACGGTGGCGGGGCGACCGATCCTGGAGCGGCTGCGCGAGGACGGCCTGTACGTCTCCCAGTTCGTGACCGGGACCAGCAACGGCGGGCTCACCGCGCACCCCGGCGGTGACCGGTGGCGCTGGGAGAGCCGGATCTTCGGCGGCGCCTACGACGGGGCCGGGGCGGCCGAGCGGCCCGTCTACGGGGCGCTGGACGTCCGGCGGAGTCCGTTCGGGGCCGCGCCCCGGTTCGGGTCCGCGCACTTCAGGCTGGCGGCGGGCGTCCTCGCCGCGGCCACGTTCTGCTATCCGGACAGCGCCGCTGAGCCCGTGCACTTCGGGGTCGCGGCCCGGATGTCGGGCCTCGTCGAGCTGGCCGAGGCGGATGGCCGTGACGCGTTGGACGACTACGTCGAGGCGCAGATCCACGCCCCGGTCCGGCTCGACGGGGACGTGGAGGCGCTGGTCCTGGATCCGGTGTTCCGGGGTACGGAGGTGGAGGCGGCCGCCCACCGGCTGCCGTGCCCCGTCGAGTGGCACCCGGGGTTCCGGCTCCCCGTGGAGGAGCTGCGGCTCCATCCGGGCTACCGGGGACCGGAGTTCGTGGCCCTCGGCTCGACGCTGGCGGTCGAGGGGTGGCTGGACGCGCGGATCGTCGGCGACGCGGTACGGGCCGGACTGCACGAGGCGCAGGATCTGAAGCGGGTCTGGCATCTGCTGGCCCGGTTCGGACGGGCGCTGGCAGCTCTTCCGGCCGGGGGCTGACACCCACCTGGTCCCGCAGCTCTTCCGGCTGGGGGCCGACACCCACCTGGTCCCGCAGTCCTCCCGGCCGGGGCCGACACCCACCTGGTCCCGCAGCCCTCCCGGCCGGGGCCGACCGGCCCGGTCCCGCACTCCCCCGGATCGGATGTGCGGGACCAGGCTTCAGGAGGTCACTTCAGGCCGAACGCCCGGATGATCTCCTGGTCGACGACGAGGCCGCCGGGGCCCTCCGCGTGCGCCTTGAGCGAGACCGATGCCGCGCCCTTCGACGGGGTCCGGAACTTCGCGGTCCACTCGCCGGACTTCTTCTTCCGGAGGTCGACCTTCGTCCAGTGCTTGCCGTCGTCGTAACTGACCGACAGCGAAGCCTTGTTCGCCTTCACCGCGCCCGGCAGCCACTCCTGGGTGCCGGAGGCGAGGCCGATCTCCGTCGTGCGGCCGGCCCGGACGTCGCCCGCCAGGTCGGTGTCGACGGCGAAGTCCAGCTGGAGCAGCGGGATGTCGGCCTGGTGGGGACCGCCCTCCTCCAGCGCGCCGGAGAGGAAGCCCCACTCGGAGTGCGTACGGGTCGATGTCTTCCAGGTCTTCGCGTCGCGCTGCGAGTCGATGACCAGGCGATAGGGCTGCTTGTCGGCGGAGAGGTCACCGATGTAACCGGCCCGGCCCGCGCCCTTCTTCAGCTCCGTGTCGCCCCGGTAGAAGGCGTACGAGGTGGTGTCGTACTCGTTCTCGGGCATCGAGCCGGAGTGGCCCGCGCCCGCGTCTGTCCACGGGGTGATGTTGAACTGGAGGTCGTTGTTGACCGTGCGGAACGGGCCCCAGTAGCCGGTGCCGAGTCGCGGGCGGGTCACCGGGGCGAACCACTCGGCGCGGTAGTCCTTGCCCGCCCGGTAGTCCAGCTCAGCGCTGCGCATCTCGTGCGCCCGGTCGGACTCGTCGGCGTTGAGGACCGAGTGGTTCTCGTACCAGAACGAGTCGCCCGGCAGCGGGTTGACCCATTCGGTGCGCACGTCGGGGAACTGCTCGTACTCCTCGAAGCCGAGGCCGGGGCCGTAGTCCGGGATGTCGTAGCGGTAGCCGCCGCCGAGCGTCTTCTTGTGGCCGTAGAAGGTGTTCTCCACCTCCGCCAGCTGACGGGTCGAGGGCGCGAAGGCCAGCGAGCGGTCCGGGATGGTGCCGTCGTGGCGGTCCACCAGGTCGTAGAGGTAGTCCGCGAACTTCTTCTGGTCGACCTCGATCCTCTTGCCGCGCTGTGCGGCGCGGATCAGGTCCTGGCCCGCGGACTTCTGGACCGAGGCGACGGGGATCGTGGTCTGTTCGCCGTAGGGGGTGTAGCTCTCCATCGCCACGCCGCGCTCGTCGTTGACGACGAACAGCGCCTCGGCCCCGGCGGCCAGCGCGGCCGCGAGGCGTTCGGCGGGGGTGACGTCGGCACTGCGGGTGATCACGACGGCCTTGCCGCGCACGTTCAGGTGCCGGTAGTCGGCCGGTGCACCCTTGCCCGCGTACACCGCGTTCAGCTTCCGCTCGCTGTCCTCGGCGATCGCCGCGCCGCCCTGAACATGGACCGGTACGTCACTGCCGTCGGCCTCGACGTCGATCAGCTCCTCGCCCTGCCGCCAGCGGGTCAGGAAGCTGAAGTCGCCCTCCTTCACCTTCTTGGTGGGGCTCGCCCACAACTGGTCGTAGGTGAGCGGTATTTGGTACGCGTCGCGCTGGACGGTGCCGTCCGGTGCGGTGCGTGCCATGTCGTAGCGGAGCTGGCGGGTCTCGGTCTCCTTCGGGGTGCGCACGCTGACCTTGCGGGCCTTGGACGCGTCGAGGGTGACCGTGGTGGAGCCGGTGAGGATGGTCTCGGGGGCCGCGAGGAACGCGACGGCCCGGGAGTCGGGGCGGTCGCCGTCCACGTCCACGGAGGCCCAGGCGGTGTAGTTGCCGGGCGGCAGGCGCAGCGTGGTCTCGCCGCCGCTGACCTGGACGAGGCCGAGCTGCGGGTCGCCCAGCTCGGCGAGGACGACGAGGCCGTCCATCGGCTTGCCCGACCGGTCGCGGAGCTTCAGCGTCAGATCGTGCAGCTCCTTCTCCTTGGTGAGCGCGAACCCGGTGTGCGCGACGGTGGCCCCCGCCGTGTCGGTGGCGACGACCTGGCCGGAGAAGGTGGTGTCGTCGGCGGCCTTCGCCGGGTCGAGCGACAGGACCGCTTCGGCGGTACCGCCCGCCGGGACGGTGAGGGTGTCGGTGGAGAGCGTGTAGGCCGCCTCCTCCGTGTCGGTGGCCAGCTTCAGCGTCACGTCCGTGTCACCGGAGTTGCGGTAGGTGATCGTGCGTTCGGCGACCTCGTCGGACGGGCTGTGCGGCCAGGCGTAGGAGGCGACGGGGACCGAGCCGGTGGCCTCGATCGTCGTGTCGACGGCCGCCTTCACATCGAGCCGGCCGGTGCCCTGCTCGTACGGGGCGTACGCGTCGAGCTTCTTGGACGAGGTCATCAGCGCGTCCTTGATGCGCTGACCACTCCAGTCGGGGTGACGCTCTTTCAGAATGGCTGCGGCGCCCGCGACATGGGGCGTGGCCATCGACGTACCGGACATCGGCCGGTACATGCCCTCGGCGCCGGGGACGGACTGCGAGGCTGCGGCGTTGATGTCGACGCCGGGGGCCGAGAGGTCGGGCTTCAGGCCGTGGGAGCGCACCAGCGGGCCCATCGAGGAGAAGTCGGCCCGGGCGTCCTGCTTGTCGACGGCGGCGATGGTGAGCGCCTGCTCCGCCGAGCCGGGAGAGCCGATCGTGCCTGCCCCGTACGCGTTGCCCGCCGCGATGACGAACAGCGGACCACCCTCCGCCGAGAGGGAGTTGACCGCCTGGGACATCGGGTCGGTGCCGTCGTCGGGCACCGGGGAGCCGAGGCTCATGGAGACGATGTCGGCTCCTTCGGCCTTCGCCCACTCCATGGCCTCGATGATCCCGGAGTCCGCGCCGGAGCCCTCGTCGCTGAGGACCTTGCCGACGAGAAGGTCGGCCGCCGGGGCGACACCCTTGTTCGCGCCTTCGGAGGCCGCGCCGGAGCCGGCGATGGTGGAGGCGACGTGCGTGCCGTGACCGTTCTTGTCGTCGACCTCCTCGCCCGGGACGAAGCTGCGGGATCCGACGAGGCGGTCCTTGACGTCCGGGTGGTCGGCGTCGATGCCGGTGTCCAGGACGGCGACCTTGGTGCCCTTGCCGTCGAAGCCCGCGGCCCATGCCTCGGGGGCGTTCACCTGCGGCACGGACTCGGCGAGCAGCGCCTCGGAGCGGCCGTCCAGCCAGAGCTTGGCGATCCCGCCGTCGAGTGAACGGGCTTTGGGAGTAGGGGTGATGGCGTCCCAGAACGTGCGCACCCCGTCCTTGTCGGCGCTGAGCGCAGCGCCGTGGATGGAAGCGAGGGTGCGGACCTTCTTCGCGCCGCGCGGGGCGGCGGGCAGGGCCTTGGCGCGGGCGGGCGGATAGGTGGCGATGACCGGGACGGCGCCGGTGCCCTCGTCGTCGTACCCCATCCGGACCAGGGCCGAGACGTTGAACAGCCGCCGGTCCAGGGTGCCCGCTGCGATCAGCGTGGTGGCCTCGTCGGGCAGGACGTACACGTCCTCGCCCGCCTGCTGGATCCGGACGCCGCCGCTCGCGCCTTCGGGGCGGTCCACGGTGACGGTGTCCTGGTCGCCGGGGCCGTCCACGTACCGCACGACGTCACCGGTGATCAGGGTGACGGTGTGGCTCTCGGTGCGCGGGGCGGAACGTGGGGCGTCGGCGCCCGGTGCGGGGGCGGCGCCGGCGGTGCCCGCACCGGCGAAGGGGACCAGCATGCCGCCCAGGAGGGCCGCCGAGGTCGCCAGGAGCAGGGCTCTGCGTCCTGGGCGGGCGGATCTCGCCCGGCCGGGAACGGAGGAGGGGGAAGAAGTCATGCAGCTGATCTACCGGCTGACCCGGGGTGTCCGCTGCGTTCCGGGCGGGCGGGAAACCGCCGTGGCGGTAACCCGCCCGGGATGGACGGGGTGTTGACGGGCGTTTCAGGCCACCGAGGCGAGCGGCTGTCCGCTGCTGTCGTGGTGGATCGGAGTGTGGGCCCCGGTGAGCGGTACGCCGCTGCCCCCGCGCCGGACCGCGACGATCTCGGCCGCGATGGACAGGGCTGTCTCCTCCGGCGTCCGCGCGCCGAGGTCCAGGCCGATCGGGGAGCGCAGCCGGGCGAGTTCGTGTTCGGTGACGCCGACCTCGCGCAGCCGGTCGTTGCGCTCCAGGTGGGTGCGGCGCGAGCCCATCGCGCCGACGTAGGCGACCGGGAGGCGCAGGGCGGCCTCCAGGAGGGGTACGTCGAACTTGGCGTCGTGGGTGAGGACGCAGAGCACGGTGCGGGCGTCGGTCTCGGTCCCGGCGAGGTAGCGGTGGGGCCACTCGACGACGATCTCGTCGGCCTCGGGGAAGCGGGCCGCGGTGGCGAAGACCGGTCGGGCGTCGCAGACGGTGACCCGGTAGCCGAGGAACTTCCCGGCCCGGACGAGCGCGGCCGCGAAGTCGATGGCGCCGAAGACGATCATGCGGGGCGGCGGCATGCTGGACTCGACCAGCAGCTCGATGGGCCGGCCGCAGCGGGAGCCCTCCGCGCCGATGGCGAGCGGTCCGGTGCGGCCCGCGTCCAGCAGGGCCCGGGTCTCGGCGGCGGCGGTCCGGTCGAGCGCCGGGTGGCCGCCGAGCCCGCCCTCGTAACTCCCGTCGGGGCGGACCAGGAGCGGCAGGCCGAGCAGTTCCTCGGGCCCGTCCGTGACCCGGGCCAGCGCGGCCGCCGTCCCCTCCGCGGCGGCCGCGAGCGCTGCGGCGAACACCGGTCGGGCGGGATCGTCCGCCCGTACCGGTGTCACCAGGATGTCGATGATGCCGCCGCAGGTCAGTCCGACCGCGAAGGCGTCCTCGTCGCTGTAGCCGAACCGCTCGCGGACGGGTCGCCCGTCCTCCAGGGCCTGCTGGCACAGTTCGTACACCGCCCCCTCCACGCATCCGCCGGAGACCGACCCGATGGCCGTGCCGTCGCGGTCGACGGCGAGGGCCGCGCCGGGCTGCCGGGGCGCGCTGCCGCCGACCGCCACCACGGTGGCGACGGCGAACTCGCGTCCCTGCGAGACCCACCGGTGCAGCTCTTCGGCGATGTCCAGCATGGCGTTTCTCCTCAAGGGTGAAGGGGGCCGGGGCGTCAGTGGACGCCCAGCCAGCTCTCGATCGGGTTGAGGGCGAAGAAGACGATGAAGATCACCGTCAGTCCCCACATGAAGGCCCCGACCTCGCGGGCCCGGCCCTGGGCGAGCTTGATGGCGCTGTACGCGATGACACCCGCGGCGACACCGGTGGTGATGGTGTACGTGAAGGGCATGAGGACCACGGTCAGGAAGACCGGGATGGCGACGGAGCGGTCGCTCCAGTCCACGTGCCGGGCGTTCTGCATCATCATCGCGCCGATGACGACGAGCGCGGCGGAGGCCACCTCGGTCGGCACGATCGCGGTGAGCGGGGTGAAGAAGAGGCAGGCGGCGAAGAACAGGCCGGTGACGGCGGAGGCGAGCCCGGTCCGGGCTCCTTCCCCGACGCCGGTGGCCGACTCGACGAAGACCGTCTGGCCGGAGCCCGAGGCGACACCGCCGATGACGCCGCCGGCGCCGTCGATGAAGAGCGCCTTGGACAGGCCCGGCATGCGGCCCTTGTCGTCGGCGAGCTTGGCCTCGGTGCCGACGCCGATGATGGTGGCCATCGCGTCGAAGAAGCCGGCCAGCACCAGGGTGAAGACGATCATGCCGACGGTCATCACGCCGACGTCGCCCCAGCCGCCGAACTCGACGTTCCCGAAGAGGGAGAAGTCGGGGGTGGAGACCGCGCTGCCGTCCAGCTCCGGCGGGCCGCTGCTCCACTTCTTGGGGTCGATGTCGACGATCGCGTTGATGACGATCGCGATCAGCGTGCCGACGACGATGCCGATCAGGATCGCGCCGGGGATGTTGCGCGCCTGGAGCATGAAGATGAGCAGTAGGGTCACGCAGAAGATCAGGACGGGCCAGCCGGCGAGTTCACCGGCCGGGCCGAGCGAGACCGGGGTCGCCACGCCCTGGTGGACGAAACCGGCCTTGAAGAGGCCGATGAGGGCGATGAAGAGCCCGATGCCCATCGTGATGCCGTGCTTGAGCGCGAGCGGGATCGCGTTCATGATCATCTCGCGGAGGCCGGTGACCACCAGGAGGCAGATCACCACACCGTAGATCACACACATGCCCATGGCCTGCGGCCAGGTCATGTTGGGAGCGACCTGAGAGGCGAGCACACCGGAGACGCTGAGCCCGGCGGCGAGCGCCAGGGGCACCTTGCCGACGAAGCCCATGAGCAGGGTCGTCGCGGCCGCCGCGAAGGCGGTCGCGGTGATGAGGCCGGGCTGGCTGAGGAGGTTGCCGTTGACGTCCTCGCCGCCGAGGATGATCGGGTTGAGCAGGAGGATGTACGCCATGGCCATGAAGGTCGTGACGCCGCCGCGCAGTTCGCGCGCGACCGTGGATCCTCGTTCGGATATGTGGAAGTACCGGTCGAGCCATGATCTTCCGGCGGGGACGCGCGAGCCGGGGCCCGCAGCTTCCGGGCTGGTCTTCGGTTCCACTGACTGCTGGGTCATGATGCCTGACTCCCAAGGTTCACAGGGGCACCCGCTTGGAGATTGCTGATTGCGGGATTTGGGATGACTGCGTCGGCTGCACGACCCGGGGACGGCCGGGACGAACTGTTGAAGCAGAACGGATGTGCCGGCGGCACGGATGATCCGTGAGGCGCTGCCGTGCTGACGGGCACGGCGGTGAAGAACCGCGAGCGGTGCGGTACTTGGGCCTCCGGGCGGTGCGGGGTGCGGAAAAGGGTGACGTTCTCGGCTCAGCACACCGCCCGGAGAGTACGGGGGGGGACCGCTCGGAGCGTGCCGGGTGACGACCGGTGGGAGGTCACCCGGCAGGCTCTCAGGTGCTGGTGAGGTGTTCGGGCCGCACCGGTGTCCTGTCGAGCTGCAGACCCGTCGCGTTCCGGATCGCCGCGAGGACGGCCGGGGTGGACGACAGGGTGGGGGCCTCACCGATGCCGCGCAGCCCGTACGGGGCGTGCTCGTCGGCGAGTTCGAGCACGTCGACCGGGATCGTCGGCGTGTCGAGGATCGTGGGGAGCAGGTAGTCCGTGAAGGAGGGGTTGCGCACCTTCGCGGTCTTCGGGTCGACGATGATCTCCTCCATCACCGCGACGCCCATGCCCTGGAGCGTGCCGCCCTGGATCTGGCCGAGCACGGAGAGCGGGTTGAGCGCCTTGCCGACGTCCTGGGCGCAGGCCAGTTCGATGACCTTGACCAGGCCGAGCTCGGTGTCGACCTCGACGACCGCGCGGTGCGCGGCGAACGAGTACTGGACGTGGCCGTTGCCCTGTCCGGTACGGAGGTCGAACGCCTCGGTGGGCCGGTGGCGCCACTCCAGCTCGATGTCGATCGCCTCGTCCTCCAGCACGTCGGCCACGTCGGCGAGCACTTCGCCGCCGTCGGTGACGACCTTGCCGCCCTCCAGGAGGAGTTCGGCGGTGGCCCAGGCCGGGTGGTAGGTGCCGAACTTGGTGCGGCCCAGCTCCAGGACCTTCTCCCGTACGGCTTCGCAGGAGTTCTTGACCGCGCCGCCGGTGACGTACGTCTGGCGGGAGGCGGAGGTGGATCCGGCGGAGCCGACGCGGGTGTCGGCCGGGTGGATGGTGACCTGGTTGACACCGAGTTCGGTACGGGCGATCTGGGCGTGGACGGTGACGCCGCCCTGGCCGACCTCGGCCATCGCGGTGTGCACGGTGGCGACCGGCTCGCCGTTGATGACCTCCATCCGCACACGGGCGGTGGAGTAGTCGTCGAAGCCCTCGGAGAAGCCGACGTTCTTCAGGCCGACCGCGTAGCCGACGCCGCGGACGACGCCTTCGCCGTGGGTGGTGTTGGAGAGCCCGCCGGGCAGGGCCCGGACGTCGACGGAGGTGCCTTCGCTGCCCGCCGTCAGCCACTCCTGCTCGGGCGGCAGCGGCCGGGCCTTGACCCGGCGCAGCAGCTCGGCGACCGGGGCCGGCGAGTCGCAGGCCTGGCCGGTGGGCAGCAGGGTGCCCTGCTCCATGGCGTTGATCTGCCGGAACTCCACCGGGTCCATGTCCAGCTTCGCGGCGAGCTTGTCCATCTGCGCCTCGTAGGCGAAGCACGCCTGGACCGCGCCGAAGCCGCGCATCGCGCCGCAGGGCGGGTTGTTGGTGTAGAGGGCGACCGCCTCGATGTCGACGTCCTCGATCTTGTACGGGCCGACCGAGAGCGAGGAGGCGTTGCCGACGACCGCCGGGGAGGCGGAGGCGTAGGCCCCGCCGTCCAGGACGATCTTGCACTTCATGTGCGTGAGCTTGCCGTCCTTGGTGGCGCCGTGCTCGTAGTACAGCTTCGCCGGGTGCCGGTGGACGTGGCCGAAGAACGACTCGAAGCGGTTGTAGACGATCTTGACGGGCTTGCCGGTGCGGAGCGCCAGCAGGCAAGCATGGATCTGCATCGAGATGTCCTCGCGCCCGCCGAAGGCCCCGCCGACGCCGGAGAGCGTCATGCGGACCTTGTCCTCGGGCAGGCCGAGGACGGGGGCGATCTGGCCGAGGTCCGAGTGCAGCCACTGGGTGGCGACGTACAGCTCGACGCCGCCGTCCTCGGAGGGCACCGCGAGACCGGACTCGGGGCCGAGGAAGGCCTGGTCCTGCATGCCGAAGGTGTACTCGCCCTTGACGATGACGTCGGCCCGCTCGGCGGCCGCCTCGGCGTCGCCCCGGATGATCGGCTGGCGGTGCACGATGTTGGGGTGCGGGACGTGGCCGATGTGGTGGTCGTCGCGGCCCTCGTGCACGAGCACGGCGTCCGGAGCGGTCGCCGATGCCTCGTCGGTGACGAGCGGCAGCTCGCGGTACTCGATCTTGATCTTGGCGGCGGCGCGGCGCGCGGTCTCCGGGTGGTCGGCGGCCACGATGGCGATCGGCTCACCGTGGTGGCGGACCTTGCCGTGGGCGAGAACCGGCGTGTCCTGGATCTCCAGGCCGTAGTTCTTCATCTCGGCGGGCAGGTCGTCGTAGGTCAGCACCGCGTAGACGCCGGAGGTGGCGAGCGCCTCGGAGGTGTCGATGGAGACGATCTCGGCGTGCGCGACCGTGGAGCGCAGCGTCTGGCCCCACAGCATGTCCTCGTGCCACATGTCGGAGGAGTACGCGAACTCTCCGGTGACCTTGAGGGTGCCGTCGGGGCGGAGCGTGGACTCGCCGATGCCGCCCTTGGTGGGCGAACCCTGGGTGATCTTGGTGGGCGTTCCGGACGGTACGTTCTGGGCCTTCGGCATCGTGGCCGCGGGGCGCTCGGTGGCTTCGGGGCGCGTCGTCATGACTGGACCGCCTCTTCCTGACGGGCGGCCGCGAGGCGGACCGCGTCGAGGATCTTCTCGTAACCGGTGCAGCGGCACAGGTTGCCGGAGAGGGCCTCGCGGATGTCCTGGTCGGACGGGGAGGGGCTGTTCTCCAGCAGCTCGTCGGCGGCGACCAGCAGGCCGGGGGTGCAGAAGCCGCACTGGACGGCTCCGGCGTCGATGAACGCCTGCTGGATCGGGGACAGTTCGGCGGCCTCGCCGGTCTGGCCGTCGGTGGGCTTGGACTGCCAGCGCTTGGCGGAGTCCAGGGAGGTGCCGCAGGCGCCGGAGGCGCATCCGCCGCCGGGGTGGGCGTCCTCGCGGTGCTTGGCGTAGTCCGCCAGGCCCTCGACGGTGACGACCTCGCGGTCCTGGACCTGGCCGGCGGCCACCAGGCAGGCGCAGACCGGGACGCCGTCCAGGCGGACCGTGCAGGAGCCGCATTCGCCCTGCTCGCAGGCGTTCTTGGAACCGGGCAGGCCCATGCGCTCACGCAGGACGTACAGGAGGGACTCGCCCTCCCACACGTCGTCGGCTTCCTGGCGACGGCCGTTGACCGTGAAATTGACTCGCATGGTTACGCAGCTCCTTCCAGCGTGCGGCCCGCGCCGCGGTACTGCTCCCAGGTCCAGCCGAGCGTGCGGCGGGCCATGATCCCGACCGCGTGCCTGCGGTACTTCGCCGTGCCGCGCACGTCGTCGATCGGGTTGCAGGCGCCGGACGCGAGGGCGGCGAACTGCTTGGCGATCGCGGGAGTGATGATCTTTCCGTTGTCCCAGAACCCGCCCTCTTCGAGCGCGGCGTTCAGGAAGTCCTCCGCCTCCTTGGCCCGGATGGGCGTCGGGGCGGCGGAGCCGATGCCGGTGCGCACGGTGCGGGTCTCGGGGTGCAGGGCGATCCCGAACGCGCAGACGGCGATGACCATGGCGTTGCGCGTGCCGACCTTGGAGTACTGCTGCGGTCCGTCGGCCTTCTTGATGTGCACCGCGCGGATCAGCTCATCCGGCTCCAGGGCGTTGCGCTTGACGCCTGTGTAGAAAGCGTCGATAGGAATCAGCCGCGTTCCGCGTACGGATTCGGCCTCGACCTCGCAGTCGGCCGCGAGCAGGGCCGGGTGCGCGTCGCCGGCCGGCGAGGCGGTGCCGAGGTTGCCGCCGACGCCGCCGCGGTTGCGGATCTGCGGGGATGCGACGGTGTGCGAGGCGAGCGCCAGGCCGGGCAGCTCGGCGCGCAGGTGGTCCATGATGCTGCTGTACGGCACGGAGGCGCCGAGCCGTACCTTCTCCTGGCCCACCTCCCACTCGGACAGCTCACCGATGCGGTTCAGGTCCAGGAGGTACTCGGGCCGCCGGTGGTCGAAGTTGATCTCGACCATCACATCGGTGCCGCCCGCGATGGGCACAGCCGTGGGGTGCTCGGCCTTGGCGGCGAGCGCCTCCTCCCAGCTGGCGGGGCGAAGGAAGTCCATGAGTGGCTCTCTTCTTCTCAATCGGTCGTTCGCCGGGGCCGGGGACGGCCTGCCTCGACTGGCTCGTTCATATGGTGTTCACGTGGTGTGTGGCCCAGTACACAAGCCCGGGCCCGGCCGGTGCAGTCACCGAAACACTGAAGGAGTTGGCTGGTCTCCGTCCTCGTCTTGTAGATTCGAACGAATGGCGGAGATCAGTAACCTCTCCGTAATTCACAGATACCCGTTCGCCCCTCCGCTCCCCCACCG
>NZ_JAFEUF010000177.1:0-4606 GCF_016901035.1 Streptomyces durocortorensis
GCCCCCACCCCCGCCGCTTAGGATGCAGACGGTGGTCCGTTCAGGCCGCCATCGCCAGACGGCGACAGGGGAGGAAGCCCGGTGAGATTCCGGCGCGGTCCCGCCACTGTGAGTCCGGCCGCCGACACCACCGGCTGCCGGACGAGTCAGGAACTCCCTTCCCCGAGCGCCCGGTTTTCCCACCGGGCGCGGCGCCCGGCCCTGTGCCGGGCGGCAGGGGAGACCCTCCGACACCGCCCGGGGCGTGGACACCCCGAGGAAGGCCTGACGCAGCATGATCCTGCTCCTGTCGACGTCCGACACCGACCTCCTGAGCGCCCGCGCTTCCGCGGGGCCCGTCAGCTACCGGTACGCCAACCCCTCCCGCGTCGACCTCGGCGGACTGCCGGAGCTGCTGGACGGCGTCGACCTCGTGGTCGTACGGCTGCTCGGCGGCGTACGGGCATGGCAGGAGGGCCTCGACGCGGTGCTGGCCACCGGCCGCCCGGTCGTCGTGCTGACCGGTGAGCAGGCCCCCGACGCCCAGTTGATGGCCGCGTCCACCGTGCCGATCGGCATCGCCGCCGAGGCGCACGCCTACCTCGCGCACGGTGGGCCCGCCAACCTGGAGCAGCTGGCCCGGTTCCTCTCCGACACCGTGCTGCTGACCGGCCACGGCTTCGAGCCGCCCGCCCCGGCCCCCGCGTGGGGTCCGCTGGAGCGGGAGGCCCGCGCGGTGCCCGAGGGTGCGCCGACGGTCGCCGTCCTCTACTACCGCGCCCACCACATGAGCGGGAACACCGCGTTCGTGGACGCGCTGTGCACGGCGGTCGAGGACGCCGGGGCTCGCCCGCTCCCGCTGTACGTCGCGTCTCTCCGTACGCCGGAGGCCGACCTCATCGACCGGCTCCGCACCGCCGACGCCATCGTGACCACGGTCCTCGCGGCGGGCGGCACCAAGCCGGCCGCGGCCTCGGCCGGCGGCGACGACGAGTCGTGGGACGCGGGCGCGCTGACCCAGCTCGACGTGCCGATCCTCCAGGCGCTCTGCCTCACCAGCCCGCGCAGCGCCTGGGAGGAGAACGACGAGGGCGTCTCCCCGCTGGACGCGGCCACCCAGATCGCGGTGCCGGAGTTCGACGGCCGCCTGATCACGGTCCCCTTCTCCTTCAAGGAGATCGACGAGGACGGTCTCCCGGCGTACGTCCCCGACGCCGAGCGCGCGGCCCGGGTCGCCGGGATCGCCGTACGCCACGCGAAGCTGCGGACCATCCCCAACGCGGAGAAGAAGATCGCGCTGGTCCTCTCCGCCTACCCGACGAAGCACTCCCGCATCGGCAACGCGGTGGGCCTCGACACCCCCGCCAGCGCCGTGGCCCTGCTGCGCCGCCTGCGCGCCGAGGGGTACGACTTCGGGCCCGAGGAGGAGATCCCGGGCCTGGTCTCCGGCGACGGCGACGAGCTGATCTACGCGCTGATCGACGCGGGCGGCCACGACCAGGAGTGGCTCACCGAGGAGCAGTTGGCGAAGAACCCGGTCCGGATCCCGGCCGCCGACTACCGCCGCTGGTTCGCCGAACTCCCCCAGGAGCTGCGGGAGTCGGTGGAGGAGCACTGGGGCCCGGCCCCCGGCGAGATGTTCGTCGACCGCTCCGCCAACCCGGAGGGCGACATCGTCCTCGCGGCCCTGCGGCGCGGGAACCTCCTCATCCTCATCCAGCCGCCGCGCGGCTTCGGCGAGAACCCGATCGCGATCTACCACGACCCCGATCTCCCGCCGTCCCACCACTACTTGGCCGCGTACCGCTGGATCTCCGCCGCCGCAGAGGACAACGGGTTCGGCGCGGACGCGATGATCCACCTGGGCAAGCACGGCAACCTGGAGTGGCTGCCCGGCAAGAACGCGGGCCTCTCCGCCGCCTGCGGCCCCGACGCCGCCCTCGGCGATCTGCCGCTGGTCTACCCGTTCCTGGTGAACGACCCGGGCGAGGGTACGCAGGCGAAGCGCCGCGTCCACGCCACCCTGATCGACCACCTCGTCCCGCCGATGGCCCGCGCCGACAGCTACGGCGACATCGCGCGCCTGGAGCAACTCCTGGACGAGCACGCGCAGATCGCCGCGATGGACCCGGCGAAGCTGCCCGCGATCCGGGCCCAGATCTGGACGCTGATCCAGGCGGCGAAGCTCGACCACGACCTCGGGGTGGAGGACCGCCCGGAGGACGAGGGCTTCGACGACTTCATCATGCATCTGGACGGCTGGCTCTGCGAGATCAAGGACGTCCAGATCCGCGACGGCCTGCACGTCCTGGGCAACCCGCCCGCCGGGAACGACCGGGTCAACCTGGTCCTCGCGGTCCTCCGCGCCCGCCAGATCTGGGGCGGTACGGCATCCCTCCCCGGCCTGCGCGAGGCGCTCGGCCTGGACGAGTCGGCTGCCACCCGCACCGCCGCCGACGAGATCGAGGAGCAGGCGCGCGCGCTCGTCCAGGCGATGGACGACGCGGACTGGAACCCGGAGGCAGTGGCCGGGGTCGCGGCCGACCTCCCGGACGCCGTGGCCGACATCCTCACCTTCGCGGCCACGGAGGTCGTCCCGCGCATGGCGGCGACGACCGACGAACTCACCCACGCCGTGCACGCGTTGAACGGCGGCTTCGTCCCTGCGGGCCCGTCGGGCTCTCCGCTCCGCGGCCTGGTCAACGTGCTCCCCACGGGCCGTAACTTCTACTCGGTGGACCCGAAGGCGGTCCCGTCGAAGCTGGCCTGGGAGACGGGCCAGGCCCTGGCCGACTCGCTCCTGACCCGCTACCGCACCGACAACGGCGACTGGCCCACCTCGGTCGGCCTCTCCCTCTGGGGCACCAGCGCGATGCGCACGGCGGGCGACGACATCGCGGAGGCGTTCGCGCTGCTCGGCATCCGCCCCGTCTGGGACGACGCCTCGCGCCGCGTGACGGGCCTGGAGCCCATCCCGTACGAGGAGTTGGGCCGCCCCCGCATCGACGTCACGCTCCGCATCTCGGGCTTCTTCCGCGACGCGTTCCCGCACACGGTCGGGCTGCTCGACGACGCCGTACGCCTGGCGGCATCCCTCGACGAGCCGGCCGAGCGCAACTACGTACGGGCGCACACTCAGGCCGACCTGGCGGAACACGGCGACGAACGCCGGGCCACCACCCGCATCTTCGGCTCCCGCCCCGGCACGTACGGCGCGGGCCTCCTCCAGCTCATCGACTCCCGCGACTGGCGCACCGACGCCGACCTCGCCGAGGTCTACACGGTCTGGGGCGGCTACGCCTACGGCCGCGAGCTCGACGGCCGCCCGGCCCGCGAGGAGATGGAGAGCGCCTACAAGCGCATCGAGGTCGCCGCGAAGAACACCGACACCCGCGAGCACGACATCGCGGACTCCGACGACTACTTCCAGTACCACGGCGGCATGGTGGCGACCGTGCGCGCGCTGAAGGGCTCGGCCCCGGAGGCGTACATCGGCGACTCCACCCGCCCCGAGACGGTCCGCACGCGCACGCTCGTCGAGGAGACGTCCCGCGTCTTCCGGGCCCGCGTGGTCAACCCGAAGTGGATCGAGGCGATGCGCCGCCACGGCTACAAGGGTGCTTTCGAGCTGGCGGCCACGGTCGACTACCTCTTCGGCTACGACGCCACGACGGGCGTGGTCGCCGACTGGATGTACGACAAGCTCACCCAGACGTACGTCCTGGACCCGGAGAACAAGCAGTTCCTCCAGGAGGCCAACCCCTGGGCCCTGCACGGCATCGCGGAACGCCTGCTGGAGGCCGAGTCCCGCGGCATGTGGGCCAAGCCCGACCCGGCGGTTCTGGACGCGCTGCGCCAGGTGTACCTGGAGACGGAAGGCAACCTGGAGGGCGAGGACTGACCCGGCGGGCCCGCCGCCACCGACCGGTGGGGCGCGGCGCGGCGGATATGCGATGGCCCCAGCGGCCCCCACCCAGCACAGTGGGCGCATGACGATCCCCGCCCGCGCCTTCCTGTCCGGCCTCGAACTGTCCCGGATCCTCTACGAGGAAGCGGTGCGGCCGATCCTCGAAGCGGAGTTCCCGGACGCGCCGTACAGCAAGTGGCTGGGGAGCGCTTTCGCCCGGCTGCCCGGGGCCGACGACCTGCTGCCCTGGCTGCGGGGAGCCGTCACGGCCGGCGACTACGCGACCCGCGAGCGGCACCTCTGCGACGCGTACGAGCGCGTGGCCGAGGCCCAGAACCGCACGGGCCTCACCGAGGAGGTGGACCCGACGCGACGGCCGTACCACAGCCGCCCGTTCCAGGTGCTGCACGCCGAGCGCTTCGCCCAGGCACTGGCCCGCACCGTCACCGACCCGGACCTGCGGGATCTGCCGCTGACCGGGAGCGTGGACCAGTGGGCGGACAGCACGGACTTCCTGGGGCGGCCGGGGCCGGTGCGGGCGGCGGTGGACGGGCTGGCCGAATGACGGGCGCGCGAGGCGGCTGACGGGCTCACGAAGCCGGGGCCCCGGGGGGGGGCCCGGGGGGGGGGGGGGGGGGGGGGGAGCCGCGAAAACCGCCCCCCCGGCCCCCGGGGGGGGGGGGGGGGCCAACACTGGGGGGGCCGACACCGGGCCGGCGG
>NZ_JAFEUF010000177.1:4616-10851 GCF_016901035.1 Streptomyces durocortorensis
GGGGGGGGGTGGGGGGGGGCGGGTTCCGGGGGGGGGGGGGGGGGGGGGGGGGCGACGACGGGGGCCGCGGTTGCCCCCGGGGGGCCGGCGGATCGTTGGAGACGGAGCAGATCAACGCTCCCTCGACAAGCGCTAGTTGGCGTTCACCAGATCGTGGGCGGGAACCTTCACGGTCCGGGCGCCCTTCTTCCCGCCGAGGACGACCTTGCGCAGCGCGCTGTTGTTCTTGTGGTTGGTCTCCTTGAGGCGGTTCTCAGGGTTGGCGAGGACCTGGATGTAGTACGTGCCGTTCGGCAGGTTGGTGATGTCGAAGGACTGGCCGGGCAGGTCCTGGGTGTAGGTGTCACCGGAGCCGACGTCGAGCACCTCGCGGACGGAGATCGAGTTCTCCTGGCCGCACGCGGTGGACAGGTCGGTGTTGTCCGGGTGCCAGTTGGCGTTCTTCACCGTGTAGTCGACGGCGTCGGTGTTGGCGAGGCAGAACGCCTCCTTGCCGCTGCGAACCGACTCCTTCTTGTCGGCCTTCAGCAGCCGGTAGCTGGCGAAGTCCGTGAAGTGCCAGTGCTCGTGGCCCGGGCGCGGATCCCACTCCATGGTGCCGGTCGGGGTGTAGCCGACCTGCTTGCCCTTGGCGTCGTAGAAGTACTGGTAGGCGTCCATCAGCTTCTTGCCCGGGGAGCGGAAGCCGTCCACGACGAGCTTGGCCGGGCCCGCGTTCCACACGTTGGCGCTGAAGGCGAGGTAGTCCTTGCCGGGCACCTCCTCGTAACCGTCGCTGACGGTGATGCCGTACGCGGGCAGCGAGCGCAGGTCGGGCTTGGGCACGTCGGGCACGGTGACCTTGCCGGTGGGCCGCTTGGCGTTGGGCCGGGCGCCGGGGGCCTGCCGCGACCCGTCGGTCTGCCCGGAGCGGTCGCCGACCTTGGCGGCCGAGAAGGCCTGCCGCTGGAGGGACTCCTTCTTCAGCGCCCAGGGCAGGGCGGGCGGAGCCGGCGGGTAGGGCCCGTGGCCGACGTTGAACGTGGGGCCGGCGCCGGTCGTCCGGGCGGCGGGAGCCTCGGTACGGGCGGGAGCGCCGTGCGCGGCATGCGCACCGTGCCCGGCGGACGCGGCGGGTGCCTCGGAGGCCTTCCCGTGCCCTTCGTGCCCGGCGCCATGCCCGGCATGCCCTGCGGCGGACTTGCGAGCCGCGCCGCGGGGTGCGGCGGCGGCCGCGCTCTCCTCGTCGTCCCAACTGCGCTCGCGCACCGTGACCTTGACGGTCTGCGGCTTGTTCGCGATGCCGAAGAGGTCGCGGTACTTCTTCGTCACGGCGATCTTGGCGGTGTAGGTACCCGCGGCCAGCTTGACCGGCTTGGAGTAGTACCCGGCATAGGTGTTGGACGCCCAGCCGTTCTCCACGCCCCACACCGAGCCGAGGGTGAAGGGGTTCACCGGGCAGCTCTGCGGATACTTCGAGTTGGCGGGCGCGTCCGGCCGGATCCGCCCGGAGGCGTTGTTGGGGCAGAAGGCCTCGTTCTGCTTCAGCACGGTCTTGCCGGCCGCGTTGGTGACGGAGACCTGCGCGAAGTCCGGCAGCCCGGAGAAGTCCTTCACGAGCCCGGCGGGAAGCGCCTTGGACGTGGTCTTCTTCCCCTTCCGCAGCACCTGCGTGGCGACGACCGGATCCTTGTACGACTTACGGGTCACCTTGAGCTCGAAGGCGCCGTTCTCCGAGGTCAGATAGGTCCCGAGGTCCAGATAGACGCCGGGATCCTCCTTCCACGAGTCGAGCGTCACCGACTTGGAGGCGGCGATCAGGCTGAGCTTCGGCGTCGGCTCCGCGGTCTTCGCGTCGGGCGCGGCGGCGACGACGCCCGCCGTCACGGCGACGGCCGCGGCGATGGCGATCGACGGGCGGGTCAGGCGGTGTGTGCGGCCCTGCTGTGGTCTGGTCATCATCCCTCGTACTTCCGGACTTCCGAGTGCGTGATGGAACGTGGACGAGCAGCACGGCCCCAACTCAACTCACCTGTGGCGACGCTGTGTCCGGACTGTGAGAGGGCAACGGGGATACGCGGGTTGTCTCCGCTCCCCCGTTCGGCTCAGGGTTGTCCGAAAGTCATGCCCGAGCGGGCACCGCCCGCTCGCCCACGTCTTTGGGTGGCCGACGGCCCGTTCGGGCATCTCGTTGAACCGAGTCACGTCGTGGTGGCTAATCAATCACGCCGGAGCGGCGTTCCACGGAGCGATACGTTCCGGGGCCGTCTTGCCGCTCGATACGAAGCCCTGGTGAGATGGCTGCACAGACCCATCTGGAAGGCAGGAACGCGGAGCGTCGGCTATGCGTGGGTGGTGGCGGAAAATCCTCCGTGGCCGCCGGAGGAGGAACCATCATGAATGAACTCGCGGAGAACGGCAGAGTGCAGTTCCGGATTCTGGGCTCGTTCGAATGCTGGGACGGCAACGACCGAATCCGGGTCGGCGGACCTGTCCACGAAAAAGTTCTTGTCACGCTCCTGCTCGAACCCCAGCGCGTCCTGCCGGTCTTTCGGCTGGTGGAGGCCGCTTGGGACGACAACGCCCCCGCCACCGCCGCCCATCAGGTGCGCAAGGCCGTCGCAGAGCTACGACAGCGCATTCCCGGCGGACGGGATCTGATCGTCACCGAGGGGCCTGGCTACCGGGCTCTCGCCGAGCCAGCGCAGGTCGACCTCGGCAGATTCACCGAGGGATTAAAACAGGCCAGACAAGCTGCTGTTGCCGGACACAGTTCCTCTGCCATAACGACACTGCGGGAGGCGCTGGCCCTGTGGCGGGGGCCTCTGCTCGCGGGAGCCGGCGGATCGGTTTTCTCTGCGGCCTCCGCCGCCCTTGAGGAGCGCCGCCTCACCGCGGTGGAGCAGCTTTTCGACTTGCGGCTCGCGGTCGGCGAAAGCAGTGAGATCATCGGAGAATTGCGAGAATTCATCGATGCGCATCCGCTGCGGGAAACTCTGCGGGGCCAGCTCATGCTGGCGCTCTTCCGTACCGGCCGACAGGCCGACGCGCTGGAGGAGTTCGCCAAGGTCCGGGACCACTTGATCGAGGAACTCGGCATCGGCCCCGGCGACGCGCTCTCGGAGCTGCACAACGCGGTACTCCGCAACAGCCCGGAACTCGCCGCTCCGCAACTGCCCGCCGCTGCCCCCTTCACGCCGGAGGGCAATCCCTCCACCCTGCCCTACGATCTGCGCGACTTCACCGGACGGGAGGCGGAAGTCAGTGAGCTGCTCGGGTTCGTCGAGGAGGCCCCGGGCTCCGGACCGCTGATCGTCGCCATCGACGGTATGGGCGGAAGCGGCAAGACCTCGCTGGCCGTGCGCGCGGCACACCGGCTGGCGGAGAAGTACCCCGACGCTCAGCTCTACATTGACCTGCGCGGGTTCACCCCCAACGGCCGGCCCATGAGCGCGGGTGCGGCGGCCGAGGCTCTGCTGCGCATGCTCGGTGTGCCGGCCGACCGCATCCCCGAAGACGCGGAGGGCCGTATCGCCCTGTGGCGGCGCACGATGAGCACCCACCGGATGATCCTGCTGCTCGACAACGCCATGGACGACTCACAGGTCAGGCCGCTTCTCACCTCCCCCACCGAGACTCTGGTCCTCGTCACGAGCCGTGCGCTGCTCGTGGACCTCGACGCGGCTCATACGGTGTCCCTGGGGGTCATGCCGCCGGGCGACAGTGTCGCCCTCGTCGAGGGCGTACTCGGCCGGTCGCGCGCGGAGAACGAACCGGAGGCCGTCGCCCAGCTCACGGAGCTCTGCGGCCATCTCCCGCTCGCCCTGCGGATCGCGGCGGCCCGGTTGCGCAAGCGGCCCCGCTGGACCGTCCGTTACCTGGTCGACCGGCTCCGGGACGATGCCCACCGGCTGGCCGAACTCAACTCGGGTGAACGCAGCGTCGAAGTCACGCTGCGGCTCTCCTACGAGGGCCTGGCCGCCGACACCCGCGAGGCGTTCCGGCTCCTCGGTCAGTACCCGGGGGCCGAGATCAACACCTACGCCGCCGGGGCCCTGCTCGGGACCGGTCCCCGGGAGGCGGAGGAAGTCCTCGAGTACCTCCTCGACATGCATCTGCTCCAACAGCACGAAACCGGTCACTACGCCTTCCACGACCTCGTCCGCAGCTTCGCACAGAACCTTTCTCGTAGCGGGAACCGTCGGCAGCCGGTGGCCGGGGGGGAGCAGCACGTCACGGCCGAAGGAGACGGCGAGATCACGCAGGCCGTGGGCCGGCTGCTCGACTTCGCGCTGGCCGCGACCGACGCAGCCTGTGACCTGCTGTTTCCCGGGCGGGCCCGGATAGGCCGCACCGGGCCCCTTGGGTGGGTGGCCGAACTTCCGCCGCTGGAGACCGTCGAGCAGGCTCGCGACTGGCTGGAGCGCGAGCAGGACTCGCTGCTGGCCATCGTTTCCCTGGCCTACCGCTGGGAGATGGACCGGCACGTAGGGCTGTTGACGGCCAACGTCGTCTTCCCTCTCGATCTGCGAGGACACCTGGAGGAGTTCATGGAGCTGGGCCGGGTCGCGGTTGCCGCCTCCCGCCGGCTGGGCGACGCCGCTCTGCTGCGGCTCAGTCTCTCCAACCTTTCCGTGGCCTGCTGGAAGCTCGGGCGCCTCACCGAGGGCATCACGATGTCGGAGGAGGCGTTGGCCCTGTCCATCGGTCTCGACGACCGGCGCGGCGAAGCGAAGGACACCGGCGTCCTCGGGCTGCTGCTCAGCACCCTGGGGCGGTACGACGAGGCCCTGCCGCGACTGCAGCAGTCCATCGACATCAAGCGGCAGCTGGGCGCGGAGCGTGCCGAGGCCGAGTCCCTGACCAACCTCAGCAGCCTGTACGCCGAATGGGGGCGCTACCCGGAGGCGGTGGAGGCTGCCACCCGCTCCGTCACCCTTTCCCGCTCCATCGGCTCGGTGGACAAAGAGGTCGAGGGGCTGACCGATCTGGCCGTGGCGAGAATCGGGCTGGGCGAGATCGCCGCGGCTTCGGAGCTTCTGGCCCGGGCCCGCAAGCTGGCGGGGGAGACCATGTCACCCGCCGATCTGTCGCTGGTTCTCGCCCTGTCCGCCGAAGTCGCCGACCGGCTCGGTGAGAGCGTCCAGGCTGCGCAGTGGGGGGAGTCGGCCCTCAGCCTGGGCGATCTCAGCGCTGTTCCCATGCGTGAGGCCGCCGTCGGCAACATCATCGGCCGGTTCCACACGCGCAACGGCCGCTATTCAGCGGCCTTCGAACTCCACGCGCGGGCCCGCGACGCGGCCTCGCGCATCGGCTACCGCGTCGAGGAGGCCCGCGCGCTGGCCGGCATGGCCGACGCCCTGGACCGGATGGGCGAGCAGGAAGCGGCCTCGACCCACCGGGATGCGGCCCGGGAGGCGTTCGACGCCATGGGAGTCCCGGCGCCCCGGGCCGCGTGACCAGCCCCCGTTCGCCCGATGGGGAGTTCTGCGGCGGACATGAGAGCGCTCTCGCCGCCGGTGGCGACGAGAGCGCTCGGGGCAGCGGTTCAGACCGCGTTCGGGCCTTCGCCGTCGGAGGCGGGGGCGACGTTGGGGCCTTCGCCGGTGTCGGAGTGGGTGGCGATGAGGTTGGGGCCTTCGCCGGTGTCGGTCGGTGTGGTGGTTCGGTTGGGGCCCTCGCCGGTGTCGGAGTGGGTGGCGATGACGTTGGGGCCTTCGCCGGTGTCGGTCGGTGTGGTGGTTCGGTTGGGGCCCTCGCCGGTGTCGGAGTGGGTGGCGATGACGTTCGGGCCCTCGCCGGTGTCCGATCCGCCGAGGACCGCGGAGCGTGCGGTGGCGGACAGGGCGGAAAGACCGTCGTCCGACGCCACCGCGGAAGCGGCGCCTGTGGTCACCAGTACGGCGGCCGTAAGAATTCCCACCATCGTCGACACCGAGTTCCGCATGGTCTACCGCCTTATGGAGTGGTCTTGCCGGGGGGTCCTGCTGACGGGAATGACTTTCGCGGGTACTGCTCCCCGGTCGTTCCGCTTCCGCTACCCGTCGCCGACCGGCAGCCGGGAACGCGACAGGAAACCCCTGTACACGGGCGCAGGACACGCATGACAAGACCGCCGCGGCGGAGGGACACGTACACGAAAGGGGCCCCCCGCCCCCCCCCGGGGGGCCCCCCCCCCGGGGGGGGGGGGGGGGGGGGGGCGCCCCCCCCGGGGGCGGGGGGGGGGGGGGGGGCGGGGGGGGTGGGCGGGGGGGGG
>NZ_JAFEUF010000177.1:10861-14999 GCF_016901035.1 Streptomyces durocortorensis
TCTGCTTTTTTTTGTTTTATCCCCCGCGCCCGCCCCCCCCGCCCCGCCCCCCGCCCCCGCGCCCCCCCCCCCCCACCCCCCCCCCCCCCCCCCCCCCCCCCCCCCCGCCCCTCCATCGAGCGGTTCAGGGTCAGGTGGGACAGCCGAGCACGGCTGCCGTGCGGGAGGCGAGCTCGGCGGGTGTGAGCGCGGTGAGGACGGCATACCCGTCCCGTGTCTCCCGCACATCCCCAGGTGCCGCGATCCGCCCGGGTGCTCCGGGCGGATCGGACAGCGGGAGGGCGGCCGCGCACCCCACCGGCATCGCCGCCTTCAGCGGCTTGCCCGACAGGGCCTGGACCAGTTCGCGTTCCGCGACCAGTCCCGTGGTGAGTTCGATCAGCCGGGAGGCGGGCCAACTCGCCTGCCGTGGCACCGCGTCCACGATCCGAGGTCCTCGTCCGGTGCGCGCGATGCGGGTGAACGCGTACCCGAACTCGTAACCGACCAGGTCCAGGAGGCCCGTGGCCAGGGCTCTGATCTCCGCCTCCTCCGCACCGGTGATCGGTGCCGGGAAGGTGTGGACGGCCGGGCCGGACCCCGGCGGCGTCGTGACACCGCGGTCCGCTCCGTCCGGTCCGTGCCCTGCGCCGGGTTCCCCCCGGTCGCCGAAGCTCCCGTCGTCGCGACGGAATTCCACGATGCCGGTGACCCGGTGCATCCCCTCGACCGTGAGGGTCTCCACCCCGTACCCGACATCGCACAGCGGCGGCCTGTGTCCCGGTTCGTCCGGCAGGGCCAGCGCCTGCCACTGGGGGCCGCTGCGATTCAGCAGATTTCTGACCTCGGCGGCATCCGCGAGCAGCCGGGCGGCGGAGGCGGGATTCGGTGAAACGCCCAGTTCCTCGGCCGCCTGCAGAACAGCGGGGTGGGTACTCGCGTCCCCGCAGGCGATCAGCCTGCCCACCCGCTGGGTGAGCACGGTCTCCCGAAGGTGCGCGCGAAGCGCCTCGTCGGTGAATCCGGTCGTGTCCGGGACGGTCACGACATGGAAGCCGGCCTCCTTCGCCGCGGCCGTCAGTCGGCGCGACGGTGCGACGAGGAGCAGACGCCGGGGATCGGCGGTGCCGGATCCGGTCGGCACCGTCATGGCTGCTGTCCTCCGGTGTCCTGCGGCCCGGGCCGGGAGACGGCGCCGGCGAGGAGTGCGTCGGCGAGCACGCCGCCCTTGCCCCAGTGGTCGGTCTCCACGTCCCGCACGATGACGGTGACGGCATCCTCGGGGCAACCGGCTATCCGGGACACACAGGCGGTCAGTTCCTCGACCAGTTCCTGCCGCTGTGCGCGATCGTTCCCTTTCCACCAGTCAACGGAAATCACAGGCACGGTAGGACTCCTTCGTTTCGGCGCGAGGCGAGGCGGGGCGGGGTGGGGAGCGGCGCAGGGCCGCGGGGGCCGCCGACGCGGAACCGGACCGGCCGTCCGACGGACGGTCGCGTGGCGCTCAGGCGAGTGTGGGCCGGAGCGTTCCCGAATGTTTCCCGCCCTGTTCCCTCCTCGTTCCGCACCGCCCGAGACGCTCCCGCCGGGTGGGAACGCGACGGGACCGCGGAGGGAAGCCCACCGGGCACGCTCAGCTCCAGTCATGAGGCCCACCCCGCCCCTGGAGCCACGATGAGCCTGCTCAGTCCGACGAAACCGGCATCGAATCCGGCCCTCGGCCCCGCGCCCGGCAACGCCTCCGCGCCCGGCGGTGAGTCCGAGGCACCGGCCGCCACCCCCGCTTCCGCCACCCCCCGCCTGCTCGCCGCGCTGCGCGACGACCTCGCCGTCGTCGTGGCCCGCGACCCCTCCGTACGGGGCAGGAAGGAAGCGATCCTCCACCCCGCGCTCACCGCGCTGTGGGCGCACCGCGTCGCTCACCGCCTGCACGGTCGCGGCCTGCGCATCCCGGCCAGGCTGCTGGCCCGCTGGGCCCGCCGGGTGACCGCGGTCGAGATCCACCCCGGGGCCGTGCTGGGCCGCCGGGTCTTCATCGACCACGGCGCCGGCGTCGTGGTCGGGGAGACCGCCGTCATCGGTGACGACGTGACCATGTACCACCAGGTCACCCTGGGTGCCGTCGGCTGGTGGAGCGACAACAAGCGGCCCGAGGGCGACCGCCGCCACCCCGTCGTCGGCAGCGGCGTCATCCTCGGCGCCAACGCCACCGTCCTCGGACCGGTGACCGTGGGGGACCGGGCGGTCATCGGCGCCCAGGCCCTGGTCAACAAGGACGTCCCGGGCGGTGCCCGGGTGCTCGCGCCCACCGCCGTCATCAAGGAGCCCGGCCGGCGGCCGGAGCTCATGGAGGACGTCTTCACCGTCATCGCCTCCGCCGGTTCCTGGTGACAGCCCTCCGCCTCCTCCCGGTGACAGCCAGAGCCTTCCGCCCCCGACCCATCCGATTGCGAGAGATGCAGCCATGACCACCACCGCTCACGCCCCGCTCACCTCGGTCGCCCCCGCCCGCCCCGCCGTCGCCTCACGGATCGAGGACCTCGTCGGGTCCACACCGCTGCTGGAGCTGCGGCTGCGCGATCTGGCACCGGGCGCCCGGGTGCTGGCGAAGCTGGAGTCCGCCAACCCGATGTCCTCCAGCAAGGACCGCGCCGCCCTGTACATGCTGCGTGCGGCCGAGGAACGCGGCGCGCTCCGGCCCGGCGGCACCGTCATCGAGGCGACCTCCGGGAACACCGGGATCTCCCTGGCCGCGTTCGCCGCCTCCCGCGGCTACCGCTGCGTGATCGTGCTTCCCGACAACGCCACGGCCGAACGGGTCAGGCTGCTGCGCGCGTTCGGGGCCGAGATCGTCCAGACGCCGAGCTCGCTCGGCTACCCGGGGGCGATCACCGAGGCCGAGCGGCTGCACGCGGCCACTCCGGACTCCTGGTTCCCCTGCCAGCACGAGAACCGCGACAACGTACGCGCCCACTACGAGACCACGGGGCCGGAGATCCAGGCAGCCGTGTCCTCCCTCGGCCGCCGCATCGCGGCGTTCGTCTGCGGGGTGGGCACCGGCGGCACCCTCACCGGAGTCGCCCGCGCCCTCAAGGAGCACGATCCGGACGTACGCGTGATAGCGGTCGAGCCCGAGAAGTCGCCCATCCTGTCGAAGGGGTACGCGGGCCAGCACCGCATCCCCGGGCTCAACGGCGGCTTCGTCGCCGACACCACCGACGTCTCCCTCATCGACGAGGTCGTGACGGTCTCCGACGAGGACGCCCTCCTCACCGCGCGCCGGCTGGCGACCGGTCAGGGCCTCTTCGCCGGCGTCTCGTCCGGCGCCGCCGCGTACGCCAGTGAGCGCGTCGCCCGAAGGCCGGAGCTCTCCGACGGCATCGTGGTGACCCTTCTGCCGGACACCGGCGAGCGCTACCTGAGCATGTGGGAGGACCAGGCATGAGCCACGCGATGTTCCGGGCCTACGCGGACGCGGTGAAGGCCGAGATCGGAACCGCCACGACCACCCGGTTCATAGCCCTCGCGGAGACCACCGACGGGCGCTTCGGGCTCTTCCACCACTCGATGCTGCCGGGGGCCGGCGGGGCGGACCCGCACTACCACTCCAAGATCGCCGAGTCCTTCTACGTCCTGACGGGCGAGGTCCGGTTGCACGACGGCACCGGCTGGCGCACCGCCCGCGCCGGGGACTTCATGCACGTGCCGGAGAACGCGGTGCACGGCTTCCGCAACGAGAGCGACTCGCTCGTGGAGATGCTGATCATCTTCACCCCGGCCGAACACCGCGAGGGCTACTTCGAGGGCCTGGCCGCCCTGCTCGCCGACGGCAACCGCCCCACCCGCGGGGAGATGGTCGCGCTCATGGAGAAGTACGACCAGTTCGAGGTCGACGCTCCCAGCACCGATCACGACCACCCGCACCGGCATACGCACGGCGACGGCCCCGACCACGATCATCACCACGGCCCCGATCACCATCACCACGGCCCCGGCGGCGCGCACTCCGCCCCGCACCACCACGACTGACCGGCCCCCCCCCCCGGCCCCCGCCCCCCCCCCCCCCCCCCCCCCAAAGGGAACAACCACCAACACAAAAACCAGAAAAAACGAGACCAACCGGGGCGCAAGGGGGCCGCGGAGGCGGAGGGGGCGGGGA
>NZ_JAFEUF010000178.1:0-3070 GCF_016901035.1 Streptomyces durocortorensis
CGGGTGAGCTCTCCCTCGGGGAAGTCGACCCCCAGTCGCGTCAGCATCACGTACGTACCCCCGCCGCAAGTGTGGGGGGCCCAGGGGCCCCGGTGGTATCGCAGGCGGGGCCACAGCGTGGCCCGCCCCGCCCACCCCACCCGCACGCTGCACCGATGCCTCCGACGGTCCGACCGGATCAAGCCAACCGGCTGGTAAGTCACGGCAGTTGAAGGGCAGCGGCCCTTGACGTGGAGCACGGCCTCCCGCTTTGCTGTGCGCGATCATCTGCTCGCACACCGCATCGAAAGAAGCCCGCGGCATGCCGCCCCCGCCTCCGCCGCCCCTGGGCCGCTCCCGTCGTCGGGGCAGCCGCTCGGACCATGTCTTCGACCCGGCCCTCGACGACGACGAACTCGTCGCCGCACGCAGCCGGTTCACCCAGGGCAGATGGTCACAGGCGCGCACCCTGCTGGTGGACACCGGAAGGGACTGGGACCGCCGCGCCCACCGCCTGCTGGCCCTCGCCGAGACCTCGTCGGCCGTGGACTGGGCCGGTGACTGGCTGCTCGTCGAACCCGAGAGCGCCGACGCCGCCACCCTTCTCGCCTGCGCCCGGGTCGCCCGCGCGCTGCGGCCCAAGGCCAAGCCGAACGACGCCGCCGGCGCCCGGGAAGCCTGCCTGGCCGCCGCCCGTCTCACCCCCGACGACCCCACCCCGTGGCTCGCGCTGCTCCTCCTCGACCGGGGCCGCGACGACGGGGCGGACGAGACCGGCAGGCTCTTCGAGGAGGTGCGCTCCCGCCATCCCGACCACCACCACGCCCACCATGTGATGACCGCGCTGCTGGCCGAGAGCAACCCCGAAAGCGGCCACGACCCGCTGCACGAGGTGTACGACTTCGCCGCCTGGGCCGCCGAACTGGCCCCCGCCGACTCCCCGCTGGCCGTCCTCCCGGTCGTCGCCCACGCCGAGCGCTACCGCGTCCTGGTCGCCGCCGGCATCGAGCCCGACGACCCGGCGCTCTCCGAGCACTGGTCCGGACGCCGGGCCCGCCAGGTGATGAAGGCCGCCTTCGACTGGTGGCTGGAGTGGGAGCGCGACGACCACCCGCGCCACCGCCTGGACCTGAACTTCCTGGCGCACGCCAAGGTCTGCGAGGGCCGCCCCGCCGAGGCCGCCGCCCTCTTCCACCGCATCGGCGCGTACGCCACCGCCGCACCTTGGTCGTACTCCGGCCGGGAACCCCACGCCGCGTTCACCGCCGCGCGCACCTACGCGCTCGGCACCCCGTGAAGCACGAAGCGAAGCACGAAGGACACCACCCCGCCCCGCTCACCATCAAGAAGGGACCGACCCCGCCATGTCGACCGGCAGTTCATTTTCCAGTGAGACCGGCACCACGAGGGCAACGGCCGATACCGGCGGGATCAACACCTACAAGGGCGAGGAACGCGCCCTGCGCGCGAACCGGCTCGGCACCCCCGGCCTCCTGCTGTCGGTGGTCGCGGCCAGCGCCCCCCTGATGGTGGTCGCCGGCGTGATGCCCACGGTCTTCGGCGTTATGGGCATCGTCGGCCAGCCGCTGCTCTACATCATCCTGGGCGTCGTCCTGATGCTGTTCAGCGTCGGTTACGCGGAGATGAGCCGGCACGTCCACAACGCCGGGGCGTTCTACGCGTACATCGCCCGCGGGCTCGGCCCGACGGCCGGCGCGGGGGCCTCGCTCGTGGCGCTGGTGGCGTACAGCGCGATGCAGGTCGGCATCTACGGGATCCTCGGCTTCGAGGTCTCCGGCATCTTCGCCACGTACCTCGACATCGAGCTGGCGTGGTGGATACCGGCCCTGGTCTCGGCGGCCGTCGTCGGCGTCCTCGGCTGGCTGAAGATCGACCTCAACGCCAAGGTCCTCGGCGTCCTGCTGGTCATCGAGTGCGCCCTCGTCGTGATCTTCGACGTCGCCGCCGTGAGCAAGCCCGGTCCCGAGGGCCTGTCGCTGCATGCCTTCAACCCCGAGACCCTCACCGGTGCCGGGCTCGGCACCGCGCTCTGCTTCTGCATCGCCGCGTTCGTCGGCTTCGAGCAGGCCCCGGTGTACGCGGAGGAGACCAGCCGCCCGCAGATCGTGGTCTCCCGGGTGATGTTCCTCGCGGTGGGTTACGCCGCGCTGTTCCTGGCCATCAGCTCCTGGGCCCTGACCGTGGCCGCCGGCCCCGGCTCCATCGCCGACACCTCCCTCAAGGAGGGCCCCGGCATGCTGTTCGGCCTCACCGAGGAGCGGCTCGGCTCCACCTTCACCGACGTGCTGCACATCCTCTTCGTCACCGGGATGTTCGCCGCGCTCCTGAGCTTCCACAACGTGGTGGCCCGCTACGCGTTCGCGATGGGCCGCGAGGGCCTGCTGCCCGCCCGTTTCGGCCGGACCAACCGGGCGAGCGGCGCTCCCGGCACCGGCTCGCTGCTCCAGAGTGCCGTCTCCGTCGTGATCATCGCGGCGTTCGCGTTCACCGACGACAACCCGGTCGGCGACCCCACGGCCCCCGTCCTGCGGCTGTTCACGTGGATGGGCAACGTCGGCGCGCTCGGCGTGATCCTGCTGATGGCCGCCGCCTCCTTCGCCGTCATCGCCTTCTTCGTCAAGCGCGGCGCCGGTCGTGCGCAGGCCCCGCGCCTGGTCGCCTCCGCCCTCGCCGGACTCGCGCTGCTGACGATCGCCGTCTTCACCGTCCGCGACTTCGACGTCCTCGTCGGCTCCGGCCCCGGCTCGGCCCTCAACTGGCTGCTGCCCGGCGTGATCATCCTCGCGCTCGTCGGCGGCCTGGTCTACGGAGCGGTGCTGCGCAAGGCCAAGCCCGAGGTGCACGCCCGGATCGGCCTCGGCAACGAGGCGTTCCAGCTGGAGAAGGCGGCCGAGAGCGAGGCGTCCCGCCGCTGACACACCCCCGTACGCGCGCCGTGAGCACGCGCGACGTACGTACGCGAGACGCCCGCCCCGGGGGGGGGCGGGGGGGGGGGGGCGGGGGGGGGGGGGGGGGGGGGCCGGCGGCGGCGCCCGCGCCCGCCGCAGGCTGGAAGCCCGGGGGGCGCCGG
>NZ_JAFEUF010000178.1:3080-11960 GCF_016901035.1 Streptomyces durocortorensis
GCGCCCCGCCGCTCACCCCCCCCCGTCCGCGCGCGGTGCCCCCGCGCGCGGTCGTTCCGCCCCCCCCCCCCCGGGGGGCCGGGGGGGGGCGGGCGTCCGTCGTTCATGGCCGTACGGAACCGGCTACAGCAACAGCGACAGCAGCAGGATGAACGCCATGGCGACGACGGAGATGATCGTCTCCATCACCGACCAGGTCTTGATCGTCTGGCCGACGTTCATGCCGAAGTACTCCTTCACCAGCCAGAACCCGGCGTCGTTCACATGGCTGAAGAAGAGCGAACCGGCACCGACGGCCAGCACCAGCAGCGCCGCGTGCGAGGTCGACATGTCGGCGGCCAGCGGGGCGACCAGACCGGCGGCCGAGATCGTGGCGACCGTGGCCGAGCCGGTGGCGAGGCGGATCGCGACGGCGATGAGCCAGCCCAGCAGCAGGGCGGGGATCGACCAGTTCTCGGAGAAGTCCAGGATCATCTGGCCCACTCCGGCGTCGATCAGGGTCTGCTTGAAGCCGCCGCCCGCGCCGACGATGAGCAGGATCCCGGCGATCGGGGCGAGGGACTTCTCCACGGTGCCGGCGATCCGGTCCTTGGTGAACCCGGCGGCCCGGCCGAGCGTGAACATCCCGACCAGGACGGCCGCGAGCAGGGCGATCAGCGGCGAACCGATGACCATGGTGACCTTCTGGAGGCCGTTCTCCGGGTTGTCGACCACGATCTCGACGAGCGCGTTCAGCAGCATCAGGACGACCGGCAGCAGGATCGTCGCCAGGGTGGCGCCGAAGCTCGGACGGCGTTCCAGGTCCTCGGAGGGGCGCTGCGGGATCATGTTCTCCGGCGGCTTGATGTCCACCCAGCGCGCGGCGTAACGGGAGAAGACCGGACCGGCGATGATCACCGTCGGGATGGCGACCAGCACACCGAGCGCCAGCGTCACACCGAGGTTGGCGTCCAGGGCGTCGATCGCCACCAGCGGGCCCGGGTGCGGCGGGATCAGCCCGTGCATCACCGAGAGCCCGGCGAGCGCGGGGATGCCGATCCGCATCAGGGAGTAGTTGCCGCGCTTGGCGACGAGCAGGACGACCGGGATCATCAGCACGATCCCGACCTCGAAGAACAGCGGCAGCCCGATGATCGAGGCGATGAGGACCATCGCCCAGGGCATGGCCCGGCCACTCGCCTTCGCCAGGATGGTGTCGACGACCTGGTCGGCCCCGCCGGAGTCGGCGAGCAGCTTGCCGAGGATCGCGCCGAGCGCGATCAGGACGCCCACGCCCGAGACGGTGGAGCCGAGGCCCGCGGTGAAGCTGAGGATCGTGTCGCCCGGGGCGGCTCCGGCGAAGGAGCCGAGCGCCAGCGAACCGATGGTCAGCGCCAGGAACGCGTGCATCTTGAGCTTGGTGATGAGGAGAACGATGACGGCGATACCCGCCAGGACGGCGATGCCCAACTGAGCATTGCCTGCCGAGGTGATCGGTTCGGCGGCGTCCGCTGCCAGCATCTCGACGCTGAGACTGGTCACGGTGATGGTCCTTAGTCTTCGAGCCGGCGCAGCGCGGCGACGGCTCGCTGGGTGATTTCCTCGGGGGTGCCGGACACGTCGACACTCACTCCGGCCTCGTCGGCCTGGAGCGGCTGGAGCGTCGCGAACTGCGAGTCGAGCAGCGCGGTGGGCATGAAGTGACCCTTGCGGTCCGCCATCCGCTCCTCGATCAGCGCCCGGTCACCGGTCAGATGCAGAAAGAGGGCGTTCGGCGCCCCGTCCCGCAGCCGGTCCCGGTAGACCCGCTTGAGCGCGGAGCTGGAGACGACCCCGCCGAGCCCCGCCCGCCCGTGCGCCCATTCACCGATGGCGTCCAGCCAGGGCCAGCGGTCGTCGTCGTCCAGGGGGGTGCCGGCCGACATCTTGGCGATGTTCGCCGGGGGATGGAAGTCGTCTCCCTCGGCGTACGGAACGCCGAGTTCGGCGGCGAGCAGGGGACCGATCGTGGTCTTGCCGGTTCCTGCTACGCCCATCACCACGACGACGTGGGGGGTGCTCATGCGGGGTGCGGTGCTCATGGGGGTGTCTCGCTGTCTTCTTCGACATCGGTCCGTCGCGCTACTGAAACCTATTAGGTACGACTTATTCAAGAGCCTGTGACGTAAACGTCGTACTTATTATTCCTGTGGACCGCCCCGTAGGCTTGACTCATGACCACACAGAGCCAGGGGCTGCATACACATGTGCTGGACACCCTGGGTCTGGAGATCTCGTCCGGCCAGTGCCCGCCCGGCAGCGTCCTGCGCACCGACGAGCTGGCCCAGCGCTTCGACGTCTCCCGTACGGTGATCCGCGAAGTGGTCCGGGTCCTGGAATCGATGCACCTGGTCGAGTCCCGCCGCCGCGTCGGTGTGACGGTCCGCCCCACCGAGACCTGGAACGTCTACGACCCCCAGGTCATCCGCTGGCGCCTGGCCGGCGCCGACCGCCCCCGCCAGCTGCGCTCCCTCACCGTGCTGCGCTCCGCGATCGAGCCGGTCGCGGCGGGTCTCGCCGCCCGCCACGCCACCGCCGAGCAGTGCGCCGAGCTCACCGAACGCGCCCTCGGCATGGTCGCCACCTCACGCGGCCAGCAGCTGGAGGGCTACCTCGAACACGACATCGCCTTCCACCGCATCGTCCTCAACGCCTCCGGCAACGAGATGTTCGCCCGTCTCGGGGACGTCGTCGCCGAGGTCCTGGCGGGCCGCACCCACCACCAGGTGATGTTCGAGGACCCCGACCCGGCCGCCGTCACCCTGCACGTCCGGCTAGCCGAAGCGGTCCGCGAGGGCGACCCGGACGCCGCCGAACGGATCACCAAGGAGATCGCGGTCGGCGCCCTGCACGAACTGGACGTCCTCGCCCCGTAGCAGGTCTCCCAAGGCGTACGGTGGTCCGCGATCGATCTTCGCGAAGCGCGGGAGCAGGGAGAGCACGGTTATGGCACAGCAGGTGCAAGCGGTCATCGCACCGGGCAAGAACGAGCCGGTCAGGGTCGAGACGATCGTGATCCCGGACCCCGGCCCCGGTGAGGCCGTCGTGAAGATCCAGGCGTGCGGCGTCTGCCACACCGACCTGCACTACAAGCAGGGCGGCATCAACGACGAGTTCCCCTTCCTCCTCGGCCACGAGGCCGCGGGCGTCGTGGAGTCGGTCGGCGAAGGCGTCACGGACGTCGCCCCCGGCGACTTCGTCATCCTCAACTGGCGCGCGGTGTGCGGCCAGTGCCGTGCCTGTCTGCGCGGCCGCCCCTGGTACTGCTTCGACACCCACAACGCCAAGCAGAAGATGACGCTGCTCGACGGTACGGAGCTGTCCCCCGCCCTCGGCATCGGCGCGTTCGCCGAGAAGACCCTCGTCGCCTCCGGCCAGTGCACCAAGGTCGACCCCGAAGTGGCCCCCGAGGTCGCCGGACTCCTCGGCTGCGGCGTCATGGCGGGCATCGGCGCCGCCATCAACACCGGCCAGGTCGGCCGGGGCGACTCGGTAGCCGTCATCGGCTGCGGCGGCGTCGGCGACGCGGCGATCGCCGGATCCCGGCTGGCCGGCGCGGCGAAGATCATCGCGGTCGACATCGACGACCGCAAGCTGGAGACGGCGAAGAAGATGGGCGCCACCCACACCGTCAACTCCCGCTCCTCCGACCCCGTCGAGGCCATCCGCGCCCTCACCGACGGCAACGGCGCCGACGTCGTCATCGAGGCCGTCGGCCGCCCGGAGACCTACGAACAGGCCTTCTACGCCCGCGACCTCGCCGGAACGGTCGTCCTCGTCGGCGTCCCCACCCCCGACATGAAGCTCGAACTGCCGCTCCTGGACGTCTTCGGCCGCGGCGGCTCCCTCAAGTCCTCCTGGTACGGCGACTGCCTGCCCTCCCGCGACTTCCCGATGCTCGTCGACCTCCACCAGCAGGGCCGGCTCGACCTCGCCGCCTTCGTCACCGAGACCATCGGGCTCGGCGACATCGAGCAGGCCTTCGCCCGCATGCACGACGGCGACGTCCTCCGCTCGGTGGTGGTGTTCTGATGACCGTTCGCATCGACCACCTGGTCACCTCCGGCACCTTCGCCCTCGACGGCGGCGAATGGGACGTCGACAACAACGTCTGGATCGTCGGCGACGACACCGAGGCGATCGTCATCGACGCCGCCCACGACGCCGCCGCCATCGAGGCCGCACTCGGCGGCCGTACGCTGCGCGCCATCGTCTGCACCCACGCGCACAACGACCACATCGACGCCGCCCCCGCCCTCGCGGCGGCCACCGACGCCCCGATCCTGCTCCACCCGGACGACCTGCCGCTCTGGCTCCAGACCCACCCGGAGCACACCCCGGACGGCGCTCTCACCGACGGCCAGGAACTCACCGTGGCGGGCACCACGCTCACGGTCCTGCACACCCCGGGCCACGCCCCCGGCGCGGTCTGCCTGTACGCCCCCGAGCTGGGCACCGTCTTCACCGGCGACACCCTCTTCCAGGGCGGCCCCGGCGCCACCGGCCGGTCCTTCTCGTCGTTCCCCACGATCATCGACTCGATCCGGGACCGGCTGCTCACGCTCCCGGGCGACACCAAGGTCCGCACCGGCCACGGCGACCCCACCACCATCGGCGCGGAGGCTCCGCAGCTCGACGAGTGGATCAAGCGCGGCCACTGAGGACCGCGTACGTCACCGGTCCGGCCAGGCGGAGAGCCGCAGCGCGCTCTCGAAGCGACGCGGCTCCCCGCCGACCGGATCGGTGAACTCCAGCACCCGCGCCAGCAGCTGCAACGGCCGTTCCCGGTCCTCCACCGCTCCCTCCGGCACCACCACCGGATACAGCGGATCGTGGACGATCGGCAGCCCCAGGGCGTTCATATGGACCCGCAGCTGATGCGTCCGCCCGGTCGCGGGCAGCAGCCGGTACCGCCCGATCCCGCCCCGGTGCTCCACCAGCTCCACCCGGCTCTCACTGTTCGCCTCGCCCGGCTCCTCGCGGGCGGCGAGCACCCCGCGCTCCTTCACGATCCGGCTGCGTACGGTCCGGGGAAGAGCCACCGAGGGGTCGTACGGGGCTACCGCCTCGTACTCCTTCTTCACCCGGCGGTCCCGGAACAGCGTCTGGTACGCACCCCGGTCCTCGGGCCGCACCACGAACAGCACCAGCCCCGCCGTCAGCCGGTCCAGCCGGTGCGCGGGCTGGAGGGCGGGCAGGTCCAGCTCCCGCCGCAGCCGGGCCACCGCGGTCTCGGTGATGTGCCGCCCCCGGGGCATCGTCGCCAGGAAGTGCGGCTTGTCCGCGACCACGATCCGCTCGTCCCGGTACACCACCCCGACCGGGAACGGCACCGGCTCCTCGGCCGCGAAGTCCCGGTGGAACCAGACGTACCGCCCGGCGGCGTACGGCTCCGAGCCCCGCACGGCGACCCCGTCCGCCCCCACGAACCGACCGGCATCCAGCATCCCGCCCACCCGGTCCGCCCCGATCGCCCCACCGAACCGGTCGACCAGATGCTCCCCGACGGTGGCCCAGATCCGCCCCGGATCCTCCGGAAGCCGTACCCGTACGGCATCGATGCCGTCCCGCTGGGGGAGCGGCGAGGCGGGCGGCTTTCTGCGACCCCGCATGCTCGCCCCTCTCCGTAACCGTCCGACGACGCAAAAGAGCCCCACCGAAGTGGGGCTCCTGCTGGTGTCCGAGGGGGGACTTGAACCCCCACGCCCGATAAAGGGCACTAGCACCTCAAGCTAGCGCGTCTGCCATTCCGCCACCCGGACAAGGTGTCTGTCTCGCGGGCCCGTGCCCGTTCCGACGTGGAAAACCATAGCAAACATTCGAGGGTGCTCGATCACGCCCCGATGGCTGTGAACGGTGTGTGACGGGGGGTGTGCGGCCTTGGGCGTACGCCGTGGGCGCGGGAGGATGAGAAGGAGCACCACAGCGACAGTGGAAGGAACCAGCGTGAGCGAGAGCAGCACGGGCCGGACCGTCACCGGTGGCAACGCCGAGCAGGAGGTCGTCGACCTCTGTCGTGACCTGATCCGGATCGACACCAGCAACTACGGCGACCACTCGGGCCCCGGTGAGCGGCTCGCCGCCGAGTACGTCGCGGAGAAGCTCGCGGAGGTCGGCCTGGAGCCGCAGATCTTCGAGTCGCACAAGGGGCGGGCCTCCACCGTCGCCCGGATCGAGGGCGAGGACCCCTCCCGCCCGGCGCTCCTCATCCACGGGCACACGGACGTCGTCCCCGCCAACGCGGCGGACTGGACGCACGACCCGTTCTCCGGGGAGATCGCGGACGGCTGCGTCTGGGGCCGGGGTGCGGTCGACATGAAGGACATGGACGCGATGACCCTCGCGGTCGTCCGGGAGCGGATGCGCAGCGGCCGCAAGCCCCCGCGCGACATCGTGCTCGCCTTCCTCGCGGACGAGGAGGCCGGCGGTACGTACGGGGCGCGCTACCTCGTCGACAACCACCCCGGACTCTTCGAGGGCGTCACCGAGGCGATCAGCGAGGTCGGCGGCTTCTCCTTCACCGTCAACGAGAACCTGCGGCTGTATCTGGTGGAGACGGCCCAGAAGGGCATGCACTGGATGAAGCTGACCGTGGACGGCACCGCCGGACACGGCTCGATGATCCACAAGGACAACGCCATCACCGAGCTGTCCGAGGCGGTGGGGCGGCTGGGCCGGCACAAGTTCCCGGTGCGGGTCACCAAGACGCTGCGGCACTTCCTGGACGAACTCTCCGACGCGCTCGGCACCGAGCTGGACCCGGAGAACATGGACGAGACGCTCGCCAAGCTCGGCGGCATCGCCAAGCTCATCGGCGCCTCCCTCCAGAACACCGCCAACCCCACCCAGCTCGGCGCGGGCTACAAGGTCAACGTCATCCCGGGCCAGGCGACCGCCCATGTCGACGGCCGGTACCTGCCCGGTTACGAGGAGGAGTTCCTCGCCGACCTGGACCGGATCCTCGGCCCCAACGTCCGGCGCGAGGACGTGCACGCGGACAAGGCCCTGGAGACCACCTTCGACGGGGCCCTGGTGGACGCCATGCAGACCGCGCTGGTCGCCGAGGACCCGATCGCCCGGGCCGTGCCGTACATGCTCTCGGCCGGTACCGACGCCAAGTCGTTCGACGATCTGGGCATCCGGGGCTTCGGCTTCGCCCCGCTGAAGCTGCCGCCGGAGCTGGACTTCGCCGGGATGTTCCACGGTGTCGACGAGCGGGTGCCGGTCGACGGTCTGCAGTTCGGCGTGCGGGTGCTCGACCGGTTCATCGACCACTCCTGACTGCCCCACGACCGATTCGCCATCGGTTCGTCGCCGATTCGGCCACCTGTGCGGACATGTCCGAACGAGTGAAACGAGCCGTTCACACGTAGCCCCGCGAATTCCTCCTCGTTACAAGGTTTGCGGTCCGCGGCTGGGACCGCATTTTCCAACTAGGAGGAATCATGATCAAGAAGGTCGTCGCAGTTGCGGCTGCCACCGGTGGCCTCGTTCTCGCGGGTGCGGGCATGGCTTCCGCCGACGCGGGCGCCCAGGGTGCTGCCATCGGCAGCCCCGGCGTGCTCTCCGGCAACGTCGTCCAGGTTCCGGTCCACGTGCCGGTCAACGTGTGCGGCAACACGGTCTCCGTGATCGGTCTGCTGAACCCCGCCTTCGGCAACACCTGCGTCAACGCCTGACGTTGAACGTCAACCCGTAAGGGTTTGAGCTCGACCGGTCCCGGAGTGCACTCCATGCACTCCGGGACCGTTCGGCATTCGGCTCCCGCACGGTCAAGTCCGGGGGTTTTTCGGAAGCCAGAAGGCAGGAAACGAACCTATGCGACAGGTCACTCGTAAAGGCCTGATCACCATGGCGGCGGCGGGCGGAGTGCTCGCGCTGAGTGGCGGATACGCCCACGCCGACTCCGGAGCGGCGAGCACCGCCTCCGGCTCGCCGGGCGTGCTGTCCGGCAACTCGGTCCAGGTCCCGATCGACATCCCGGTCAACGTCTGCGGAAACTCCGTCAGCGTCGGCGGACTGCTCAACCCCGCCAGCGGAAACGACTGCGGAAACGGATCAGCAGGATCCGACCGGTCCTCGCAGTCCGACCGGTCCGGGGCCGACCGCTCCGGCGGCGCCCAGGACCGCTCGGTCCCCGGCGGTTCGGGGAACGGCTCCCAGGCGGGCGACACCACCGCCTCGGACCGCACCTCCGAGCCCGGCACGGGTCGTCACCGGGCCCCGGACGGCGGCGGCGCCACGGCGGAGGGGATCGCCCAGGGCTCGCCCGGCATCCTCTCCGGCAACTCGATCCAGGCGCCGATCGACATCCCCGTGAACCTCTGCGGGAACAGCGTCACCATCGGCGGACTGCTGAACCCCGTCTTCGGCAACAGCTGCTCCAACGACTCCGAGGTTCCGCCCCCGCCGCCCGAGGAGCCGGAGAAGCCCCCGGTCACCCCGGAGAAGCCGGTCGACCCGCCGGTCGACCAGCCGCCCGAGCCGAACGCCCCCGAGACCCGGAACGTTCCCCGCGAGCAGCTCGCACAGACCGGTGGTGAGGGGCTCGAACTGCTCATCCCGGCCAGCGCGGGCCTGCTGCTCGCCGGTGCGGGATCGGTTCTCTACCGCCGCTCGCGCAGCGCCGCCTGATCCGGGCGCGCACAGCACAGCACAGCACAGCACAGAAAAAGAGAGCGGGGCCCCCCCCGGGGGGGGGCCGCCCGTGAGGCGGCGGGGCGGCCCGCGGGGGGGGGGGGGGGGGGGCCGCCCCCCCCCCCCCCCCCCCCCCCCCCCCCCCCCGGGGGGGCCGACGCCGCCTGGCTCGTCCCCGCCGTACGCGTCGGCGCGGCCGTCGCAGCCCTCGGCTCCCTGCTCGCC
>NZ_JAFEUF010000178.1:11969-14876 GCF_016901035.1 Streptomyces durocortorensis
CCCCCCCCCCCCCCCCCCCCCCCCCCCCCCCCCCCCCCACAAAAAAACCCGCGGGGGGGGCGGGGGGGGGGGCCCCCCCCCGCGCCCTGTCACCAGGTGGCCCGGAGCTGGCGGATGATCCGTCTGCGCAGCCGCACCCTGCGGCTGCCGTCCCTGCGGAGCGTCAGGCGGTCCAGCTCCCAGTGTCCGTACTCGGCGTGGTCGGTCAGGAGTCGGGCCGCTTCCTTGCGGGAGACCCCGCGCGGCACGTACACGTCGATGAATTCGTATTCCGGCATCGCATCTATTGTGCGGGCAGCGCCCCGGTACGGATAGCGTCTGCACTATGTCTGATGCTGCGCAGCCCACCGCTGCCGAGGTACGTGCCGCCGCCGAAGCGGTCAAAGCCGCGATCGACCGTCACCTCGACGCGGTCGAACGCCGTACCGGGGACGACGACCCCGCCGTCTACGAAGCGTTCAACGGCCTTGCCGCTGCCGCCGAGGTCTACGACGAACTCCTCTACGACCGCTACGACGAAGTCACGCCCTTCGAGATCCCCGGCGCGGACGACTCCCTGCCGCCCTACGCCGGTCCCGCGGAGCCCAGCGCGCTCAGTGTCCTGATCCGGCGCGACTACGTGGTCGCGGAGCCCCCGCGCCTCCTCGCACAGGCCCAGCGCCTCGCCGACCTCGACGCGGGCCCGGGCGCCAGCAAGGACACGACCCCGGTGGTCGGCACCAGCGTCCACGCCGCGCTCGGCGTGCTCTTCGGCGAGTACGAACCGGACGAGATCGCCTCCCGGCACAAGGAGTTCGGCCTGGAGGAGGGCGACTCCACCCTCTGGGTCTCGGCCGGGGAGACGCCGCCGGAGCCGGGGGAGTGGCTCGGCGCCCCCTTCGAGGACGCCGACCCCGAACTGGTGGTCTGCCGCTTCGACGTCAGCGCCGTCTTCGACGAGGAGGACGAGCCGGACGAGGACTTCGCCGGGCCCGCGGTGGGCGGCCTCTGACCCTCTCCCTCTCTTTCTTCCCGCACCGGACGTGACGGTGGGGCCCCGGTGCACGCACGACGTACCGGGCCCCCACCGCTGTCCGGTCCGCACCGGCCCGCGTCAGCTCAGCTCAGGAAGCCGCGTCGGGCGTCGGGAGCGCCTCCAGCAGCGGGCGCAGCCGGGTCGTCCGCTCCTGGGCCGGAACCTGCGCCACCGCATGGGGGAGCGCCTGGTCCACCCCGTGCACCACGGACAGATGCCGCTCGCCCCGGCCGAACGCGGTGTACACCCACGGCCGGCTCAGCCCCTGCGCCGCGTCGCCCGGCAGCACCACGACGGCGGCGGGCCAGCGCATCCCGGCCGCCTGGTGGGCGCTGAGCGCCCACCCGTGCCGCACCGACGACTCCACCCGCTCCTGCGGTACGACGACGGGGACGCCCCCGCAGTCCAGCCGCAGTCCCTCGGCGTCGGCCGAGCGCACCACCCCGGGAACCGTCCGTCCGGGCGCGGGCACATGGACGACGCGGTCGCCCGGGTCGAACCCGCCGAACCGGCCGGGGCCCGGGTTGAGCCGCTGCTTCAGCGCCTCGTTCAGTGCCCTGGTCCCGGCGGCCCCGCCGTGGCCCACCGTGATCACCTGGGTCTCCTCGGCGGGGATGGAGAACGCCCGGGGCACCGAGTCGGCGACCAGCTGCACGGTGCGGTGGACGGCCTCGCCCGCGTCGCGGACCGGGACGATCACCACCTCCTTGCCCGGGGCGTCGACCTGGTTCAGCTCGCCGATGCCGATACCGGAGACCAGCTCGCCGATCGGCCCGGGGTCCGGGGTGCGGGAGACGACCTGCGGGCAGGCGCGGGCGGCCAGCACATCGGCGAACACCCGCCCGGCGCCCGCCGAGCCCAGCACGCCCGGGTCGCCGCTCAGGATCAGCCGGACGCCGTCGGCCAGCGCCTCGACCAGGACCGCCGCGCTCTCCACGTCCAGCTGCGGGGCGTCCAGCACGACCAGCAGGTCCAGGGCGAGCGCCCCGTCCTCGTCCCGGCCGGGGCCCTGCGCGCCGGACAGCAGGCCGGACAGGGTGACGGCCGTGTCCGGATCGCCGGTGGCGTCCGCGAGCCTCCGGCGGCCGTCCTCGCTGTGGGTCGCGCCCAGGGCCCGCAGACCCAGGCCGCGCGCCGCCGCGATCAGCGCGGCCGGCTCGGCCCGCGCTGCCTCTCCGCCGCTGTGCACGACCAGGCCGGCGGCGGCGCTCGTACGGATCAGCTCGGCGGCCGAGGGGGAGGGCGCGGCGGCTGCCGCCTCCGCCCAGTCGGCGGCCTTCTCGCAGGCGTTGACCAGCCGGGCCAGGCCCTCGGCGAGGCTCTCCTCGGCCAAGGCGTAGCGGTCCAGACCCAGCAGCACCTGGACCGGCTCCCGCTCGGCCTCGGCGTCCTCCTCCTCGGGCACCGCCCCGTCCTCCACGCCGTCCTCGGCCCCGGTGTCGTCCGGCTCCAGCTCCTCGTCCTCCCCGAAGAGCAGGGCGACGCCTTCCTCGACGGCCTCGCGCACCGCCGCGTCCGGGTCGCTCACCGCACGCTCCGCGAGCGCCGCCCGTACGGTCCCGGCGTCCAGCGCCGTGTGGCCCTGGAGGGCGGCGCGCTCCAGCAGCCAGCCGACCAGGGCCGCCGTCCTGCGGCCGTCGTCCGGGCCGCAGCCGTCGCCCAGCAGGGCGCGGGCGAAGCCGTCGGCCTGCTCCGGCCGCACACCGGGCACCGCCAGCAGTTGCCAGGGGTCGGTGCGCAGCAGCTCGGCCGCCTGCTCGCCCAGCGCGCCGACCGCCGGGCGGGCCAGCGCCTCGGGGGCCCCGCCTTCCACGAGCACCGCGCGCACCGCATCCACCGCCTCCGGTGAGGCGGCCTGCGGGGCGGCGGCCTCGGGCGCGGGGGTCCGGGGC
>NZ_JAFEUF010000179.1:0-11412 GCF_016901035.1 Streptomyces durocortorensis
CCCCCAAGCCACCCCCACCAGTTCATTTCCTCCATCGATGCGCATCCCCCTGCCGACCCTTCAGGAGAGTTCCGTGAACGCCCTTCGCCACCGCCGTGCAGCCGTCGCCGTCGTCGCCGCCGTTCTGCTGCCGCTCTCGCTCACCGCCTGCTCCGAGGACAGCTCGGACAAGGCGTCCGACAGCTCCTCCGCCGCGGGATCGACCCCCGAGGAGTCGAAGCCGGCCGCCGGTGACGACGCCACGACCGACAAGCCGTTCGGGCCGGCCTGTGCGACGGTCCCCAAGGACGGCGCGGGCAGCTTCGACGGCATGGCCCAGGACCCGGTCGCCACCGCCGCGTCCAACAACCCCGAACTCTCCACGCTGGTCACCGCCGTGAAGAAGGCCGGCCTGGTCGACACCCTCAACAACGCGCAGAACATCACCGTGTTCGCGCCGACCAACGACGCCTTCGCCAAGATCCCGAAGGCCGACCTGGACGCCGTCCTGGCCGACAAGGCGATGCTCACCAAGATCCTCACCTACCACGTCGTGGGCGAGAAGCTGGCCCCGCAGCAGCTGGAGAGCGGCACCTACGACACCCTGGAGAAGAGCACGCTCACCACCTCGGGCTCCGGCCAGTCCTACAAGGTCAACGACAGCGCCAACGTCGTCTGCGGCAACGTGCCCACCGCCAACGCCACGGTCCACATCATCGACACCGTGCTGATGCCGAAGTAGCCGACAGGGCAGTCGACCGCCGGCCGCCCCGCTGCGCCAGGACCGCGATCAACCTCCGAGGTCCCGTCCGCAGCGGGGCTTTCGCGCCCTCACGGTCCGAAGACCTTCCCCAGCGCCTCCTTCAGCCCGCCCACCGTCGGCGGACGGAGGCAGGCCGTCAGATACCCGTCCGGGCGTACGACGAACGCCGCGCCCTCACCGCCCCCGTACCGGAGCGCGAACTCGCCCCGGCTGTCATGGTGATGAGGAACCCCCGTCGCCTCGTCCGGCGGCGCGTCGGCGGGCAGGATCCGGTGCGCCTCCATCCGGCCGCCGGTCAACTCTCTTGCCGCCGCAGCGAGATCGGCAGGCGTATCACCGGCCGGGTGACTCCCGTACACCACCAGGACATGGCCCCGCCCGCGCAGCAGGTCGAAGAGCCGCACCGGGTAGGCGGCGATGTCCCCGGTGAGACCGCCGCAGTCCGGAGCCCGGTCGCCGGGCCGGAGCGTGGTCTCGTCGCCCGGCGGCAGCGGTGTCACGATCGGGCTCTCCCGGTAGCCGACGAGGAGTTGGGCCTCGCGCAGCAGCAGCGTCTCCACGTCCGTCGGGTCCGCCTGCACGCCCTCGGCGGCGTGCCGGACGGTCCGGCCCACCACCTCCTCGCCGACCGGGTGCCGCTCCGCGTCGTAACTGGCCGGCAGGTGCGGGTGCGCCGCGCCCCCGAGGGCCAGGGCCAGCTTCCACGCCAGGTTGCAGGCGTCCTGGATCCCGGTGTTCATGCCCTGGGCGCCGGTCGGCGGATGGATGTGCGCCGCGTCCCCGGCGACGAACACCCGGCCCTCCCCGTACCGGTCCACCAGCCGGTGGCTGATCCGGAACACCGAAGACCAGCGCAGCGCGGACGCGGTCACCGGCTCCGGCGCCAACCGGTCCAGGACCTTCTGGATGTCGGCGAGGCCGGGGGCCGTGCCGCCTTCCAGGCCCAGCGCCGCCCCGTCCCCGCCGCCCGCCGGACCGCTCGCCTCCACCTGCCGCGCGGCGGACAGCTCCGGCGGCACCAGCATCGACATCCGGTAGCGGCTGTTCCCCGGCAGCGGGATGCAGACCAGCAGGTCGTCGACCGCCCCGTCCTCGCCACGGTGCATCGAGCGCACCCCGTACCCGGGCGGAAGACTCCACCCCACCTCCACGTCGGCGAGCATGTACTCCTCGGGGAACGCACCGCCCTCGAAGGTGAGCCCGAGCCCCTTGCGCACCACGGAGTGCGCCCCGTCGCACCCCACCAGAAACCGGGACCGGACCTCCTCCTCGACGCCGGCCGCGGTCGTGAGCCGGCTGGTCACCCCGGCGGGGTCCTGGGCGAACGCCACCAGCGCGGTGGAGCGCTCGATCCCGGTCCCGTGGCGACCGAGGAACTCCTCCAGCAGGCGCTCGGTGTCGCACTGCGGCAGCGAGGCGAAGCCGTACGGCACCTCGGGCGGGAGGGACAGCTCGACCCGGCCCTGCTCTGCCCCGTTCACGTACGTCAGCTGTCCGCGCATCGGGACCGCCGCGTCCAGCACCTCCCGCACCAGGCCCATCCGGTCGAAGAGCTCCAGGGTGCGCGGCTGGATGCCCACTGCCTTCGCGTACGGCAGCCGGGCGGGCAGCCGGTCCACGATCCGGCAGGCCACCCCCGCCCGCCGCAGCTCGGCGGCGAGCGTCAGGCCGACCGGGCCCGCGCCCACCACCAGGACGTCCGTCGATTCGCTGCGTGCCACCGGGGTCTCCCGTCGTGGGCCCCCCGCGTACGGTCCCCTCCATCGTCCTGCCCGTGGCGGCCATCGGCACCCGGGGGGCCCTCAGCCTCCCGCAGGCGGGGTCATCGCCCACCGGATCGTCCTGGTCAGCGCCTTCCCGGCGGGCCGTACGCAGACCTCCTCGACCCCCGGCACCCGGGGCAGCCGCAACGGCTCCCGGGCCCACGGCGGGAGCGCGGCCACGGCGTTCGCGGCGAGTACGGCGTACGGGGGACGGACCGGCCAGGGCAGCGGTGGGTGCAGCAGGATGAAGCGGGCCGCGTCCAGGGCCTCCTGGGTGGCGCGCAGCTCGGGGCGGTAGGCGGCGATGCGTTCGGCCAGTTCCGCGCGGTCGTGCGGCGGGTCGGGGACGCCGAGGGCGTGGGCCACCGTCGCCATGTCGTGGATGTAGCCGTCGCACCCTGCACCGTCCAACGGCCTTTCCCCGTAACGCTGGTGGGCCCGCAGGAAGCTGTCCACCTCGGCGACGTGCACCCAGCACAGGAGGTGCGGATCGGCCGCGTGGTACGGCTCCCCGGAGGGTGAGATCCCGCGTACCCGCTCGTGCACGGACCGTACGCGGTCGACCGCCTCCTGGGCGTGCTCGGCCGTGCCGAACGTGGTCACCGCCAGGAACGTGCTGGTCCGCTGGAGCCGCCCCCACGGATCGCCCTTGAACCCCGAGTGGCCGGCGACGGCGGCCATGGCGAGCGGGTGCAGTGACTGGAGGAGCAGGGCGCGCAGCCCGCCGATGAACATGGACGCGTCCCCGTGCACCCGGCGCACCGGCCGGTCCGGGCCGAACCAGCGGGGGCCGGGGGTCTGGTGGATCCGGGCCCGGTTCTCCGGCCCGGAAGGCCCCGCCACCCGGGCGAAGAGGCTCCTGCCGAGCCGTTCCCGTACTCCTGAGCCGGACGCCGCCTTGTCCATACGACCCAGTATGCGGCGGCGCCCGTCCGCCGAGGGGTCCTTACGGCACCCGGGCCGTCCACTCCGGCGTGGCGAACTTGGTCCGTACGAGCTCCTCGGCGCGCGCCAGCTCGGCGTCGGTCACGCTGCCCCGGGCCAGGCCGTGCCGCTTGCGGAACGACTCGATCATGCGCTCGATCACCACCTGGCGCGGCAGGCCGGTCTGCCGCCGCAGCGGGTCGACGCGCTTCTTCGCCGACCGGGTGCCCTTGTCCGACATCTTCTCCTTGCCGATGCGGAGCACCTCCAGCATCTTGTCGGCGTCGATGTCGTAGGCCATCGTCACGTGGTGCAGCACGGCCCCGGGCCCGCCGTCCGGCCCCACCACCCGCTTCTGGGCCGCGCCGGCGATCTTGCCGACCTCGGTGGCGATGTCGTTGAGCGGCTGGTACCAGGCCTTGATGCCCATGTCCGCGAGCGCTTCGAGGACCCAGTCGTCCAGATAGGCGTAGCTGTCGGCGAAGGAAAGACCCGACACCAGCGCCTGCGGGACGGCGAGCGAGTACGTGATGGTGGAGCTGGGCTCGGCGAACATCGCGCCGCCGCCCGAGATCCGGCGTACGACGTCCACGCCGTGCCGCTCCAGGCCCGCCGGGTCGACCTCGTTGCGCAGCGACTGGAAGCTGCCGATGATCACGGCGGGGGAGTCCCACTCCCAGACCCGCAGCGTCGGCGGCCGCACCCCCGCTGCCACCTCGGCGGTGATGACCTCGTCCAGCGCCATGTGCAGCGCGGGTGACTGCGGGGCCTCGTGGATCAGCTGCCAGTCGTAGTCGCTCCACTCGGTGGCCCGCGCCAGCGCCCGGCGTACGGCGATGGCGACACCCTCCGCGCTCAGCCCGAGCATCACCGTGGAGTCGGGCAGCGCCGCCTCGATCCGGGCCGCGAGCCCGGCGGTGTCGGTGTTGGCCGGAGCGCCCTCCAGCGCCGCGTCGATCGCGAGGATCGCCTCGTCGGGTTCGAGGAAGAAGTCCCCGGCGACCCGGACGTCCCGCAGCGCTCCGCCCGCCACCTCCAGGTCCACCACGACCAGCTTGCCGCCGGGAACCTTGTACTCACCGTGCACAGCGCCGCCTCCAGCTCGGAATCCTGTCGCCCGGCTCGGTGATGAGCCGGACACATCCGGCTATAACGCGCGCGGGCGCGTCGATCATCCCCCCGTTCACGCGCCGGTGCGCGCGGGGACGGTCCGCTGGTCGGGCCCGTTGTAGACGCCGAGCGGGCGGATCAGCGCGTTGTGCGCCAGCTGCTCGCTTATGTGCGCGGTCCACCCGGTGATCCGGCTCATCACGAAGATCGGCGTGAAGGCAGCGATGTCGAACCCCATCAGGTGGTACGCGAGCCCGGCCGGATAGTCCAGGTCCGGTGGCACGGGGGCGAGCCCGTGGCGCCGGCGGTGATCGGCCGCGACGACGTCCTGGTAAGTCCACCCCGCCTCGCGCCGGACTCCCGCGGCCCGGCGCGATCGCGCACCCCGCCCCTGGCATGATCGGCCGACATGGCAGACATGGCTGGAATGAGCGACGCAGCACCCCGTCACATCCTCGTCATCGGCATGGGTGCCGGCGACCCCGACCACCTGACCCTGGCCGCGGTGAAGGCCATGCGCCGGGCCGACGTCTTCTTCGTGCTCGGCAAGGGCAAGGAGAAGGAGTCCCTGACCCGGCTGCGGCGCGACATCCTCGACGAGCACCTCACCGGCCCGTACCGCGTGGTGGAGGCCGACGACCCGTGGCGCGACCGCACCCAGCAGGACGCCGGGCGCTACACCTCGGCCGTGCACGACTGGCGGCAGCGGCGCGCCGACATCTGCGAGCGCCTGATCATCGAGGAGCTGGCACCGGGGCAGTGCGGAGCCTTCCTGGTCTGGGGCGACCCGGCCCTGTACGACAGCACGCTCGCGATCCTCGACGACATCCGGGCGCGCGGCACAGTGGAATTCGGCCATGAGGTGATCCCCGGCATCAGCAGCGTCTCCGCCCTCGCCGCCCGGCACCGCGTCACCCTGAACCAGGTGGGCCGCCCCATCCACATCACCCCGGGCAGGCGGCTGGCGCAGGGTTTCCCCGAGGACGACGGCGACATCGTCGTGATGCTCGACGGCCACGAGAGCTTCACCCATCTGACGGGCAGGGGCCTGTGGATCCACTGGGGCGCGTACATCGGCACCCTCGACGAGATCCTGGTCTCCGGCCCGCTCGACGAGGTGGCCGACGAGATCAGCCGCCTGCGCGCCGAGGCCCGCGAACAGCACGGCTGGATCATGGACACCTATCTGCTGCGCCGGGCGCCGGACGACACCCCTTAGGGGCCGAGTCGAGGCGCGGGCGCCGGACGGCGCGCCTTGGGGGCCGAGTCGAGGCGCGGGCGGCGGCGGCCTCCGCACCTCGTCGTCGGACCGGTGGGGTGTCAGCGCCGGGTCTCGTGCGCCCGGATCACGCCGAGGCCGTGCCCCAGGCTCGGGCATTCGGCGGTCAGGTCGTCGCCCCGCACCAGGTAGTTGTGCACCTGGCCGTCCGTGGGCCGTTCGATCGCGCGATACAGCGTGCCGTTCACGGTGATCGTCCAGTCGTCGCCGTCCTGGGCCCACCCGACTGTCTTCTTCATAGGGCGATGTTCCTTTCCTCGGTCGGCCTCGCCGCGGGTCGGCGGCCGTGTAGTGGGAAGAAGAACGGCTTGTGACGCTCCGTGGTTCCGCGTTCTCTACGCCATTCGGTTACATCTGGGTCACTGCCTCCGCACAGTCGAGACGAACTACCTGACCGAGGGTCAGGAAGAGGGTGGCGAACAGTCGAACGGCCGGGGAACGTGTGTCGACCGCCATCGAGTAGACAGTGTCTACTCGATGGTGCTGGAAGTTCCTCATGGAAGACGAAACCCCGCTGCGGGAGCGACTGGTGGACGTCGGCGCCGAGATGCTGGCGGCCGAGGGGATCGGGGCGTTGGGGCTGCGGGAGGTCGCCCGGCGCGCCGGGGTCTCGCACGGCGCCCCGCGCCGCTACTTCCCGACCCACCGCTCGCTGCTCTCCGCCGTCGCGGGACGCGGGTTCGACGCGTTGAAGGACCGGCTCGACGCGGCCGTCGACCCGGCCGGGGATCCGCGTACGCAGGTGTGCCGCCTCGCCGAGGCCTATGTCGGATTCGCCGTCGAGCACCGCCCGATGTTCGAGCTGATGTTCCGTCATGACCTGCTGGAGAGCGGTGACGATGTCGACGGGGCAGACGGGGCAGACGGGGCAGACGGGGCCGACGGGCTGCCCAGACTGCGGGACAAGACCCTCCCGATGTTCGCGTCGGTCGTCGCGCTGATTGCCCGCCACCGGCAGGACGCCGCCCGGGACAGGTCACCCGGGCCCGGGAACGCCCCGGCCGCCGTGGCTCCGCGTCCCGAGGACGCCCCCGCCGCCGTGGCCGCCGTCTTCTGGGCGAACGTCCACGGCATCGCCCAACTGTGGAGCTGGGGAAGCCTCTCCCTCACCCTCGGCGCCCCCGCGCCGGGCGACGCACAGGCCCACGAGAGCCTCGCCCCGCTCATCGCCCGGACCGTCGACGCCCACCTCGGACCGGCGAACCCGTGACCGCCGCCGCGGCAGCCCCGGTACGGCCCCGGCTCGCCCTCGCGGGCAGTGTCGCCGGGGCGATGATCGTCGCGCTCGACGGTTCCGTCCTCATGGTGGCTCAGCCCAGCCTCCAGCGTGATCTCTCCGCGACCCTCGCCCAGGTCCAGTGGACGAGTACGGCGTACCTCCTGGCGGTGGCGAGTCTCCTCGTCCTCGCCGGACGCCTCGGGGACCGCTACGGCCACACCCGCCTGCTCCTGATCGGATCCCTCGGCTTCGGGGCCGCGTCCGCGGGCATCGCCGCGGCGCCCTCGATCGGCTGGGTCATCGCGCTGCGCGCCGTACAGGGAGTGTTCGGAGCCCTGTTGCAGCCGGCGACGCTGGCCCTGCTGCGCCAGGTCTACCCGCCGGACCGGCTCGGACCGCCGGTGGCCCTGCGGACCAGCGCCATCGGGGTGGCCGCCGCGGCCGGTCCGCTGCTCGGCGGCCTCCTCGTGGCGCACCTCGGCTGGCGGTCCGTCTTCGTCATCAACGTGCCCCTCGCGCTCCTGATCGGCCTGTTCTGCCTGGCGGCCCGCGTCCCGGAGGAGACCGGCCGGAGTGCGCCCCGCCGCCTGGAGGCCGGAGGCGCGCTGCTGCTCGCCGCCGCGCTCGCGCTCCTGGTGAACGCGCTCGCCGAGGTGGAGGTGCACGGCTGGGCCGACCGCCGCACGGTGGCGGGGCTGTTCTGCTCGGCCGCCGTCGCGGCCGTCCTCGTCCGCCACGAACGCCGGAGCCGCAACCCCCTGGTCCCGGCGGCGGTCGCGCGGTCGGTGCCGGTCACCGCCTCCATGGCCCTGCTGCTGTTCGCCGCGAGCGGCCTGTTCGGCGCGCTGTTCGTCAGCACGTACTTCCTGCAGAACACCCTCGGACTCGACCCGCTCGACAGCGCCCTGCGCGCCCTGCCGATGACGGTGCTGATGGTCCTCGGGGCGCCGCTCGCCGGGCGGGTGCTGCGCGGACTCGGCGCGCGGACCACCGCGCTCGGCGGCACCCTGCTGGTCGTCACCGGGATCGGCTGGCTGGCCCGGGCGGACAGCGGCGCCGGACCGGTGGCGATGGGTGCGGCCTTCGCCCTCCTGGGGGCCGGGTACGCCACGGTGATGGTCACGGCCACCGCGACGGTGGTCGGCGACGCACCGCCCGGATACGCCGGAGTGGTCGGCGGCCTCAAGCAGACCTCCGTGAACGTCGGACCCGTCCTCGGCATCGCCGTCGCAGCGGGACTGCTGCCTGCCGCCGCCGGAGGCGGGCCGGCCCACCAGGGGAGCGGGTCCATCGGGACGGCGCTCCTGGTGCTCGCGGCGACAGTCGCGCTCGCGTTGGTCCCGGCGGCGATGCTGCCGGGCGTACAACGGCGTGGCGGGCCACCGGAAAGCGCCGACCGGAAGGCGGCGGAACCGATCCCGTGTCCCACATCACCGTCCGAAGTCTGAACAACGGTGTGCGCCCGGCGGTCGTCCCCTTAGGGTGGCCGGTGCAGCTGGTTCGCCCTGTCAGCCGGAGAGGGCGTCGTAAGAGGGAACCCGGTGGGAATCCGGGACTGCCCCGCAGCGGTGAGTGGGAACGACCGCCGTCATACGCACTGGGCCCGGCCGGGTCTGGGAAGCGACGGCCACTAGGTGTCTGCCCCGGCAGACGTGCCCGCGAGTCCGAAGACCTGCCCGTTGCCCGCACGCGACCGATCGCGTGCGGAGTTCCCGGTGACCTCGTGGGCGGGTCGGCGCAACCGTCAGGTGGACGGACACGGTTCTCCGTGTCCCGGTGTCCGCCCGGCGCGTCGTTCCTTCGCGTCCGCGTCCCGTCCCGGGATCTGCATCCGCAGACACGCTCGCGAAGGAGAGTCACGTGACAGCGAAGCCCGCAGCCGCGGCAGCACGGGCCACCGTGTACGGCTACCCCCGCCAGGGACAGAACCGTGAACTGAAGAAGGCCATCGAGGGCTACTGGAAGGGCCGCGTCACCGCGGACGCCCTCCGGCAGACCGCCGCCGAACTGCGCCGGGGAACCTGGCAGCAGCTCGCCGAGGCCGGCGTCCACGAAGTGCCGACCGGTGATTTCTCGTACTACGACCATGTCCTGGACACCAGCGTCATGGTCGGCGCTGTCCCCGAGCGGCACCGTGACGCGGTCCGCGCCGACGCCCTCGACGGCTACTTCGCCATGGCCCGGGGCACGCAGGACGTCGCTCCGCTGGAGATGACGAAGTGGTTCGACACCAACTACCACTACCTGGTGCCCGAGTTGGGCCCGGACACGGAGTTCACCGCCGACTCCGCCAAGCAGGTCGCGGAGTTCAAGGAGGCGCTGGCGCTCGGCCTGACGCCCCGCCCGGTCCTCGTCGGCCCCGTCACCTACCTCCTGCTCGCCAAGGCTGCCCCCGGTGTGGCCGCCGACTTCGAGCCGCTGGCCCTGCTGGACCGGCTGCTTCCGGTGTACGCGGAGGTCCTCGCCGACCTGCGCGCGGCGGGGGCGGAGTGGGTGCAGCTGGACGAGCCCGCCCTCGTGCAGGACCGCACCCCGGCCGAGCTGAACGCCGCCGCCCGCGCCTACCGCGACCTGGGAGGCCTCACTGACCGGCCCAAGCTGCTGGTGGCCTCCTACTTCGGGCGGCTCGGCGAGGCGCTGCCGGTCCTGGCCAAGGCCCCCGTCGACGGCCTGGCGCTCGACTTCACCGAGTCCGGCGCGGGCAACCTCGACGACCTCGCGGCGGCCGGGGGGCTGCCCGGCAAGCGGCTGGTCGCCGGTGTCGTCAACGGCCGCAACATCTGGATCAACGACTACGAGAAGTCGCTCTCCGTCCTCGGCACCCTGCTGGGTCTCGCCGACCGGGTCGACGTCTCCGCCTCCTGCTCCCTGCTGCACGTCCCGCTGGACGCGGACGCCGAGCGCGACATCGACCCGCAGATCGCCCGCTGGCTCGCCTTCGCCAAGCAGAAGACCGAGGAGATCGTCGTCCTGGCCCGCGGTCTGGCCGCCGGCACGGACACCATCACGGCCGAACTCCTAGCCAACCGCGCCGACCTGGCCTCCCGCACCGCCGCCGTCATCACCCGCGACCCGGCCGTACGCGCCCGTACGGCGGCCATCACCGACGCGGACGGCCGCCGCTCCCAGCCGTACGCCGAGCGGACGCTCGCCCAGCGCGCGAACCTCGGGCTGCCGCTGCTGCCGACCACCACCATCGGCTCGTTCCCGCAGACCACCGAACTGCGCACCGCGCGCGCCGACCTGCGGGCGGGGCGGATCGACGAGGCCGGGTACGAGGAGCGCATCAAGGACGAGATCCGCGAGGTCCTCTCCTTCCAGGAGAAGGCCGGGATCGATGTCCTGGTGCACGGCGAGCCCGAACGCAACGACATGGTGCAGTACTTCGCCGAGCAGCTCACCGGCTACCTCGCCACCCAGCACGGTTGGGTCCAGTCCTACGGCACCCGCTACGTCCGCCCGCCCGTCCTCGCCGGGGACATCTCGCGCCCCGAGCCGATGACGGTGCGCTGGACCACGTACGCCCAGGCGCTGACCGAGCGCCCCGTCAAGGGCATGCTCACCGGGCCGGTCACCATGCTCGCCTGGTCCTTCGTCCGCGACGACCAGCCGCTCGGCGACACCGCCCGCCAGGTCGCCCTCGCCCTGCGCGACGAGGTGAACGACCTGGAGGCGAACGGTACTTCGGTCATCCAGGTCGACGAGCCCGCGCTGCGCGAGACGCTGCCGCTGCGGGCCGCCGAGCACGCCGCGTACCTGGAATGGGCGACGGAGTCCTTCCGCCTCGCCACCGCCGGGGTGCGGCCGGACACCCAGATCCACACCCACATGTGCTACGCGGAGTTCGGCGACATCGTCCAGGCCATCGACGACCTCGACGCCGACGTCATCAGCCTGGAGGCGGCCCGCTCGCACATGCAGGTCGCCCGCGAACTGGCCGCCCACGGCTACCCCCGTGAGGCCGGACCCGGCGTCTACGACATCCACTCCCCGCGCATCCCCAGCACCGAGGAGGCAGCGGCCCTGCTCCGCAAGGGACTTGAGGCCATCCCGGCGGCACGTCTCTGGGTGAACCCCGACTGCGGCCTGAAGACCCGCGGCTGGCCCGAGACCCGGGCCTCCCTGGAGAACCTCGTCGCCGCCGCACGGGAGATCCGTGCGGAGCTGCCGGACGAAGCGGTGTGATCCGGGCCCGGGGGGGGGGGGGGGGGGGGGCCCCCCCCCCCCCCCCCCCCCCCCCCCCCCCCCCGCAGCGCATCGCATGAGGGCCCGAGCCGGGGCCGGGTCAGGGGGTTACGGAGTCGCCGCTGCCCTCCCCGCGGTGCTCGCCGCCGGTGCCCCCCCCCCGACGGCCCCCCGGGCGGGCGCCGCGCCC
>NZ_JAFEUF010000179.1:11421-14802 GCF_016901035.1 Streptomyces durocortorensis
CGGGCGGGGGGGGGCGGGGGGGGGCCGGCGCGGGGGGGGGGGGGCGGGCGGGGGGGGGGGCCCGGCCCCCCCCCCCCCCCCCCCCCCCGGGGCCTGCGCCGTACGGCGCCCGGCGTCCCCGACTCCGTTGGGGAGCAAGCCGGTTCGGAGGGCACGCCGACCGGAGTGCGTTCTTCCTCAACGGGAGAGTTAGGTTAGCCTAACCAGCGAATCCCGGTTGTGGATCTTGCACTCCGATCGAAGGGCTTCGCCATGGAGCGTGCTCAGGGCCTGCTGTCCGCCGAACTCCCCGCCGAGCGTGGGGCGTGAGCGCCGGTACGGGAGGCCACCTCGCGGGCGGCATCGACGGCCCCGGCCACCTGCGCGCCCTCACCTCGGTCGTCCTGGACACGTTGGAGGCCGCCGCCCGCGCCAGAGGTGGGCCGCTGCCCGCCGGAGGCCCGGACGCCGTGACCCGGCGGACCACCGCCCTGGCCGCCCCGGTGCTGCCCGAGGACGGCGTCGGCGGCGAGGCCGCGCTCGCGGATCTCGTACGGGCGGTGGCCGAGGGGGCCGCGGATCCGGCCGACCCCGCCTGCGTCGCCCATCTGCACTGCCCGCCGCTGGCCGTGGCCGTCGCGGCAGAGCTGGCGGGGGCGGCCCTGAACCCCTCCATGGACTCCTGGGACCAGGCGCCCGCCGCCGGAGTGATCGAGGAGCTGACCACGGCCGCACTGGCCCGGCTCGTCCACCCGGACGCCTCCGCACCCGACGCGCTCATCACCAGCGGCGGCACCGAGTCCAACCTGGTCGCCCTGCTCCTCGCCCGGGAGTGGGCGGCAGGCGGCCCCCTGCGGGTGGTCACCGGTGCCAACGTCCACCACAGCGTCCACCGCGCCGCCTGGATGCTCGGCCTGCCCGCCCCCACGGTCGTCGCCTGCAGCGACGGCCGGATCGACCCGGCCGCGCTCGACCGCGCCCTGACCGGCCTCGCCGGAGCGCCGCTCCTGGTCGTCGCCACGGCCGGGACCACCGACGAGGGGCGCATCGACCCGCTCCCGCAGATCGCCCGTATCGCCGGACGCCACGGCGCGCGGCTCCACGTCGATGCCGCGTACGGCGGTCCGCTGCTGTTCAGCGAGCGGCTGGCCCCTCAGCTCGCGGGCCTGGAACACGCCGCCACCGTAACGTTCGACCTGCACAAACTCGGCTGGCAGCCGGTCGCCGCCGGGGCGCTGGCCGTCGCCGACGCCGCGATGCTCGCCCCGCTGTCCCTGCGCGCCGACTACCTCAACGCCGACGACGACACCGAGGCCGGACTCCCGGACCTGCTGGGCCGCTCGATCCGCACCACCCGGCGCCCCGACGCCCTGAAGATGGCGGTCACCTTCCGGGCGCTGGGACGCCGGGGACTCGGTGCGCTGGTGGAGCACTGCGTGCGCACGGCGCACGAGTTCGGCCGGGCCGTCGACGCGCACCCGGCCCTGCGCCGCCGACCCGGCGAGATCGGGATCAGCACCGTGCTGTTCCGCCCGGCGGTGGCCGACGCGCTGTCCGACGAGGCGGGCGACGCCGTGGTCGCCGCCGTCCGCCGCACCCTGCTCACCGAGGGGCGCGCCGTCCTCGGCCGCGCGGTGGCTGAGGACGGGGAGGGCCGACGCCGCCTCTGGCTGAAGGCCACCCTGCTGCACCCGAACGCCGCGACGGCCGACCTGCTCCCGCTGCTCGACCTCGTCACGGCGGCCGCGGACCGCGCGGTGAGCGAAGCCCCGGCGTCCGAAGGTACCGATGCCCCCGCGGCGGAAAGGCTGTCGCCATGACGTCGACGACGCGCACGACCCGCCCGGGACCACCCCCCGCCGCCCCAGCGACACCCGCCGGAGGAACCCGATGACGCCCGGACCGCGCACGCCGCCCCTCGACCTGCTGGGGGTGGGGGCAGGGCCCTTCAACCTCTCGCTCGCCGCACTCGCCGACGGCGTCCCCGGGCTGCGCACCGCCTTCCACGAGCAGCGTGTGGCCCTCCACTGGCACCCCGGGCTGCTCATCGAGGGAGCAACCCTCCAAGTGCCTTTCCTGGCCGACCTGGTGAGCCTCGTCGAGCCCACCAGCCCCTGGTCCTACCTCAATTACATCAAGATCCGCCGCAGGCTCTTCCCGTTCTACTTCGCCGAGCGCTTCCACATCCACCGCTCCGAGTTCGACGACTATCTGCGCTGGGTGAGCACCGAACTGCCCTCCACCCGCTTCGGCCACCGCGTCGACACGGTCTCCTGGGATCCCGGACAGAGCGCTTTCGCCGTGGAGTTCACCCGGCGGGGCCCCGACGGGGAGACGCTCACGACCGGCCTCACCCACGCCCGCAACCTCGCCCTCGGCGTCGGCACGGCTCCCCATGTCCCGGAGCCGCTGCGGGAGTTGGTTGAGGACCCGGCCGCTGTCGTGCTGCACTCCGCGGACTACCTCGCCCAGCGGGACCGGCTGCTGGCCGCCCGCCACGTCACCGTCGTCGGCTCGGGCCAGTCGGGCGCCGAAGTCCTGCTGGACCTGCTGCGGTCCCGGCCCGAGGGGGCGGAGGGGCTGACCTGGCTGGCGCGTACCCCGGCCTTCGCGCCCATGGAGTACAGCAAGATCGGCCTGGAGCAGTTCACCCCCGACTACACCCGCTACTTCCACGGACTGCCGCAGGCCACCCGGGACCGGCTCCTGCCCCGCCAGTGGCAGCTCTACAAGGGCGTCAGCGGGGACACGCTCGGAGACATCCACGACGAGCTGTACCGGCGCAGCCTCGGCGGCGGCTGGCCCGACGTCACGCTCACCCCCGGCATCGAGGTCACCGGAGCGGCCACCACGGAGGCGGGGCGCATCGAGCTGAGCGTCGAGCACGGCCAGCAGGAGACGCGGGGCCGGTTCGTCACGGACGCCGTCGTCCTCGCCACCGGGTACCGTGAGCGCCCCGTCGACACGCTGCTCGCCGCTCTCGACCCGTACATCGTCCGCGACGAGGCCGGGCGTCCGCAGGTCGACGCGGCCCAACGGCTCGTCCTCGCACCGGAGATCGCCGGTTCCGTCTTCGTGCAGAACGCCGAACGGCACACGCACGGCGTCGGAGCACCGGACCTGGGCCTGGCCGCCTGGCGTTCCGCCGTGATCGTCAACGCGCTGACGGGCAAGGAGTTCTACCCGCTGCCCGAGCGCACGGCCTTCACGACGTTCGGCCTCGGCGCACAGGACCGCGAGGACCGGGACCGTGGCGACCGGAGCGCGTCGGCACGTCCGGCCGAAGAGCGACGCTGACAGACGCGGGGGGGGGGGGGGGGGGGCGGGGGGGCGGGGGGGGCGGCCGCCGCCGCGGAGCAGTAGGGCGGGTACCGCGGGGGCGCTGGGTGCGGCGCCGGGCGG
>NZ_JAFEUF010000180.1 GCF_016901035.1 Streptomyces durocortorensis
GGCCGGAGCGGTGGTCGTGGCGGCGGTGGATCTGGCGCTACTGCTGGTCCGGGGCGTTTCCGCCCCCTGAACAGGCCTCCCCCGCCCAACACCTGACGGCACGTCACCCAGCACACCCGCATGACATGACCATGCGAGGACCGTTGACAAATCAGAAACAGCGCAGAAATCTATGAACCTCTCACCGCAAAAGATTGACTTCACCGCTCAAATATTGTGGAAGCAGAGGACATCATGAGATGGAAGCGACGTACCGGACGGACGGTCATCGGGCTGCTGATAGCCGGGATGGTCTCCGCAGGGCTGCTGCCCGTCGCCGCGAACGCGGCTGAGCCCACCGATCTGGCCCGGGGCAAGACCGTCACCGCCAGCGGATCGCACGGCGGTTACCCGGCCGCCAACGCCAACGACGGCAAGGTCGACAGCTACTGGGAGTCCAACGGTCACCCCGCCGACCTGACGGTGAAGCTCGGGGCCGACGCGGACCTCCGGTCCGTGGTGCTCAAGCTCAACCCGGACCCGATCTGGGCGAGCCGGACGCAGGACATCCAGGTGCTCGGCCGGACGCAGGACGGCACCGCGTTCACCTCCCTGCGGGCCCGGGCCGGCTACGCGTTCAGCCCGTCCGGCAACCAGAACACTGTGACCATCCCGGTCGACGGCCGGGTCGCGGACCTTCAGCTCCGGTTCTTCTCCAACACCGAGGCCCCCGGCGCCCAGGTCGCCGAGATCCAGGTGCTCGGGACGGCCGCGCCCAACCCGGATCTGACCGTGAGCGCGCTGTCCTGGAGCCCGTCGTCACCGTCCGAGACGGACGACATCACCGTCGAGGGGACCGTCCGCAACACCGGCTCGGCCGCCTCCCCCGCCACCACCGTCAATGTGAGCCTGGGCGGCGTGGTCGTGGGCAGCGCCCCGGTCGGCCCCCTCGCGGCCGGGGCCTCGGCCCCGGTCTCGGTCGAGGTCGGCAAGCGGCCACAGGGCTCGTACACCGTCTCGGCGCTGGTGGACCCGACCGACACGGTCGTCGAGTCGGACAACACCAACAACAGCCGCACCACCGCCTCCCCGCTGGTGGTCGGCCAGAGCCCCGGCCCCGACCTGGAGGTCCGCTCCATCTCCTCCACCCCGGCCAATCCTGCCGTCGGCGCGGCGGTGACCTTCACCGTGGCGGTGCACAACCGCGGCACCAGTGCGGTGAGCGCGGGTACCATCACCCGGCTGACCGTCGGTTCCACCACGCTCAACGGCACCACCCCGGCCATCGCGGCGGGCGCGACCGCCAATGTCACGGTCGGCGGCAGCTGGACGGCGGCGAGCGGCGGCGCGACCCTGTCCGCCACCGCCGACGCCACGAACCTGGTCGCGGAGACGAGCGAGACCAACAACACCTTCGCCCGGTCCATCGTGGTCGGACGCGGCGCGGCCGTTCCGTACACGGAACTGGAGGCGGAGAAGGCGAACTACGAGGGCACATTGCTCCAGTCCGACGCCGAACGCACCTTCGGGCACACCAACTTCGCCACCGAGTCCTCAGGACGCGAGTCGGTGCGACTCAACTCCACCGGCCAGTATGTGGAGTTCACTTCGACCGCCCCGGCGAACTCGATCGTCGTCCGCAACTCCATCCCGGACGCACCGGGCGGCGGGGGCCGTGAGGCGACCATCAGCCTGTACGCCGACGGCCAGTTCGTGCGCAAGCTCGACCTCTCCTCGAAGCACAGCTGGCTGTACGGGAACACCGACAGCCCCGAGGGGCTCACCAACACGCCGGGCGGCGACGCACGGCGGCTGTTCGACGAGTCCCACGCCCTGCTCACCGAGACCTACCCGGTGGGAACGAAGTTCCGCCTCCAGCGGGACGCGAGCGACAACGCCGCCTTCTACATCATCGACCTGATCGACCTGGAGCAGGTGGCAGCGCCCTCCTCGCAGGCGTCCGGCTGTGTCTCCATCACGACGTACGGCGCGGTGGCGAACGACGGGCTCGACGACACGGCCGCCATCCAGCGCGCGGTGACGGCGAACCAGAACGGTGAGATCGACTGCGTCTGGATCCCGGCGGGCCAGTGGCGCCAGGAGCAGAAGATCCTCACCGACGACCCGCTCGACCGGGGCCAGTGGAACCAGGTCGGCATCCGGGACGTGACGATCCGGGGCGCGGGCATGTGGCACTCCCAGCTCTACACGCTGACCCCGCCGCACGAGGCGGGCGGCATCAACCACCCGCACGAGGGCAACTTCGGTTTCGACATCGACGAGAACACGCAAATCTCCGACATCGCCATCTTCGGCTCGGGCACGATCCGCGGCGGCGACGGCAACCACGAGGGCGGCGTCGCGCTCAACGGCCGGTTCGGCAAGGACACGAAGATCAGCAACGTCTGGATCGAGCACGCCAACGTGGGCGTCTGGGCCGGCCGCGACTTCGACAACATCCAGGAGCTGTGGAACCCGGGCGACGGCGTCGAGTTCACCGGGATGCGGATCCGCAACACGTACGCGGACGGCATCAACTTCGCCAACGGCACCCGCAATTCCACGGTCTACAACTCGTCGTTCCGCAACACCGGCGACGACGCGCTCGCTGTCTGGTCCAGCAAGTACGTCAAGGATCAGTCCGTCGACATCGGCCACGACAACAGCTTCCGCAACAACACCATCCAGCTCCCGTGGCGCGCCAACGGCATCGCGATCTACGGCGGTTACGGCAACAAGATCGAGAACAACCTGATCTCCGACACCATGAACTACCCGGCCATCATGCTGGCGACCGACCACGACCCGCTGCCCTTCTCCGGGCAGACGCTGATCGCCAACAACGGCCTGTACCGCACCGGTGGAGCCTTCTGGAACGAGGACCAGGAGTTCGGCGCGATCACCCTCTTCCCGCAGAACCTGCCGATCCCCGGGGTCACGATCCGCGACACGGACATCGTCGACTCCACCTATGACGGCATCCAGTTCAAGACGGGCGGCGGCCTGATGCCGGACGTCAAGATCCAGAACGTGCGGATCGACAAGTCCAACAACGGCTCCGGCATCCTCGCGATGGGCGGCGCACGCGGCAACGCGACGCTCACCGGCGTGACGATCACCGACTCGCGCGACGGCCATGTGCTGATCGAGCCCGGGTCGCAGTTCACGGTCTCCGGCGCTCCGAACGGAGCACGCGCGAAGCGCTGACCCCGCTGCACGGTCCCGGGGGCGGCGTATCCCCCCCCCCCCGGGAACACCCTTTTCCCCCAGCGGATTTGGTGGTGTCACGACTCTGGGAAGTGCAAGGCCCCGGGGCTACCCTCCGCGCATGATTCCCACGGTTGTCTGGGGTACCGGCAACGTCGGCCGCGCCGCGATCCGCGCCGTCGAGGCCCATCCGGCACTGACACTCGCCGCCGTCCTCGTGCACGATCCCGCCAAGGTCGGCCGCGACGCCGGCGAACTCGGCGGTCTCGGACGCACGCTCGGGGTCGCGGCCACCGACGACATCGCCGCCGTCCTGGCCGGCCGCCCCCGGGCGGTGGTCTACGCGGCGTCCGGCGACATCCGTCCCGATGACGCGCTGACCGACATCGGCCGGGCGATCCGGGCCGGCGCGGTGGTCGTCACGCCCTCCCTCTATCCGCTCTACGACCAGCGCAACGCCCCGCCCGAGCTGCGCGATCCGGTCCTGGCCGCCGTCGCCGAGGGCGGCGGCTCCCTCTTCGTCTCCGGTGTCGACCCCGGCTGGGGCAACGACGTCCTGCCCCTGCTCGTCAGCGGCCTCGGCACCGAGCTGGACGTCATCCGCTGCCAGGAGATCTTCGACTACTCCACGTACGAGCAGGAGGACTCGGTGCGCCATCTGATCGGGATGGGGCACCCGATGGACTACCAGCCGCTGATGCTGGCGGAGGGCGTTCCGACGATGGTGTGGGGCGGTCAGATACGTCTGATGGCGCGGGCGCTGGGCGTCGAGCTCGACGGGATCCGCGAGACCCTGGACCGCCGGGCGCTGGCGAGCGAGGTCCACACCCGGACGATGGGGGCGTTCGCCGCGGGCACCCAGGGCGCCGTGCGCTTCGAGGTGCAGGGCATCGTGGCCGGAGAGCCCCGCATCGTCATCGAGCACATCACCCGGATCCACGCCTCGTGCGCCCCCGACTGGCCGTCCCCGCCCGACGGGGTGGGCGCGCACCGGGTGGTGATCGAGGGCCGGCCCCGTATCGAGGTGACGGTCGAGGCGTCCGACGAGGGCGAGAACCGGTCGGCGGGCGGGAACGCCACCGCGGTCGGGCGGCTCGTCTCGGCGATCGACTGGCTGGTGGACGCGAAACCGGGGCTGTACGACGCACTCGACGTTCCGCTGCGGCCTGCGGTCGGCAGGCTGGGAAGGAGACCCGCATGATCATCGACATCCCGGAGGGCCAGGAGCCCATCGGTTACGTGTGGGGGGAGATGGTCCCCGGCATCGGCGTGGCCGCCGCCACGTTCTCGATGTCCGTGTACGAGCACACGACGCTGGGGCTGCGGGAGTTCGAGGCGGCCAGGCTGCGGGTCGCGCAGATCAACGGGTGCCTGTTCTGCCTGGACTGGCGGACCGAGCGCGAGGGGGCGAAGGTCGAGGAGGAGTTCGCCGAAGCGGTGACCCGGTGGCGTACGACCGACGCCTTCGACGAGCGGACGCGGCTCGCGGCGGAGTACGCCGAGCGGTACACGCTCGACCACCACGCTCTGGACGACGCCTTCTGGCAGCGGATGACCGCGCACTACAGCCAGGCGGAGATCGTGGAGCTGACGATGAGCATCGGCTCGTGGCTGGCGTTCGGGCGGCTCAACCATGTGCTGGGGATCGACGCGGTCTGCGTTCTGCCCGGTCACTGACGGAGTCCGGGGCCGCCGGGTTGGCACTCCCGGCCCCGGGCTCTCCGTATACCGGAGGGCCGCCTACAGATCGGCGGCGATGATCCGTTCGATGTTGCGCTCGGCAAGCGCGGTGATGGTGACGAACGGGTTGACGCTGGTGTTGCCGGGGATCAGCGCCCCGTCGATGACGTACAGGCCCGGGTAGCCGTGCAGCCGGCCGTAGTTGTCGGTGGCCTTGTCCAGGACCGCGCCGCCCAGCGGGTGGTAGGTGAGGTGGTCGCCCCAGATCTTGTAGGTGCCGAAGAGGTCGGTGCGGTAGATCGTCCCCTCTTTCCGGTTGATCTTGTCGAAGATGGTCTTCGCTGCGTCGATGGACGGCTGCTTCCACGCCGTCTGCCAGTCCAGTTCCGCCTTCCCCGCGGCCGCGTTCCAGGTGAACCGGGCGCGGTGGGGGTTCTTGGTGATGGAGAGGTAGAACGAGGCCCATGTCTCGATGCCGGTGGGCAGCGGCGCGACTTCGGCGAACGCTCCCCCGGCGTCCCAGTTGTCGATGCCGCCGGTGGGGATGGAGGACTGCACCTTCCCCGTGGGATCCCAGAGATGGTTGGCCCGACCGCACATGACGTTGCCGTTGTCGCCCCAGCCCTTGCCGACCTCGTCGTTGAGGAGGGGCAGCGCGCCGGTGGCCTTGAGGCCGACGAGCAGTTTGCTGGTGCCCACGCTGCCCGCGGCGAAGAACACCTTGTCCGCCGTGACGGTCTTGGTGGCGGTGGTCTGCCCCACGGTGTTCAGCTGGTCGATGATCACGGTGTAGCCGCCGCCCGGGGCCGGGGTGACCGTGGTGACCTTGTGCAGCGGGGAGATGGTGACCCGGCCGGTGGCTCTGATCCGGTCGATGTAGGTCTTCTGGAGCGATTTCTTGCCGTAGTTGTTGCCGTAGAGGATCTCCGCGTCCAGGGCCGACCTGGGTACGGTTCCGGCCGCCTCCTGCTTCATGTAGTCCCAGTCGTAGACGGCGGGGACGAAGAGGAACGGGAAGCCGGAGCGCTGGGCGTGTTTTCGGCCGACCCTGGCGTACTGGTAGCAGTCGACGCTGTCGAACCAGGCGGGGTCGATGGTGGTGACGCCGAGACCGCTGTTGGCGCGCGGGTAGTAGGTGCTGTACATCTCCGCGGCGTTGACGGTCGGGAGGATCGCGCCGAAGTTCTCCCGGCGCGGGGTGACGGCCATACCGCCGTTGACCAGGGATCCACCGCCGACGCCCCGGCCCTGGTAGACCGTGATGCCGCCGAACTCCTCGGCGTCGAGGATGCCGGTGTAGCGGTTGACGCTTTTGTCGATGGGGAAGCCGAGGAAGTTGCTCAGCGGCTGCTTGGTCCGGGTGCGCAGCCAGAAGGAGCGGTCGTCCGGCTTGGTGGTGTTGGCGAAGATCTTGCCGTCCGCGCCGGGGGTGTCCCAGGCCATGCCCATCTCGACCATGTGGACGTCGGTGCCGGCCTGGGCCAGCCGGAGGGCGGCCACGGAGCCGCCGTATCCGGTGCCGATGACCAGGACCGGCACCCGGGCCCCGGATCCGATCGGCGCTGCCGCCGCACGGACCCCCGCCCACGCGGGTCCGGTGTGCCCGGCCACAGCCGCGGCACCCAGAAGAGAACCTGTTCCAGTGATGAATCTTCGACGCGAGACACCCTTCGCCCCGCCGTCCTGCATGCTAGTTTCGCTCATGTGACATCCCTCACTCTCGACAGAGTGCAACAGGTTCTACTGTCGAAAGCGTGGTAAGTCACTAGAAACTTGGGGGTAACTTCCCCGCGACACCCCGGTACGACCCAGGAGCCCCCGGACCATGCGGTCCGGGGGCTCCTGCTGTTCGGTCGCGGAGGATCAGTAGGCGCCGAAGACGTTGTCGATCGAGCCGTAGCGGTCCGCGGCGTAGTTGCACGCGGCCGTGATGTTGGCGACCGGGTCGTAGCTGTCGGTCGAGGTGCCGGGCACGTGGTAGGCCTGGAAGGTCGGGTCGATGACCTGGAGCAGGCCCTTGGACGGGGTGCCCTTGACCGCGTTGGAGTCCCAGTTGTTGATGGCGGCCGGGTTGCCCGAGGACTCGCGCATGATGTTGCGGTGGATGCCCTCGTAGGTGCCGGGGATGCCCTGCTCGGCCATGACCGCCAGCGACTCCTTGATCCAGCCGTCGAGGTCGTTCGTGTACGTGACGGCCTTCTCGGCGGCCGGAGCGGCCTTCGCCACGGGGGCGACCTCGATGCGCTCCGAACGGTCGGCACGGTCCGCCGACGCGCCGCGGGCGGCGGACGGAGAAGCCTTGGCGGCCTTGTCGTCCTTGTCATCCGACGCAGCGGCGACCTTGCCTCCGAGAACCAGCTTGATACCGGGGTGGATAAGGTCGGGATTCTCTCCGACGATCTTCCGGTTGCCTTCGTACAGCTTCTCCCAGCCGCCGCTGACGGAATGCTCGCGGGCGATCTTGGAAAGGGTTTCGCCGGCCACCACGGAATGCTTGGCGGGGGCGGCCTTCGCGGCGGAATTCGCCTGGGGCGCCGATGCGGGCGCCACGGCCTGCTGCGGTGCGGCGGCGGGCGCCGGAGCCGCGAAGGCGCTGGTGGCACCGATCACCGGGAGCGCGAGAACGGCTCCGCCGGTGGTCACGGCGGCGAGGCCGCGGCTCAGCGAGGTGGACTTGGGACGGCGGTGCTTACCCGGTGCGGGCATGGGGGATTTCCTCTCCGGCGCCTGCGAGGTGAGCTGTCGGGTTCAGACGGGAGATGTCTGGCCGCACGACGTGCGACTTCACCCCAAGCCGTTCCGGTTACGGATCGGCGACTTACCTGGTTCCCCCGCTCCTGCCGTACGTGAGTGGGTTTCGGATTCCCGGACGGCGGCAGGATTCGGCGTTCCATCCGGATTGACGGTGACCGTAGGCGAGAAACATCGGGCGGAACAAGCCCCGCATTCCGGATTCCCTTTTCCACGCATGATCGAATAACGGAATTCCCGGATCCGGCCGCGCCGTCACGCCGTCAACTTTCTTCGCACAGAAGGGAACCGATGCCTCCGCTTCTGCGTCCGCCCCCCGGGACGTGACGCTCACCACTCGCTCGGCGCGATGGCGAAATCAGGCCCAGGCAAATACCTCAACAACGTCATCAGCGCCCTTTGTGGATGAGAAGCACAAAAGAAACAAATCGACCATACAGGGATAGCAAAGCGGACCAATCGGGCACCCTTCGCAGGGGCGGCCGAAGGGTCCGCGGGGCGATCGCTTACGGTGTGGGGTGGAGACTAGTAAGCCCACCCTTACCTCCGACGTACGCTGTACCTGCCCGCGTTCGCCCGCCCCGAAGGATCACCACGCCATGACACGCCCCGTCCGCGTCGCCATTGTCGGAGCCGGCCCCGCCGGTATCTACGCTGCGGACGCGCTGCTCAAATCCGAGGTCTGCCAGGACCCGGGGGTCTCCATCGACCTCTTCGAGCGCATGCCCGCGCCCTTCGGCCTGATCCGTTACGGCGTGGCCCCCGACCACCCGCGGATCAAGGGCATCGTCAAGGCCCTGCACCAGGTGCTGGACAAGCCGCAGATCCGGCTCTTCGGCAACGTCAGCTACCCGCACGACATCGGCCTGGACGACCTGCGGTCGTTCTACGACGCAGTGATCTTCTCCACCGGCGCCGAGGCCGACCGCGCGCTCGACATCCCCGGCATCGAGCTGGACGGCTCCTACGGCGCGGCCGAGTTCGTCTCCTGGTACGACGGGCACCCCGAGGTCCCGCGCACCTGGCCGCTCACCGCGGAGAAGGTCGCCGTGCTCGGCGTCGGGAACGTGGCCCTGGACGTGGCCCGGGTCCTGGCCAAGACGGCCGACGAGCTGCTGCCCACCGAGATCCCGGACAACGTGTACCAGGGCCTCAAGGAGAACAAGGCGCTGGAGGTGCATGTGTTCGGGCGGCGTGGCCCGGCGCAGGCCAAGTTCAGCCCGATGGAACTGCGGGAGCTGGACCACTCCCCCAACATCGAGGTCATCGTCAACCCCGAGGACATCGAGTACGACGAGGGCTCCATCGCGACCCGCCGCGAGAACAAGCAGGCCAACATGGTCGCGCAGACCCTGGAGAACTGGGCGATCCGCGACGTCGGCGACCGCCCGCACAAGCTGTTCCTGCACTTCTTCGAGTCCCCGGTCGAGATCCTCGGCGAGGACGGCGAGGTCGTGGCGCTGCGCACCGAGCGCACCGAGCTGGACGGCACCGGCAACGTCCGGGGCACCGGCCAGTTCACCGACTGGGACATGCAGAGCGTCTACCGCGCCGTTGGCTACTACTCGGAGGAGCTGCCCAAGCTCCCCTTCGACGTGGCCTCCGGCACCGTCCCGCACGAGGCGGGACGCGTCATCGCCGGTGACGCCCCCATGCCGTCGGTCTACGTGACCGGCTGGATCAAGCGCGGCCCGATCGGTTTGATCGGCCACACCAAGGGCGACGCCAACGAGACGGTCGCCTGCCTCCTGGAGGACCGCGCCGCCGGTCGCCTGGCCGAGCCCGCCACGCCCGCTCCGGAGGCCGTCGAGGCGTTCCTGGAAGGCCGGGGCGTCCGGTACACGACCTGGGAGGGCTGGCACAAGCTGGACGCCCACGAGCAGGCGCTGGGTGCGGCCCAGGGCCGTGAGCGGATCAAGGTCGTGGAGCGCGAGGGCATGCTGGACGCCTCCGGCGCCTGACCGGCCGGACGCTTTCCAGGCACCTTCTAGGAGGCCGGATCCGGGGCACCCGTCGAACGCCCCGGGTCCGGCCTCCTGAACGTGCGCCACAGATCAGGACCGGGCCCGGGCTCCTGTGCCGTCCGGCGCCGACGGGCGACGGGGGCCTCGGCCCAGCGGGCGGCCAGCAGGAGTGCGATGTCGTCGGGGCGGTCGGTGGCCGCTCTGGCCTCTCCGATGACCTGGTCGGCCGTGTCGGCCAGCGGGACCGCGCCGATCCGTTCGACGGTGGCGCGCAGCCGCTCGATCCCCTCGTCGATGTCCGTGCCGGGGCGCTCGATCAGCCCGTCCGTGAACAGGGCCAGCATCGCGCCGGGTTCGAGCCGCATCTCCGTGACCGGGTAGGCCGCGTCCCCGTCGATCCCGAGCACGATGCCGCCGGGCAGGTCCAGCACTTCCGTCCGGCCGTCGGGCCGCCGCAGCACGGGCTGCGGATGCCCCGCCCGTACGGCACGGGCCACGCCGGTCACCGGGTCGAGGGCGACGTAGCAGCAGCTCGCGAACTGGCCCGGGTCCAGGTCGATCAGCAGCCGGTTCGTCCCGCTCATCACCTCCTGCGGATCGTGGTTGCTCAGCGCGAACGCCCGTACCGCACTGCGCAGTTGCCCCATGGTCGCGGCGGCCGACACCCCGTGCCCCTGCACATCGCCGATGATCAGGGCGAGTTCGTGGCCGGTCTCGATGACGTCGTACCAGTCGCCGCCCACGTCCATCCCCTGGGTGCCGGAGAGGTAGCGCCCCAGGGTGTCCACCCCGTCCACCTCGGGCAGCCGGTGCGGCAGCAGGGCGTCCTGGAGTCCACGGGCGAGGGCCGACTCGCTGTCGTAACGCTGGGCGCGTTGCAGGGCCTGGGCGATGAGCCCGGCCAGGGCCGTCAGGACCGTGCGCTCCTCCGGGCTGAAGCCGCGGGGCCGGTCGAAGCCGAGGATGCAGGATCCGACGGGCCTGCCGGAGGCGATCAGCGGGAGGAACGCCCGCGCCCCGACGTCCGCGTCGATGGGGATGCCCGGGTAGGCCTCGGCCAGGCGCTGCATGGACTCGAAGAAGATCGGGCGGCCCGTGGTCAGGGTCTCCACCCCGGGGATGCTGACGTCGAGCCCGACCCCGTCGAAGCGGTCGAGGAAGCCCTTCGGGAACCCCGTCTCCCAGGCCAGATGGAGGTGGCGCTCGTTCAGCAGGTAGATGGCGAGCTGGCGGCCACCGAACGCGGGCAGCAGCTCTTCGGTGACCACCGCCGAGACCTGCCGGGCCGTGACCGCCTCGGTCAGCGCGATGGCGAGGGCCACCGGCCGGTACAGCGCGGAGGAACGGTCGGCGGTGGAGCCGATGCCAAGACCCGGTGTGGTGACGGAGCCGGGGGCGTAGGCCGGCTGGTCGGTGGCCTGGAGGACCACGCTCACCCCGTCGTGGCCCGGGTACAGCGACACCGACAGCCAGAGCGAGGGCGGGCGGCGGGCGAGGAAGTGGACGGGCTCGTCGGCCATCAGGGCGGCCCGGTAGTGGTCCTCGTAGGCCTCGTGCCCGAACCACGGCAGGGCCTGCCACACCACATGGCCGATCAGCTCCGGCCGGGAGTGGCCGAGCAGCTCCTCGGCGAGGCCGTTGGCGTACGTGATCCGCCCGAGCCGGTCCAGGGAGAGGATGCCCCGGGGCAGCCGGTCGGCGGCCTCCGGTACGACGGGCCCCGCGCCGAGGTCGACCAGGAAGCCGGTCAGATGGCTGGCAGCGGCGTCGCCGTCCGGGTGGGTCCAGCGGCCGGACAGCTCCAGCAGATGGGACCGGCCGTCGGGGCCGCGCAGCCGCATCCGGCGGACCACCGGTTCGGCGGACTCCACCGTCCGCCGGGCCAGCGCCCACAGCCCGTACACGTCCTCGGGGACGAGCCGTTCGGCCAGCGCGTCGACGGTGCCCGGGAAGGCGACGGGCTCGAAGCCGAGGATCGCGCAGAGTTCGTCGTCGGCGGCGACCTGCCCGGAGTGCAGGTCCCAGTCGAAGCGGCCGACCCGCACCGGGGGCGCGGTGGCGGCGGGCAGTTGCACGGGGACCGGCTCGGTCTCCCATACGCAGTCGACGCCCCGCCGCTCCAGATCGGCGAGCGCGCCGCCGAGCCTCCGACCGAGGTCGTGCAGCCGGTCCCCGTCCGCGGGGGCGACGGGCTGCCCCGGGGTGGAGGCCCGCAGGACCGCCAGCACACCGACGCTGCCCCGGGGCCCGGTGATCGGCACCCACAGCGAACCGAACGGGAACGGCAGCCCGGCCATGAGCTGCGGGAACCGGCGCATCGCCTCCTCCGCGTCGGAGAGCAGCACGGGCCGCCCCGAGCGGTAGGCCTCGGAGACCGGGAAGGGCCGGTTCACATGCATCCGCCACCAGGGCCGGAACAGCGGGGCCGGCAGCCCGGCGAGCACCGCGAGCCGCAGAAGTCCGGACGTCCTGCTGCGCAGGTAGACGCCGCCCGCATAGCCGTCGCTCGACTCGACGGCGCTGACGAGGGCCTGGGCGAGTACGAGGGACAGTTCGTCGGGCACGCGGCCAGCGTCGAGTCCCCCGACCGCGGCCCCGTGTCCGGCGGGCGGGGGATACCGGGTCGTGTCGTGCCGGGTCACACAGCCAGCATGCTCCCGACCCGGGGTACCCCGCACCTCCGGCGACCGGCCGCTCCCCTGTGGCGGCCCGTCGCCGGAGGTGGGATCAGTACAGCTTCGCGACGGCGGTGCGGGTTGTCTTCTTGAACCCCTCCAGCGGTGCGCCGTCCAGTTCGCCCAGCTGCCCCCACTCGACGACGGTCACCGTGCGGCCGTCGCGTCCCACGGAGTAGAGCCCGATGTCGGTGGAGCCGACCTCCGGGTACGACGTGTCGATGCTGTAGACGTGCGCACCCTCCTCGACGTTGATCCGGCCCTGGTAGAACGCCTCCCCCTCCAGGGCGGGGTCCTGCTCCTTCAGCCGGTCGAGGCAGGTCTCCAGGGCGCCCCGCAGGTCGGCGGCGAGCTTCTTGGCCTGGGCGGTGGTGGCGGCGACCGTGATGGTCTGGCGGGCGTTGGTGTCCAGTTCGGTGCGGAAGTCCCGGTGGCGGGTGCCGGCCGCCGGGGCGATCCCGGCGGTGCACACGGACCCCTCGTCGGGCACTCCCTGGCGTACCGGGCCGGCCGTCCAGGGGGTGTGGGACGCGGGCGGCTGGCCCGCGCGCAGGAACTTCGGCGGGGCGGGAGCGGCGGCCGGGGCCGCGGCGGCGGGCACCTGGGCGAGGGCGGTGGCGGTCAGGCCGGCGGCCATGAGGGTCAGGAGGGCGGTGCGGACGGTACGCATGGTGAGTTTCCCCGTTTCGGGTGGTGCGGTCGGTGGTGGTGCCTGTCGTGCCGGTGGTGCCGGTGGTGCGGGTGGTTCCTGTGATGCCGGTGGTGCCGGTGGTTCGTTCAGGTGGTCGTGAGGCGTCGCGCCGAGGCGTACGGACCCCGGTGAGGGGCGTACGGCGGCGGTACGGGAACGGCACCAGCCTGGGCCGCCGCCCAGGAACCGGACAAGCGCGACACGGCTTCCCGCCGGGCTGGAACCGTCCCACCCCTGGTGACGTGGGTGTTCTGGGAGGGCTGGAACGCCCTGGAACGGCGGCGGGGGAGGTCGAGCGTGTCGGGTGACGCCGAGGGGGCCGCACGGGCGGTGCTGGCGGAGCGGCTGAGCGCCCTGCGGGAGGAGTCGGGCCGGACATACGCGTCGCTGGCACGCCGTATCGGGGTCAGCGGCTCGACGCTGCACCGGTACTGCACGGGGCGGACGGTGCCCGCGGAGTTCGCCCCGGTGGAGCGGCTGGCCCGGTTGTGCGGCGCACCGGCCGGGGAACGGGAGGCACTGCACCGCCTGTGGCTCCTTGCGGACGGCGAACGCCTCGAACGGCAGGGCGTGGTGGAGGCTGCCGGGGCGGAGGAGGCCGGGGCGGAGGAGGCCGGGGCGGAGGAGGCCGGTGCCGGGGCGTCGGTGGACGCGGGTATGGCCGGCGCGCCGGTGGACGAGGCTGTGGCCTCCGGGCAGTCGGACGTGAGCGGGCGATGGGGCTCCGGGAGGCGGGTGCTCCGGTGGTGTCAGGGGCGGCGGTACGGGCAGGGGCTCGGTGTCGTCGCCGCCGCGGTCCTCGTCCTGGCCCTGGTCGCGGCCTTCGGGCGGCCGTGGTCCTCGGGGCCCGAGCGGCGGCCGGCGGTGGCCCAGCAGCCGAGTGGGCCTCCGGCCGACGCCCCGGAGCCCTCCGCCTCCCTCACGCCCGGGAAGCCGCAGGGCACGGCGAGCGGATCCCGGGACGGAACGCCGTCCGGCAGCACCCGGCCGACCACGTCACCCGGGGGCGGGCCGCGCGACGAGACGCTCCCCCGGGCGTCCGGGCCCTCGTCGGCCTCGGAAGCCGGGCGGGCTCCGTTCACCTGGACCGGTGACGACCACGTGTGGAAGAACGGCTGCGACCACGCCTATCTCGTCGACCGGGCGCCCGCCGCCGTACCGCCGCCTCCGGTGGAGGCCGACGCAGCGCCGTGGGCCGGAGCGCTCGGTGCGGTGCACGCGGGCGAGACCGGTGTCCGGATCACCTTGCAGGGCCGGGACGAGCGTGCCGTGGTGCTGGAATCCCTCCGGATCCGGGTGGTCGAGCGCCGCTCACCGGCGCCGGGCCGGGTCTACCGGATGAGTTCCGGCTGCGGAGGCTCCCTCACCCCGAGGATGTTCGACGTGGATCTCGACGTCCCTCGCCCCGTCGCCCGGTCGGTCGCGGGCAACGACTCGGGGGAGCCCATCGAGGCGGTCGCCTTCCCGTACCGCGTGTCGGTCACCGATCCCGAGGTCTTCCTGATCACCGGTCGCACGGCTGGCTGCGACTGCGACTGGTTCGCGGAGCTGAGCTGGAGCAGCGGCGGCCGGTCCGGCACGGTGCGCATCGACGACGGCGGGCGGCCGTTCCGTACGAGCGGGGTGGGCGGGCGGCCCGTGCTCGACTACGACACGGCCGACCGCCGCTGGGTGTCCGCCGAGCCCAGCGGGGAGACGGGGGCCGACGGCGAGGCGGAGACCGCCGGGGAGGGCGTGTCCTGAAG
>NZ_JAFEUF010000181.1:0-6628 GCF_016901035.1 Streptomyces durocortorensis
GCTCGACCAGGATCCGGGTGCGGGCGCAGCAGTCCTGACCGGCGTTGTCCAGGAAGGACATCGGGGCGGCGGCCGCCCCCCCCCCCCCCCCCGCGGCGGCGGGGGGGGGGGGGCCCTCTTCCGTACGGCAGCGGCCTCAGTCCTCGCCGAGGTACGCCTTGCGGACCGACTCGTCGTGGAGGAGGTCCGAGCCCGCGCCGGAGAGGACGATCTTGCCGACCTCCATGACGTGGCCCTGGTCCGCGAGGGACAGGGCGGCCTGGGCGTTCTGCTCGACGAGCAGGATCGTGGTGCCCGCCGCCTTGAGCTCGACGATGGTCTCCATGATCTTCTGCATCATGATCGGGGAGAGTCCCATGGAGGGCTCGTCGAGCATGAGCAGCTTGGGCTGGGACATCAGGGCGCGTCCCATGGCGAGCATCTGCTGCTCACCGCCCGAGAGGGTGCCCGCCGCTTGCTTTCGGCGTTCCCCGAGGATGGGGAAGAGGTCGTAGGCGCGCTGGACGTCCTTCTCGATGCCTGCCTTGTCGTTGCGGAGGTAGGCGCCGAGGAGGAGGTTCTCGGTGATCGTCAGCCGGGGGAAGATGTGGCGACCCTCGGGGGAGTGGGCGATGCCCAGGGAGACGATCTTGTGGGCGGGGATGCTGGTCAGCGGCTTGCCCTCGAAGAGGATGCGGCCGCTGAGCGGCTTGAGCAGTCCGGAGAGGGTGCGCAGGGTGGTGGTCTTGCCCGCGCCGTTGGTGCCGATGAGGGTGACGACCTGGCCGGCGTCGACGGTGAAGGAGATGCCCTTGACCGCTTCGATCTTGCCGTAGGCGACCCGGAGGTCTTCGACCTCTAGCAGTGCGGTCATCGGGTGCCCTCCTCATCGGTGCTGGGGGTTTCGGGCGTGGTGTCGTCGGCCGGTGTGGTGGTGCCGGCCGGCGTGGTGTCGGTCGTCTTCGCGGGGGCTGCCTGGGCGGGGGCCGTGGTTCCGGCGTGGGCTTCGGCGGCTTCGACCTCGGCGACTTCTTCGGCGCCGGGGGCGCCTTCGAAGGGGGTGCCGAGGTAGGCGGCGATGACGCGTTCGTCGGCCTGGACCTCGCTGGCGGTGCCTTCGACGAGCTTCTCGCCCTGGACGAGGCAGGCGACCCGGTCGCAGAGGTTGAAGATGAACCGCATGTCGTGCTCGATGACGAGGACGGCGATGCCCTGGTCCCGGATGGCGAAGATGAGTTCTTCGGTGACGCGGGTTTCCTGGGGGTTCATGCCGGCGGTGGGCTCGTCCAGGAGGAGGAGTCCGGGGTCGCTGGCCAGGGCGCGGGCGATTTCCAGCTTGCGCTGGTCTCCGTAGGGGAGGTTGCGCGCGAGGTGGTCGGCCTTGTCCTGGAGGCCGATGAACTCCAGGAGTTCCATGGCGCGTTCGCGGCTGGCGTCTTCTGCCTTGTGGAAGCCGGGGAGGCGCAGGAGGGCTGACCAGAGGCCTTCCTTGGTGCGGGTGTGGCGTCCGACGAGGACGTTCTCCAGGACGGTCATGTTGGAGAAGAGCCGGATGTTCTGGAAGGTGCGGGCGATGCCGGCCTTGGTGACGAGGTGGGGCTTGGGCGGCAGGACGGTGCCCTTGTAGCTGACCTTGCCCTCGGTGGGGATGTAGAGGCCGGTGAGGCAGTTGAAGAAGGTGGTCTTGCCGGCGCCGTTGGGGCCGATGAGACCGACGATCTCGCCGCTGTTGACGGTGAGGTCGACGTCGCGTACGGCGGTGAGTCCGCCGAATCGCATGGTGACGCCGCTGGCGTCGAGGACCGTGGTGGTGGTCGGGGTGGTGGTTTCGGTGGTCATGTGATCACGCCCCCGCCTTCGTGGTGCCGGCGGTTGTCTGGGTGAGTGGGGCGTCCTCGGCTGGGACGTCGAGTTGGCCTGTCTCGTGGAATTCGAGTTGCTTCCTGCGGTCGGCGACGAGGCCTTCGGGGCGGAAGCGCATGAGCAGGATCAGCGCGATGCCGAAGAGGAAGAGCTGGTAGTCCTGCATGAACTGGAGCTTGGCCGGGATGAGGTAGAGCAGAGCCGCGCCGACGAGGGGTCCGCTGAGGGTTCCCATGCCGCCGAGGATGACGGCGGCGAGGAGGAAGGCGGAGTTCGGGGGGACGGAGCCGGCGAACTGGTACTGCTCGGGTGTCACGGTGTAGGAGACGTGGGCCTGGACGGTACCGGCGAGTCCGGCGAGGGTGGCGCCGAGGGCGAAGGCGAGCAGTTTGAGCCGGAAGGCGTTGATGCCCATGGCGGTGGCTGCTGTTTCGTCTTCGCGGATGGCGACCCAGGCGCGGCCGATGCGGGATTCTCCGGAGCGTCGGAAGACCAGGACGACGACGGCGGTGAAGACGAGCATCAGCAGGTAGTAGTTGGCGGACCTGCCGAGGGTGAATCCGGCGATGTCGTGGCTGACGCCGAAGTCGAAGCCGAAGAGGTTGAGGTCGGGGATGCTGGGGATGCCCTGGGAGCCGTTGGTGAGGTCGGGGCCGCTGACGCCGTTGAGGGCGTTGACGGTGAGCCGGAAGATCTCTCCGAATCCGAGGGTGACGATGGCGAGGTAGTCGCCGCGGAGCCGCAGGGTCGGGGCGCCGATGACGACGCCGAAGACGAGTGATGCGGCGGCGCCGGTGAGGACGGCGGCCCAGAAGGGGAACTGGACGCCGACGGGGGAGAGCGGGGAGCCGGAGACCAGGGCGGCGGCGTAGGCGCCGACGCCGAGGAAGGCGACGTATCCGAGGTCGAGGAGTCCGGCGAGGCCGACGACGACGTTGAGGCCGAGTGCCACGGTCGCGAAGATGAGGATGTTCGCGCCGATGAGGGCGTACTGCTCGTTCTGCTGGGTGAAGGGGAAGCAGAACGCCGCGACGAGTGCGGCGGCCAGGGTGACGTTGCGGTGCTTGGTGGTCAGCCGGGTGATGCGGGCGATGAGCCCGGCCCGTGTGAGCGCGGTGAAGCCGAACGCGACGCTGATGATGTAGCCGATGAAGAGTTCGGCGTACTCGGTGTCGATGCCGTACGTGAAGACGTAGAGGGCGACGCCGAAGGCTCCGGCGATGATGAGGATCTCGGCCCAGTTGGGGAGTTCCTTGGCACGTCGGATCTCGCGGGGGTTGGAGCCGAGGCGGATGTAGCGCCAGAGCGGGTAGGTGATCAGCCCGGTGATGAGCGTGAGGCCGATGAAGGCGGGCCAGCTGAATTGGGGCTGGGATTCCTTGGTGTGCCGGTCGAGCGGCAGGCCGAGGGCGGCGATCACCGTGAGGAGTGAGGCCGCCATGGCGACGAAGCCGCCGGGTTCGAGGTTGGCCAGTCCGCCGAGTTTCACGGAGATGGCGATGGTGGTGAACCAGGTGGTGGCGAAGGTGCCGAGGGCGACGAAGAAGGTGGAGTTGTTGCCGCCGGCGGGGTTGAGCCAGCCGAGTCCTCGTACGCCGTAGCCTGCGGTGGCGAAGAGGAGGGTCAGCAGTGCGCTGATGAGGGTGAGGACCTGGAGGCCGCCGGGGTATCCGTAGACGGTGAGGTCGCCGGGGAAGGCGTCGGTGTAGGTCCAGGCGAGGAAGGTGGAGGCGACCGTGAGTGCGGCACCGGTGACGGTGGCCGCGCGGGCGGCTGTGGTGGGGAGGGGGATGACCGGGGTGGTCTCGGTGGTGTTGATCGTCATGGTCATCACGCCCGATCCGAGACGCGTTCGCCGAGCAGGCCCTGGGGGCGTACGAGGAGGACGATGATGAGGAGCGCGAAGGCCCATACGTCCTTCCAGGCGCCGCCGCCGAAGAGTTCCATGCCGGGGACTTCGCTCATGTAGCCGGTGGCGAGGGCTTCGGCGACGCCGAGGACGATGCCGCCGAGCATGGCGCCGTAGATGTTGCCGATGCCGCCGAGGACGGCTGCGGTGAAGGCCTTGAGGCCCATGATGAAGCCCATGCGGAAGCCGATCTGGCCGTTCTTGAGCCCGTAGGCGACGGCGGCGACGGCGGCGAACGCGGCACCGATGGCGAAGGCCATGACGATGATGCGGTCGGTGTTGATGCCCATGAGCTTGGCGGTGTCGGGGTCCTGCGAGGTGGCCTGCATGCCGCGGCCGGCGCGGGTCTTGGAGACGAAGAGGCCGAGGGCGAGCATGCACAGGGGGGCGACGATGAGGACGAAGATGTCGCCGCGCTGGATGGTGGCGCCGAGGACGTCGAAGGCTTCGCCTTCGAACTGGGGGAAGGAGCGGTCCTTGGTGGCGTTGGGGTACCACATCCATACCGCTTGCTGGAGGGCGAGGGAGAGCCCGATGGCGGTGATGAGTGGTGCGAGGCGTGGTCCGCCGCGCAGTGGCCGGTAGGCGAAGCGTTCGGCGGCCATGCTGATGGCGACGGCGGCTATGACGCCGCCGACGATCATGAGGGGTATCGCGGCTATGAGGGAGAATCCGGACGGAAGCCCGAGGTAGACCGTGAGGGCTCCGAAGCCCCCGATCATGAAGATCTCGCCGTGCGCGAAGTTGATGAGCTGGATGATTCCGTAGACCATCGTGTAACCGATCGCGATGAGACCGTACATCGCGCCGAGGATGAGTCCGTTGGCCAGCTGTTGCGGCAGTTCGTTCACCGCAGGGCCTCCGTGGAGTGGTTCGGATATGGCACCGCGCGGGAGGGCTCGTAGCGCTCCCGCGCGGTCTGGTTGCTTTGTGTGATGAGGGTGGTGGGGCCGTGGCCCTGCCGGTGACTACTCGACGGTGCCGCTGATCTTGGAGACCCACTTGCCGCCGGTGACCTGGTAGGCGGTCATCAGGGTGTTGGTGGTGTCGCCGAACTCGTCGAAGGAGACGGGGCCGGTGACGCCGTCGAACTTGACCTTGTCCATGGCTTCGAGGACCTTGGCGCGGCCTTCGTCCGCGGGGATCTTGCCGTCGTTGTCGGCGGCGACGATCTTGACGGCCTCGATGATGGACCAGGTGGCGTCGTAGGTGCCGCCGCCGTAGGCCTCGTAGGCGTCCTTGTATCCGGCGGTCTTGTAGTCCGCGATGAACTTCTTGGCGGACTCCAGTTCCTCGACGGGCTTGCCGACGGAGGTGGCGATGTCGCCTTCGGCCTTCTTGTTGAGGGAGATGAAGTCGGCGCTGTACATGCCGTCGCCGCCCATGAGCGGGATCTTGACGCTGTCCTTGATCTGCTGGCTCAGGGGGGCGCCTGCGGGGTACTCGCCGCCGTAGTAGACGGCCTTGGCGCCGGAGCTCTTGACCTTGGTGGCGACGGAGTTGAAGTCGCGGTCCTCGGGGTTCACGTGGTCGGAGCCGACGATCTTGCCGCCGAGCTCGGTGAACGTCGCCTTGAAGGAGGCGGCGAGACCGGCGCCGTAGGGCTTCTGGTCGTCGATGAGGTAGACGTCCTTGATCTTCGCGGTCTCGAAGAGGTACTTCGCCGCGAAGGCGCCCTGGATCTGGTCCGTGGTGGCGGTGCGGAAGTAGGACGCGAAGGGGCGCTTCTTGTCGCCCTTCTTCCAGTCGTTGCCCTGGGTCAGCTCGGTGCCGGTGTTGGCCGGGGAGACCTGGGTCAGCTTGGCGTCGTTGAGCGGCTTCTGCATCGACTGGGCGACGCCGGAGTTCAGCGGGCCGACGACACCGAGGACTTCTTTGGTGCCGATGAGCTTCACGGCGTTCTGCTGGCCGACGGAGGGCTGTGCCTGGTCGTCGAGGGCCTGGAGCTTGAAGGTGACGCCGGGGACGGTCTTTTCCTTGTTCGCCGTGTTGACGGCGAGCTCGGCGGAGTTCTTGATGCCGAGGCCCAGGGCGGACAGGTCGCCGGTCAGGGGGGCGTCGAGGCCGATGACGACCGTCTGGTTGCCTCCGTCGCCGCTGCCGCCGCCGCTGCTGTCGTCACGCGACCCGCAGGCGGTGAGCGTCAGTGCTCCGGTGGTGAGCACTGCGGTGAGTATGAGCAAAGAACGGTGTCGCACGAGAGGGTCCTTTCCCTGGCGCGGCGCTCCTCGGGCGTGAGGTGCCGTGGTCATCGCCGGGCCGTACTGGGGTGGTGCAGGGCCGTGCAGCAGACGCGCCCGGCGGCGCGGTGACTGGCCGTGACTCTAAGCGCAGGCGGGGGCCATAGGGATGGGTCGGCTGCGGATGTGACTCTCTTGTTATGCCCTTGAGCAAGGCTTGAGGTTCCTGTGAGGGGATGTGCGGGTTTCGCCTGGACTGCGCATGGCTCACATAGTGAGAACGCGCAGCTCTGCTAAGGGGCTTGGGGTGATCTTGGTGCTGTCGCGCGGGCCGGGGCGCGGGAGTGGTGAGGGGAGGCGGGCCGGCGGCGCGGGGGTGGGGTGCCGGGATTTTCGTGTATTGCGCAAACGTTACGCAGTGTTACATGTGTGGGATATGTGTGCTGCGCTGCGGGGTCGGTGTCGCTGTTGAAGCAGGTCATGGAACGGGTGTGGCCGTCAAGGGTGTTGACCGTGCGTTTCCATCAACTTCCGGTAACCGCGCCGGATATGGGGATGGGCGGTCCGGAATGCGGTGCGGCCGTGGACGGGGGGGGGGGCCCGGGGGGCGGGGGGGGGGCGGGCCGCCCGGGGGGGGGGGGGCGGGCGGGGCGCGGGGGGGGGGCGCGCGGGGGCGGCCGGGGACTCGCTCCGAGCG
>NZ_JAFEUF010000181.1:6638-14635 GCF_016901035.1 Streptomyces durocortorensis
GGGCTCGCTTTTGTTTATATCACCCTTTTTTGGGGGTGGGGCGGCCCGGATTGGGGGGGGGCCGGGGGGGGCCCCCCCCCCGCGGGGGGGGGCGGGGGGGCCGGGCGCGTGCTGTGACGGGGGTCGGTGCCGGGGTCAGCCGGCTTCGGGCTTGGGGACGTCGCGCAGCAGGCAGGTGAGGCGTGCGGTGCAGACCCGCTTGTCCTGTTCGTCGGTGATGACGATTTCGTACGTGGCGGTCGAGCGGCCGCGGTGTACGGGGGTGGCGACGCCGGTGACGAGACCGCTGCGGGCGCCGCGGTGGTGGGTGCAGTTGAGGTCGACGCCGACGGCGATCTTGGAGGCGCCGCCGTGGAGCATGGAGCCGATGGATCCGAGGGTCTCGGCGAGGACGGCGGAGGCGCCGCCGTGGAGGAGCCCGTAGGGCTGGGTGTTGCCTTCGACGGGCATGGTGCCGACGACGCGGTCGGCGGCGGCCTCGACGATGGTGACGCCCATGCGTTCGCCGAGGTGGCCGGCGGAGAAGAGGGCGGGCAGGTCGACGCCGAGTGCCGCGTACTCGTCGATGACTTCCTGCGGGAAGAGGGGTGCGGTGTGCTCGCCCATGGGTCCTGCTCCGTTCGTCTGCTGCGCCGGCTCGTTGCTGTCTGCACTGTTCTTATCAGACGGCTGAGCGCGCGCTTAGCCAGTGGCGGTTTTCAGTCGCTGCCGGAGGTGCTTCGGGGCTCCTCGAAGCGGATGACGACGGACTTGCTGGCCGGGGTGTTGCTGGTGTCGGCCGTGGAGTCGAGGGGGACCAGGACGTTGGTCTCGGGGTAGTAGGCGGCGGCGCAGCCCCGGGCGGTGGGGTAGTGGACGATGCGGAAGCCCTCCGCGCGGCGTTCCACGCCGTCCTTCCACTCGCTGACGAGGTCGGTGTACGCGCCGTCGGCGAGGTCGAGGGCGGCGGCGTCCTCGGGGTTGACCATGACGATGCGGCGGCCGCCCTTGATGCCGCGGTAGCGGTCGTCGAGGCCGTAGATGGTGGTGTTGTACTGGTCGTGGGAGCGCAGGGTTTGCAACAGGAGCCTGCCGTCGGGGAGTTCGGGGTATTCGACGGGGGCGGCGGTGAAGTTGGCGCGGCCGGTGGCGGTGGGGAAGCGGCGTTCGTCGCGGGGGGCGTGGGGGAGGGCGAAGCCGCCGGGGTGGGCGGCGATGCGGGTGTTGAAGTCCTCGAAGCCGGCGACGACGCGGGAGATGCGGTCGCGGATGGTGGCGTAGTCGCGCTCGAACTCCTCCCACGGTGTACGGGATTCGGCGCCGAGGACCGCGCGGGCGAGGCGGGCGACGATGGCCGGTTCGGAGAGCAGGTGGGGGCTCGCGGGGGTGAGGTTGCCGCGGGAGGCGTGGACCATGCCCATGGAGTCCTCGACGGTGACGAACTGCTTGCCGCCCGCCTGGACGTCCTTGTCGGTGCGGCCGAGCGTCGGGAGGATCAGGGCGCGGGCGCCGGTGACGGCGTGGGAGCGGTTGAGCTTGGTCGAGACGTGGACGGTGAGGCGGGCGCGGCGCATCGCGGCCTCGGTGACGGTGGTGTCGGGGGTGGCGGCGACGAAGTTGCCGCCCATGGCGAAGAAGACCTTTGCCTCGCCGTCGCGGAGTGCCTGGATGGAGCGGACCACGTCCATGCCGTGGTGGCGGGGCGAGGTGATGCCGAACTCGTTGTCGAGGGCGTCGAGGAAGGCCGGTGCGGGGCGTTCGAAGATGCCCATGGTGCGGTCGCCCTGGACGTTGGAGTGGCCGCGTACGGGGCAGACTCCGGCGCCGGGGCGGCCGATGTTGCCGCGCAGGAGGAGGAAGTTGACGACTTCGCGGATGGTGGGCACGGAGTGCTTGTGCTGGGTGAGGCCCATGGCCCAGCAGACGATGGTGCGTTCCGAGGCGAGGACGAGGGCGAGGGCCTGTTCGATCTCGGCGCGGGTGAGGCCGGTGGCGCGCAGCGTCTCGTCCCAGTCGGCTGCTTCGGCGGCCTTGGCGAACTCTTCGTAACCGTGGGTGTGTTCGGTGACGAAGGCGGTGTCGACGGCGCCCTCGGTGGCCAGGATCAGCTTGTTGAGGAGGCGGAAGAGGGCCTGGTCGCCGCCGATGCGGATCTGGAGGAAGAGGTCGTTGAGGGCGGTGCCCCTGATCATGCCCTGCGGGGTCTGGGGGTTCTTGAACCGCTCCATGCCCGCTTCGGGGAGCGGGTTCACCGAGATGATCTTCGCTCCGGACTGCTTGGCCTTCTCCAGGGCGGAGAGCATCCGGGGGTGGTTGGTGCCGGGGTTCTGTCCGGCGACGATGATCAGGTCGGCCTGGTGGATGTCCTCCAGGGAGACGCTGCCCTTGCCGATGCCGATGGTCTCGCCCAGTGCCGAGCCGGACGACTCGTGGCACATGTTGGAGCAGTCGGGGAGGTTGTTGGTGCCGAACTCGCGGGCGAAGAGCTGGAGGAGGAACGCGGCCTCGTTGCTGGTGCGGCCCGAGGTGTAGAAGAGGGCTTCGTCGGGGGAGCCGAGGGCGGTCAGCTCCTCGGCGATGATCGCGAAGGCGCGTTCCCAGGTGACGGCCTCGTACCGGTCGGCGCCTTCGGGGAGGTACACCGGCTGGGTGATCCTGCCCTGCTGGCCGAGCCAGTAGCCGCTGCGCTCCGCGAGGTCGGCCAAGGGGTGTGCGGCGAAGAAGTCGGGAGTGACGCGGCGCAGCGTCGCCTCCTCGGCGACGGCCTTCGCGCCGTTCTCGCAGAATTCGGCGGTGTGCCGCTTGTCGCCCTCGGGCCAGGCGCAGCCGGGGCAGTCGAAGCCGTTCTTCTGGTTGACCTTGAGGAGGGTCTGCGCGGTGCGGCGCACGCCCATCTGCTGCTGGGAGATGCGCAGGGAGTGGGCGACGGCGGGCAGTCCGGCGGCGGCGTGCTGGGCCGGCTCGACCTGCGGGGCGTCCTGGACCGGGTCACCGGTCGGCGGCTTGCTGGCCATGTTGCTGCTCCCCTTCGAGCGCTCGTCCGTGTGGCGAGGCGGTGCATGTCCTCACCATCGATCCTGTCACGCCTCCGCAAGGCCGTGCTCGGTCCGGATTGTCAGTGGGCCGTGGCAGGATCGGGGGCGTGGCTGAGACGGCATCGAAGAAGACGGCAGACAACCGACCGCGCCTGCTCCTCATGGACGGGCACTCCCTGGCGTACCGGGCGTTCTTCGCCCTGCCCGCGGAGAATTTCACGACGGCGGTGGGGCAGCCGACGAATGCCGTGTACGGCTTCATGTCGATGCTGGCGAACACCCTGCGTGACGAGGCGCCCACGCACTTCGCGGTGGCGTTCGACGTGTCCCGCAAGACGTGGCGGGCGCAGGAGTTCCCGGAGTACAAGGCGAACCGCTCCAAGACCCCCGACGAGTTCAAGGGGCAGGTCGAGCTGATCGGCGAGCTGCTGGACGCGATGCACGCGGACCGGTTCGCGGTGGACGGGTTCGAGGCCGACGACGTCATCGCGACGCTGGCGACCCAGGCCGAGGCGGCCGGGTTCGAGGTGCTGATCGTCACCGGCGACCGGGACTCCTTCCAGCTGATCACGGAGAACGTGACCGTGCTCTACCCGACGAAGGGGGTCTCCGAGCTGACCCGGTTCACCCCGGAGAAGGTCGTCGAGAAGTACGGGCTCACCCCGCAGCAGTATCCGGACTTCGCCGCCCTGCGCGGCGACCCGTCCGACAACCTTCCGGGCATTCCCGGGGTCGGTGAGAAGACGGCCGCGAAGTGGATCAACCAGTTCGGTTCGTTCGCGGATCTGGTCGAGCGGGCGGGCGAGGTCAAGGGCAAGGCCGGGCAGAACTTCCGGGACCATCTGGACGCGGTGAAGATGAACCGGGTGCTGACCGAGATGGTCCGGGACGTGGAGCTGCCGAAGACCCCGGCCGAGCTGGAGCGTGCCCCGTACGACCGCACGGCGGTCACCGGTGTCCTGGACATACTGGAGATCCGCAACCCGAGCCTGCGCGAGCGCCTGCTGGCCGTCGACCCGGGGGCGGCGGAGGCCGAGCCGCCCGCGCCCGCCGCCGGTATCGAGCTGGACGGGGCCGTGCTCGGCTCGGGCGAGGTCGCCCCGTGGCTGGAGGCGCACGGCGCGCAGCCACTCGGCGTCATGACGGTCGACACCTGGTCGCTGGGTGCCGGCACGGTCACGGAGGTCGCGCTCGCCGCCGCGGACGGGGCCGCCGCCTGGCTGGACCCGACGCAGCTGGAGGAGGCCGACGAGCAGGCGTTCGCCGCCTGGGTCGCGGACCCGGCCCGGCCGAAGGTGCTGCACAACGCGAAGAACGTGATGCGGGTATTCCCCGAGCACGGCTGGCAGCTCGAAGGCGTCACGATGGACACGGCGCTCGCCGCGTATCTGGTGAAGCCGGGCCGTCGTTCCTTCGCCCTGGACGCGCTGGCCGTGGAGTATCTGGGCCGCGAGCTGGCCCCGGCCGCCGCGTCCGACGGGCAGCTGGCCTTCGGCGCGGACGACCGGGCCGAGCAGGACGCCCTGATGGCGCAGGCCCGTGCCGTGCTCGACCTGGGCGGCGCGTTCACGACCCGGCTGAAGGAGGTCAACGCGACCGAGCTGCTCCATGACATGGAGCTGCCGACCTCGATCCTCCTGGCCCGTCTGGAGCGGCACGGGATCGCCGCGGACCGGGCCCATCTGGAGTCGATGGAGCAGCAGTTCGCCGGGACCGTGCAGCAGGCGGTGAAGGAGGCGCACGCGGCGGTCGGCCGGGAGTTCAACCTCGGTTCGCCCAAGCAGCTCCAGGAGATCCTCTTCGGCGAGCTGGGTCTGCCGAAGACGAAGAAGACCAAGACGGGCTATACGACGGACGCGGACGCGCTGGCGTGGCTGGCCGCGCAGACCGAGCACGAGCTGCCGGTCCTCATGCTGCGCCACCGCGAGCAGGCCAAGCTGCGGGTCACCGTCGAGGGCCTGATCAAGACGATCGCCGCCGACGGCCGGATCCACACCACGTTCAACCAGACGGTCGCGGCGACCGGCCGGCTCTCCTCCACCGACCCCAACCTGCAGAACATCCCCGTCCGCACCGACGAGGGCCGGGCGATCCGCCGGGGCTTCGTCGTCGGCGAGGGCTTCGAGACGCTGATGACGGCGGACTACAGCCAGATCGAGCTGCGGGTCATGGCGCACCTCTCCGAGGACGCCGGTCTCATCGAGGCGTTCACCTCCGGCGAGGACCTGCACACCACGGTCGCCTCGCAGGTCTTCGGCGTCGAGAAGGACGCCGTCGACGCGGAGATGCGCCGCAAGATCAAGGCCATGTCCTACGGCCTGGCGTACGGGCTGTCCGCGTTCGGCCTCTCCCAGCAGCTGAACATCGACCCCGCCGAGGCCCGGGTGCTGATGGACACCTACTTCGAGCGGTTCGGCGGGGTACGGGACTACCTCCACCGGGTCGTCGAGGAGGCCAGGGCCACCGGGTACACGGAGACGATCCTCGGCCGCCGCCGCTATCTCCCCGACCTGAACAGCGACAACCGCCAGCGCCGCGAGGCCGCCGAGCGGATGGCGCTCAACGCCCCGATCCAGGGCACCGCCGCGGACATCGTGAAGGTGGCGATGCTGCGCGTGGACAAGGCGCTGCGGGAGGCGGAGCTGACCTCGCGGATGCTGCTCCAGGTCCACGACGAAATCGTCCTGGAGATCGCGAAGGGCGAGCGGAAGCAGGTGGAGGAGATCCTCCGCCACGAGATGGCGAACGCCGTCGAGCTGCGCGCCCCGCTCGACGTCTCGGTCGGCGTCGGCAAGGACTGGGAGTCGGCCGCGCACTGAGCTTCGGCCGCGCACTGAGCTACGGACAGAGGGGCGGGGGGGGGGGGGGGGGGGGGGGGGGGGGGGGGGGGGGGGGGGGGGGGGGGGGGGGGGGGGGGGGGGGGCCGCTTGCCCCGGGGGCCGCCCCCCCCGCCCCTTTTTCTCTGGCGCTACCCCCGCCCGGCCGGCGCTTGTGTCCGGGGCTCCTCCGGTACGGACACGGGGCGGCCAGGTCCCCGCGTCCCTCGCCGCAGCCGCATCCACACCCCGTACAGCAGCAGCGCGGCCGCCAGCCCCGCGCCCGCGCCGAAGCAGGCCGTGGGGATGATGTCGAGCGGGCTCTCCACCCGCCCGAAGTGGGCGTACCAGCGGGCGCACCGGTGGACGACGCCGGCCAGCACGCACAGGGCCAGCAGGGCGAGCGCGCCGCGCCGCTCCCGGCGGCCGAGCACGGGCACCTCCTCGGGCGCGGGCGCCGCCGGGGTCCGCCGCAGCCCGGTGGCGGCGAACCAGCCGATGACCACGAGGGCCAGCGCCGAACTCCCGTACTGCACCAACTGGAACCCCGGGAAGCCGCCGACACTGCGGTTCAGGAACGGCAGCAGCTCCGTGCCCCACCGGCTGTGGTGGGTGAACGCGTCCCACACCACATGCGTGGCCGCGCCCAGCGCACCGGAGGCGGCGAACCACAGCCAGGCGGAAGGACCGAAGGAGGCCCGCGTCCACCGCTGCCCCCGGACGAAGGCGTGGACGCGGCCCCGTACGCGTACCGGCAACAGCGCCACCAGCGGCTCCCGCAGCACCGCCCACACCGCGACGAGCACCGCGGCGATGGCCACGTTCACCGTGACGACCCCGGCGAAGGTGTGCGTGAACGACCCGAACTCCATCGCCCCGGGGACCACCGTGTCCGCGAAGTAGGTGATGTCGGGGGCGAACGAACCGGCGACGAGCGCCGAGGGGAACAGCGGCCACCGGGCCGTTCCGTTGCGGCGGATCGCCGGGAGCACGGCGGCGGCATGACTGAGCGTGAACGGCATGGCGGCAAGTATGCGGGACCGCCGGGGCACCCTTCCGTGACCGGCAGGACAACGTGTTCCCGCGAACGTGAAAAAACAGTAAGAAGCGGTCAGTGCGCGGTGCCCGGGCGACACAAGGTGTCGTAGGGTCGCTGGAGTTCTCGCGCTGGGGAGCGCGGGCAGCCGTCGAGGGGGAGGGACCGGAACGTATGGCAGCGCACATTCGCCGACGTCTGCGCAAGGGAGCCACGACCACCGCGGTGGCGGCGGCCGCCGTGGCGGCGCTCGCGGCCTCGCAGGCGCCCGCGGCGACCCTGGCCGACGGAACCGCCGGCAACGGTGACCCGAAGGCGGCCGGTGAGGACACCGCGAGCGGCGAGACAGACGGCGCAGCCACCGGCAACTCGCCCTACTACACCGACCTTCCGCCCCTGGTCACGCCCGACAAGCCCGGTTCGTCCAGCAACCTCCCGGCGGCCGGCAGTGCGGAAGCGGGCATTCCGGCGTCGATCCTCGCCGCGTACAAGCAGGCCGAGCGGACCGTCGAGACCACCGACCCCACCTGCCGGCTGCCCTGGCAACTCCTCGCGGCGATCGGCAAGGTCGAGTCCGGGCAGGCCCGCGGCGGCCGCGTCGACGCCAACGGCACCGCCAGTCCCCGCATTCTCGGCCCGGCCCTCAACGGCCAGGGCTTCGCGCTCATCAAGGACACCGACGGCGGGGCGTACGACGGCGACGCGGTCCACGACCGCGCGGTCGGCCCGATGCAGTTCATCCCGTCGACCTGGGCCTCCTGGGGCCAGGACGCCAACGGCGACGGCCGCAAGGACCCCAACAACATCTACGACGCGGCGCTCGCCGCCGGCCGCTACCTCTGCGCCAACGACCGCGATCTGGCCCTCGCCGCCGACCTCGACCAGGCCGTGCTGAGCTACAACCGGTCGACGGAGTACCTGCGTACGGTCCGCTCCTGGTTCTCCTACTACCAGCGCGGTACGCACGAGATCCCGGACGGCACCGGCACGCTCCCCTCCTCCCCGAGCACCCCCTCTCCGAGCCCGCGCCCGCGCCCGGGCACCCCCCCCTCGCCACGGCACCCGGCCGTGCCGATAAAATGCGTCTTCTTTTGTCTGTCTGCCGGGACTTGCCCCTTGGGGATCCTCCTC
>NZ_JAFEUF010000018.1:0-1130 GCF_016901035.1 Streptomyces durocortorensis
CACCGGCCCCCGCGCCGGCGCAGCCCGCCCCGGCCGCCCCGGCTCCGGCCGCCCAGGCCGCTCCCTCCGGTGACGACGGCGCGTACGTCACGCCGCTGGTCCGCAAGCTCGCGTCCGAGAACAACGTGGACCTGAGCTCGGTCAAGGGCACCGGCGTCGGTGGCCGTATCCGCAAGCAGGACGTCGTCGCCGCCGCGGAGGCCGCCAAGGCCGCCGCAGCCGCTCCGGCCCCGTCCGCCGCTCCGGCCGCCGCCAAGGCGCCGAAGCTGGAGGCGTCCCCGCTGCGCGGTCAGACGGTCAAGATGACCCGCATGCGCAAGGTCATCGGCGACAACATGATGAAGGCCCTGCACTCGCAGGCCCAGCTGACCTCGGTCCTCGAGGTCGACATCACCAAGCTGATGAAGCTGCGCAACCAGGCGAAGGCCGCGTTCGCCGCCCGTGAGGGCGTCAAGCTGTCCCCGATGCCGTTCTTCGTGAAGGCGGCGGCCCAGGCGCTGAAGGCCCACCCGGTCATCAACGCCCGGATCAACGAGGACGAGGGCACCATCACGTACTTCGACTCGGAGAACATCGGCATCGCCGTGGACGCCGAGAAGGGTCTGATGACCCCGGTCATCAAGGGTGCGGGCGACCTGAACATCGCCGGCATCTCCAAGAAGACCGCGGAGCTCGCGGGCAAGGCGCGCGGTGGCGGCCTGACGCCGGACGACATGTCCGGCGCGACCTTCACCATCAGCAACACCGGTTCGCGCGGCGCCCTGTTCGACACCGTCATCGTCCCGCCGAACCAGGCCGCCATCCTGGGCATCGGCGCGACGGTCCGCCGTCCGGTGGTCATCGACCACCCGGACCTCGGCGAGACCATCGCGGTGCGCGACATGACGTACCTCTCGCTCTCCTACGACCACCGTCTGGTGGACGGCGCGGACGCCGCCCGCTACCTGACGTCGGTCAAGGCGATCCTGGAGGCGGGTGAGTTCGAGGTCGAGCTCGGCCTCTGAACGCCCCGGCTGTAACCAGCCTCACCAGCGGGGGGGGGGGGGGGGGGGGGGGGGGGGGGGGGGGGGGGGGGGGGGGGGGGGGGGGAAAAACGACGACGCCCCGCGCCGGGGCGGCCGGGGAAGGGG
>NZ_JAFEUF010000018.1:1140-18243 GCF_016901035.1 Streptomyces durocortorensis
TTTTGGTTGGGTGCTTTTTTGGTCGTGCCGCCGCTTTTCGATCCGCGCCCCGCCCCCCCCCCCCCGCGCGCGGCGGGGGGGGGGGGGGCCCCCCCCCCGCCGTATTGTCTAAACACCACGGGCGACCTGCCGCGCCCGTGATGATGTAGGCAGCACCAGTCTGCCCTGAAGGAGCCCTCCATGACCCCGCCCGTCGTCCACTCGCTGCGCGAACAGATCCGCGAGCACATCGTGGAGGGGATCGTCAGCGGGCGCTGGAAGCCGGGTGAGCGGATCGTGGAGCGCCGCATCGCCACCGAGCTGGAGGTCAGCCAGACCCCGGTGCGCGAGGCGCTGCGTGAGCTGGAGACGCTCCGGCTGATCGAGTCGGCCCCCAACAAGGGCGTCCGGGTCCGCAGTCTGACCGCCGCCGACCTGGAGGAGAGCTACCCGGTCCGGGCCGGCCTGGAGCAGATCGCGGCCGAGCTGGCGGCCCCCCGCCTCGGCCAGGACTGCTCGGCGCTGGAGCCCCACGTGGCCGCGCTGTACGAGGCGGACCGGCTGGCCGACGGCGAGGCGCAGGTGCGGCACACGGTCGGCTTCCACCGGGAGCTGGTGCGGGCCGCCGGGAACGCGGTGCTGCTGCACACCTGGGAGGGTCTGGGCATCGAGGTGTTCACCGCCCTCTCCATCCGCTGGCTGGGCACGGTGCAGAAGTCGTACGCGGAGGAGCACCAGGCGCTCATCGACGCGTTCCTCGCCGAGGACCCGCAGATCGGGGCCCTGGTGAAGGCGCACGTCCTGGGCTGCGCGCCGCGCGCCTGACCTGTCCGCGAGGCTCCGATCATCTGGTGCGCGATCTGCTCTTCCGTGCAGGTCAGCGCCCTATTTGCACCCTATTTCGCGTCACTCCGTGCCCTGTTTCGAGGCACCCCATGCCACTTTTCTTCGTATCGAGAAGTTTTGCCTTCAATCCTTTGATCGATCATCGATCAGCGACTTACAGTTCATCCGCGGGCCCACCGGCCCCATCGCTCTGTCCTGCCAGATAGAGCCTTCTCCACCCCCCTCCTCTCCGGAAGGCGGCGATCATGACCGACCCCGTAGGAAAGCTTCCGAGCGAGCTCGACCAGCTCCCGGACCGTGACCCCGAGGAGACCGCCGAATGGGCGGCCTCCCTGGACGCCGTCACCAAGGCTGCCGGCCCGCACCGTGCCGCGTACCTGATGCGCCGCTCGCTGCAGCACGCCGAGGGCGCCGGTCTCGCGCTGCCCAAGCTGCTGGAGACCGATTACCTCAACACCATCCCCACCGCCGCCGAGCCCGCGTTCGACGGCGACCTGGAGATGGAGTCGAAGATCACCGCGTGGAACCGCTGGAACGCGGCCGCGATGGTGACCCGGGGAGCCAGGTACGGGGTCGGCGGCCACATCGCCACCTTCGCCTCGGCGGCCTGGCTCTACGAGACCGGCTTCAACCACTTCTTCCGTGGCAAGGAGGGGGACGGCTCCGGCGACCAGCTCTACATCCAGGGCCACGCCTCCCCCGGCATCTACGCCCGCGCCTTCCTCGACGGCAGGCTCAACGAGCAGCAGCTCGACCACTTCCGCCAGGAGTCCGGTGGCGAGGGCCTGCCCTCCTACCCGCACCCGCGGCGGCTGCCCTGGCTGTGGGAGTTCCCCACCGTGTCGATGGGCCTCGGCCCGCTCTCGGCCATCTACCAGGCGCGCTTCAACCGCTATCTGGCCAACCGCTCCATCAAGGACACCGCCAACTCGCACGTCTGGGCGTTCCTGGGCGACGGCGAGATGGACGAGCCCGAGTCGACCGCCGCCCTGGCCCTCGCGGCCCGTGAGCAGCTCGACAACCTGACCTTCGTCATCAACTGCAACCTGCAGCGCCTCGACGGCCCGGTCCGCGCCAACTTCCGCGTGGTCCAGGAGCTGGAGGCGCAGTTCCGCGGGGCCGGCTGGAACGTCGTCAAGACGCTCTGGGGCAACGCCTGGGACGAGCTGTTCCAGCTGGACACCCAGGGTGCGCTGCTGCGCCGCCTGCGCGAGGTGCCGGACGCGCAGTTCCAGACGTACGCCACCCGCGACGTCGCCTACATCCGCGAGCACTTCTTCGGCACCGAGCCCGCCCTGGTCGAGCTGGCGAAACTGCTCACCGACGCGAAGATCGCCGAGTGTTTCTACACCTCGCGCGGCGGCCACGAGGCCCGCAAGGTCTACGCGGCGTACAAGGCGGCCGTGGAGCACAAGGGCGCGCCGACCGTGATCCTGGCCCAGACGGTCAAGGGCTACACGCTCGGCAAGGGCTTCGAGTCCAAGAACGCCAACCACCAGATGAAGAAGCTGTCGATCGACGAGTTCAAGGGCATGCGCGAGCTGCTCGGCCTCCCGATCCCCGACAGCGCCTTCCAGGACGGTCTGGTCCCCTACGGCCACCCGGGCGTCGACTCCCCCGAGGTCCGCTACCTCCAGGAGCGCCGCGCCGCCCTCGGCGGCCCCGCCCCCGCTCGCCGGCTGCACGCCTCCGCTCCGCTGCCGCAGCCCGAGGAGCGCGCGTTCAAGGCCCTGTACAAGGGGTCCGGCAAGCAGGAGATGGCCACCACCATGGCGTTCGTCCGCCTGGTGAAGGACCTGATGCGGGACAAGGAGACCGGCAAGCGCTGGGTGCCGATCGTCCCGGACGAGGCCCGTACCTTCGGTATGGAGTCGCTGTTCCCGTCGGCCGGTATCTACTCGCCGCTGGGCCAGACGTACGACCCGGTCGACCGCGACCAGCTGATGTACTACAAGGAGGCCAAGGACGGCCAGATCCTCAACGAGGGGATCACCGAGGCCGGCGCCATGGCCGACTTCATCGCCGCCGCCACGTCGTACGCGACGCACGGCGAGACGATGATCCCGTTCTACATCTTCTACTCGATGTTCGGCTGGCAGCGGACCGGCGACCAGATGTGGCAGCTCGCCGACCAGCTCGGAAAGGGCTTCATCGTCGGCGCGACCGCCGGTCGTACGACCCTGACGGGTGAGGGCCTCCAGCACGCGGACGGCCACTCGCACCTGATCGCGGCCACCAACCCGGCCTCGCTCAACTACGACCCGGCGTTCGCGTACGAGGTGGCGGTGATCGTCAAGGACGGTCTGCGCCGGATGTACGGCCCCGACGCCGAGGACGTCTTCTACTACCTGACGGTCTACAACGAGCCGAAGCCCCAGCCCGCGATGCCCGAGGGCGTCGAGGAGGGCATCGTCAAGGGCCTGTACCGCTTCAAGGAGGGCACGCCCGCGAAGGCGGACGCGCCGCGCCTCCAGGTGCTGGCCTCCGGTACGGCGATCCACTGGGCCCTGGAGGCCCAGGAGTTGCTGGCCGCCGACTGGGGTGTCACGGCCGACGTCTGGTCCGCCACCTCGTGGGGCGAGCTGCGTCGCGACGCGCTGGCGGCCGACGAGGCGCTGCTCCGCGGTGACCTGCAGGTCCCGTACGTGACACAGGCGCTCTCCGGCGCGCCGGGCCCGGTGCTCGCGGTCAGCGACTGGATGCGCCAGGTCCCGGACCAGATCAGCCAGTGGGTGGAGCAGGACTGGTCCTCGCTCGGCACGGACGGCTTCGGCCTCTCCGACACCCGCGAGGCGGCCCGCCGTCACTTCGGCGTCGACGCCCAGTCGATCGTGGTGGCCTCGCTGGCCCAGCTCGCCAAGCGCGGCGAGGTTCCGGCCTCGGCGGTCAAGGAGGCCCGGGAGCGCTACGGGATCTGATCCCGCTCCCGCAGGAACCAGCCGAACCCCCGGTCACCGGGCGGGCGCGTCCGACAGCGCGCCTGCCCGGCGGCCGGGGGTTTCGCTGTGGGGCGGGCCCGCCCTGCCGCCACAATGGGCCCATGCGCGCTGCCCGGCTGATCAAGATGGTGCTGCTCCTGCAGGCCCGCCCCGCGATGACCGCCGCCGAGCTGGCGGCCGAGCTGGAGGTGTCGGAGCGTACGGTCACCCGGGACGCGCAGGCCCTGTCCGACGCGGGCGTCCCGGTGTACGCGGAGCGCGGCCGGGCCGGCGGCTACCGGCTCGTCGGCGGCTACCGCACCCGGCTGACCGGTCTCGCCCGGGACGAGGCAGAGGCGCTGTTCCTCTCCGGGCTGCCCGCCGCGCTGCGCGAGATGGGCCTGGAGGACGCCGCGTCGGCCGCCCGTCTCAAGGTGTCGGCGGCGCTCATGCCCTCCCTGCGCGACGCCTCGTCCTCCGCCGCCCGCCGCTTCCACCTGGACGCGCCCTCCTGGTACTCCGAACCGGAGACCCCCGAACTGCTGCCCGTCATCGCCGAAGCGGTCTGGGACGACCGGCTGCTGCGGGCCCGCTACCGCCGGGGCGGGGGCCGGGATCAGTCCGCTACGGAGGTGGCGCGGGAGCTCGCTCCGTACGGTCTCGTCCTCAAGGCCGGGGTCTGGTATCTCTGCGCCCGGGCGGGCGAGGACTTCCGGGTCTACCGGATCGACCGCTTCACCGCCGTGGAGGCGGCCGAGGAGCGCTTCGAGCGGGACGAGGCGTTCGATCTGCCCGGGTTCTGGGCGGAGCGGGCCGCCGGCTTCGCCCGGTCCCTGCTGCGTACGGAGGTGACCGTACGGGTGTCCGGGCGCGGGGCGCGGATGCTCACGTACGCCGGGGACCGGGCGGCGGTCGCGGCGGCCCTCGCGGCGGCCCCGGAGCCGGGTGCGGACGGCTGGCGCACGGTCACGCTGCCGGTGGAGTCGCTGGACGTGGCGTTCGGCCAGCTGCTGTCGCTGGGGCCGGAGTTGGAGGTCGTGGCGCCCGAGGAGCTGCGGGTGCGGTTCGCCGACGCGGCCGAACGCCTGCGCGAGTTGTATCGCTGAAAGGCTTCAATTCGGCGTCTGCGCGTGCGGGAGCCCCCGGCAGGCTGGATGCTGGACCCGTGATGGACGAAACGGAATTCTGGGAGATCATCGACAGCACCCGCGAGGCCGCCGAGGGCGACCCCGAGGACCACGCCGATCTGCTGGTGGAACGGCTGGTGCAGCTCGATCCCGATTCCGTGCTGGACTTCGCCCGGCACTTCGAGGCCCGCTACAACCGCGCCTACGCCTGGGACCTGTGGGGGGCCGCGGCCGTGCTGCTGGGCGGGGCGAGCGACGACGCGTTCGACTACTTCCGCTGCTGGCTGATCGGCCAGGGCCGGGAGGTCTTCGAGGGGGCGCTGCACGATCCGGACGCCCTGGCGGAGCTGCTGGACGACTTCGACGAGGAGATCGACGGGGACGGCGAGGAGCTGGGCTACGCGGCCGACGAGGCGTACGAGCAGCTCACCGGGGTGGTCGCGCCGGACCTGGGGCTGCCGCCGCAGCCCGCCGAGCCGCTGGGCTCCCCGGTCGACTTCGAGGACGAGGAGGCGCTCGCCGCCCGCTTCCCCGAGCTGTGGGACCGCTTCGGGCCGCGCTGACCCCGGGCTCCGTCAGGCGGGGCCGAGCGAGCGGCCCATGCAGACGTCGTCGACGTAACGCCCGTTCAGGAAGAACTCCCCGGGCAGCACCCCTTCGACGGCGAAGCCCTCGGAGGCGTACAGGGCGCGGGCGGGGGTGTTGTGGCCGAGCACCCGCAGCGTGATCCGGTTGGCGCCCTGTCGGCGGGCCTCGGCGAAGGCGGCGCGCAGCAGGGTCCGCCCCACCCCCCCCCCCCCCGCCCAGGTCGCCACGGCGAGCCCCTTTATCTGGCGGACGTGGGCGTTGGAGGCGAGCGGGGTGGGCGGGACGAGCCGGATGTACCCGGCGATGCCCACCTGACCGTCCGCCTGCTCCGCCTCCACCACGAGGAAGTCCGCCGGCCCGTGCCCTTCGTCGAAGAAGGGCTCGTACGGAGGCACCGGCCTCGGCAGGACCGCGTGCAGCGTCGACCAGGTGGACCGGTCGAGCTCGGCGAGCGCGTCGTCGTCGGCGGACACGGCGGAGCGGACGGGGAGGAGCGTGAGTGCGGCCATGGCGTCACTGTGTCACGCGGTGTCCCCGGTGTTCGAGGCGTTTGATGGGGCAGGATGGGCCCATGCCGAGCTCCCGTATCGCCGTCAGCGGATCGTCCGGACTCATCGGAGCGGCGCTGGTGCGCTCGCTGCGCGCCGACGGGCACGAGGTGGCCCGCCTGGTGCGCCGGCCCGCCAGAACCGGCGACGAGGTCGAGTGGGATCCCCAGCGGAGTTACGTGGACGTGGCCGGCCTCGTCGGCTGCGACGCGATCGTGCATCTGGCCGGGGCCGGGGTGGGCGACCACCGCTGGACCGATGCCTACAAGCGGGAGATCCGCGACAGCCGGGTGCTGGGCACCGCGGCAGTCGCCGAGGCCGTCGCCTCGCTCGACACCCCGCCCCGGGTGTTGCTCTCCGGGTCCGCCATCGGCTTCTACGGGGACACCGGGGACCGGGCGGTGGACGAGAGCGCCCCGGCCGGGGACGGGTTCCTGCCCTCGGTCTGCGAGGAGTGGGAGGCGGCCACCGCCGCCGCCGAGGAGGCGGGCGTGCGCACCGTGCACGCCCGCACCGGACTGGTCGTCGGCCGCGAGGGCGGCGCCTGGGGCCGGCTCTTCCCGCTGTTCAAGGCGGGTCTGGGCGGGAAGCTGGGCGACGGCAGCCAGTTCTGGAGCTTCATCGCGCTGCACGACCATGTCGCGGCGCTGCGCCACATCCTGGACACGGAGTCGCTGACCGGGCCGGTGAACCTGACCGGGCCGAAGCCGGTCACCAACGCCGAGGTGACCGCCGCGATGGGCCGGGTGCTGCGCCGCCCGACGCTGTTCCCCGCGCCGGCGCCCGCGCTGAAGCTGGTGCTCGGGGAGTTCGCGGAGGACGTGCTGGGCAGCCAGCGGGTGCTCCCGGCGAAGCTGCTGGACTCCGGCTTCTCGTTCGCCTTCCCCGGCATCGACGGGGCGATCCGCGCAGCGCTGCGCTGAGGCGGGCGGTCCCCTGCCGGGCGAGGGGGTAGCCGTCCGGAATCCCACCTATGGGTGATCTGCACCTAAGGTACTGAGGGGCAGGATTCCTCTGGGCCTAGGTGGGATGTCATGGGCGACTACGTCCTGGTCCACGGGGCCATGCACGGTGGATGGTGCTGGCGCTTCGTGCGCGACCTGCTCACCCGGGCCGGCCACCGGGTGTTCACGCCGAGCCTGACCGGACAGGGCGAGCGCCGTCACCTTCTCGGCCCGGACGTCGGCGTCGACACGCACGTGCAGGACGTGGCCGGTCTCCTGCACTACGAGGATCTCGACGAGGCGCACCTGGTCCTGCACAGTTACGCCGGCGTCCTGGCGGGCCCGGTGGCCGAGCGGGCGGCCGGGCGTCTCGCCTCGGTCACCTTCCTCGGGGCGTTCGTGGTCCGGCCCGGCGAGTGTCTGCTGGATGTCGAACCGCCCGAAACGGCGGACCGGTACCGCGCCCTGGCCGCCACGGAGGGCGAGGGCCGGTATCTGCCCGCCGACGCCTCCTTCCTCACCCAGTGGGGCATCACGGACGAGGCGCTGAGGGCCTGGGTGGCGCCCCGCCTCACCGACTTCCCGCTGCGCTGCCAGACGGACGCCGTCGACTTCGGCCCCGGCCCGCTCGCCGGACTTCCGACGGCCTACGTCCAGCACACCCGGCCGCCGCTCCCCAGCCTCGAACTGTCCTTGGACAGAGCGCGGGCCCACGGTTGGGACATCCACTCGGTCCCGGTCGGCCACGACATGATGCTCGAAGCCCCCGAGACCGTCGCGCGCCTGCTGACCCGCATCACCGAGCGCGGGGAACCCGGCACGCCGGAAGGGCCGTAGGCCGCTCGGCGGTCCCGGGGCAGCGCGTGCGACCCCGTGCCCCGGTGCTCCCCGGCGCGCGTCTGACCCAGTATCAGCCATCCTCCTAGCCTCGACGCGAACTCCGGCTTTCCGGGGACCTGTTGGGGGCAAGAACCCCCCACCAGTCGCACCGACTCGGGGAGGGGCACGTGCGCAGCACGGCACACCACGCAGACGTGATCATCATCGGGGCCGGAACAGCCGGCCTGTCAGCGGCCCACCTGCTGACCCGCGCAGGGCTCGGCGTCAGTGTTCTGGAGGCCGCGCCCCGGGTGGGCGGCCGGCTCGCCACCGACGCGGTGGACGGGTTCCGGCTCGACCGCCTCGGCCCACTGCTCTGCACCGCCTGGCCCGAGCTGACCGACGCGCCGGGGCTCGGCGCCCCGGAGCTGCGGGAGTTCGCGCCGGGGCTCCTGGTGCACAGCGAGGGCCGCCGCCAGCTCACCGGCGACATACGGAGCGCGAGGGGCGCACTCAGAGCGGCGCGCACCCGATCGAGCGCCCCCTGGGCCCACCGAGCCCCGCGTACGCCCCGCGCTCTCCGGGGCTCCGCGGCTTCCGGAGCTCCTGCGGCTTCCGTCGCCGCCGGTTCGGCGCAGGGCGCGTACGGGTACGGGTACGAGCCGGCCGCCCCGGCGCGCGGTGGCGGCCGGGGCGGCGTGGTGACCGGCGCGATCGACCGGGCCCGGCTGGGCGCGGCGCTGCACCGGCTGGCGGTCATGCCGGACGCCCGGCTGCTGGCCCGCCCGGAGCGGTCGGCGGCCGACGCCCTGGCCGGCGTCGGGCTGCCCGGCCGTACGGTGGACGGCGTCCTGCGCCCGCTCCTGTCCGCGCTGCTCAGCGACCCCGCGCTCACCACGTCGAGCCGGTGCGCCGATCTCGCGCTGCGGGACTACGCGCGCGGCGGTCTGTGCGTACCGGCGGGCGGATCGGCCGCGCTGCCGGAGCTGCTGGCGGCCTCGCTGCCGCCGGGCACGGTCCGGACCGGGGTGCATGTGACGGCTGCCGACATCACCTCCGTACGCACCAAGGAGCACGGTGAACTGGGGTGCCGCTCCCTGCTGCTGGCGACCGGTGCGGGGGCGGCGGCCGAGCTGCTGCCCGGGCTGCGGGTGCCGTCCTTCCACTCGGTGACGGTCCTTCACCACACCGCGCCCGCCGCGCCGCCCACGGGCAGGTCGCTGGTGCTGGACGGCGACCGGTCGGGGCCGGTGGCGTACACCGCGGTGATGAGCGAGGTCGACCCCTCGCGCGCGCCGGCGGGCCGGACCCTGATCACCTCGACGGTGCTCGGAACCCCGCCGCCGGACCTGGACCGGTCGGTGCGGACGCAGTTGGCGGCGCTGTACGGCGTGCCGACGGACGACTGGGAGCTGCTGGCGGCCCATCACGACCCGGAGGCGGTGCCCGCGATGGAGGCCCCGCACGATCCGCGCCGCCCGGTGCGGGTGCTGGCCGGTCTCTACGTGTGCGGCGACCACCGCGACACCAGCACGGTCCAGGGTGCGCTGCACTCGGGCCGCCGGGCGGCGGAGGCGATCCTCACCGACCTGGGCGTCCGGGGCGCGCACGAGGGAAACCTGCCCCGGGCAGCGTGAGCCCCGGGCCGCGCCGGCCCCGGCCTGTCCTCGTGTCCTGGGGTCAGCCGAGAGCCGCGACCCGGTCGCGGTAGCCGCGCACGGGGACGGCGTCCCGGTACGGCTCCAGGCTGCGCTCGAAGGCGCGGACGTACTCCGCGGCGCGCACCGAGCGCATCTCGGCCGCCTGCTGGGCCGCCTCCGCGCCCAGCTGACAGGCCTGCTCCAGCTCGCCCAGGCCCAGCCGGGCCGAGGCGAGGACCACCCGGCAGAACAGCCTGCTGCGGGCGTACGCCGGAGCGCGCAGCTGGAGCGAGCGCTCGGCGTGCTGGGCGGCGGCCCGCCACTGCTGGAGGTCGCGGTGGCAGTGGCCCAGCTCGTCGGCGAGCTGGGCCTCGTCGAAGGTGCGGGCCCAGTGCGGCACCTCGTCGCCGGGGCGCGCCGTCTCCAGGGCGTGTTCGGCCCGGGTCAGGGCGGCGGTGCAGGAGCGCGCCTCGCCCAGCACCCCGTGGCCGCGCGCCTCGACCGCGTGCAGCAGCGCCTGGACGAGGGGCGGGGCGGCCGAGCCGATGCCCTGCTGGGCGACCCGGGCGAGCTGGACGGCCTCCCTGCCGTGCCCGAGGTAGACCGCCTGCCGGCTCATCGTGATCAGCACATAGGCGCCGTAGCCGCGGTCCCCGGCGGCCTGGGCGAGCCGCAGCGCCTGGACGAAGTACCGCTGGGCGAGGCCGTGGGCGGCGATGTCGTACGAGGTCCAGCCGGCCAGCCGGGTCAGGTCGGCGACCGCGGCGAACAGCCGTCGTCCGGTGGTCTCGCCGTACGTGCCCCGGAGCATCGGCTCGGCCTCGTGCTCCAGATACCGCACGAGGGCCTGCCGGGCGTGGCCGCCGCCGTACGCGTGGTCGAGGGTGCGGAAGAGCTCGCCGACCGAGCGCAGCGCGGCGATGTCCCCGCTGCCGACCCGCTGCCCGGGGCCGCGGTCCGTCCGGCGCTGGCGCGGGACCACGGGCAGCGCTCCGGCCCCGGGGTGCGTCCCGGCGCCGGGCGGGTGCATCGCGGGCGGGTGCGCGGCGGGCGGATGTGTGGCGGCCGGGCCCGAGGGCGTGGGCCGATGCGGTCCGGCGGGCGGGCGCGGCAGGCCCCGGGCCTCGGTGCGCAGCGCCCCGTCCGTACGGCCCGGGTCCATGCGCCCCGGTCCCGGGGCTCCGGCCTCTCCCCCGGCCCGGCGGGCGGCCCCGCCGTCCCGGGCCCCCCATTCGTCGGCCCGGCCGATCAGCCAGTCGCGGCTGGGGACGACGAGTCCGGCGGGCGTGAAGGCGATCTTGCGCAGCTCCGTGTGCGTACCGGAGTCCTTGCGCCAGAGGCCGCTGACGATGTCGACGGCCTCGGCGGGGCTGGCCGCGAACTCCAGCCCCGCGTAGACGGGTGCGCAGGCGTCGAGCCCGAGGTCCTGCGCGGAGAGCCGCCGCCCGAGCCGCCGGGTGAACACCTCGGCGATCAGCGCGGGCGTGGTGCCGCGCGGCTGCTGCCCCCGCAGCCAGCGGGTGACCGAGGTCTTGTCGTACCGCAGGTCGAGGCCGTGTTCGAGGCCGAGCTGATCGACCCGGCGGGCCAGGCCGGCATGGGAGAACCCGGCTTCCGCGATGAGTGAGGCGAGGCGGCGGTTGGGCGTGCGCTGCGGGGGTCGTTCCGACATCAGCTGTACGGTCTCCTGCCTTCGGGGCCGGACGGGCAGCCCTCATGGGAACGGCGCGAATTTAGCGGCCGCCGGGGCGGTCATCGCCACCCTTTGCTCCACGTTCATCCGATCGTGTGAGGATTCCGGACGGAGCTGACGGAAACGCCCGACACGTGAATAGGCGACCGGCGTGACACGAGTGCGCGACCGGCGTGCGCGCGGAACAGCCTTTCCACCTGCCGGAGGGCGGTTCGGGCGACGGTCGTACAGTGGATGGGGGCGCGATCAGTGCAGGGCACCGTCATCCCGGGGACACCCCTCCGGGCCTGCGGGGTCCACAGAGGGAGGCATCGGTGAGCGAGCTGCGGTTCGTCCGTCTGGGCTTCGGCGAACAGGCCGTCGAGTACACGGAGGCCTGGCAGAAGCAGCGCGAGGTGCACGCGGACCGGTTCGAGGACCGGGTGCCGGACACCTGTCTGCTGCTGGAACACCCGCCCGTCTACACCGCTGGACGGCGTACGGCCGACAACGAACGTCCGCTCGACGGCACCCCGGTCATCGACGTGGACCGGGGCGGGAAGATCACCTGGCACGGTCCGGGCCAGCTCGTCGGCTATCCGATCCAGAAGCTGCCGCGTCCGGTCGACGTCGTCGCACACGTGCGCCGGCTGGAGGACGCGCTGATCCTCACGGCCGCCGACTTCGGCGTGGAGACGTCCCGGGTCGAGGGCCGCAGCGGGGTCTGGGTGCTCGGCGACCCGGTCGAGCAGCGCCAGGCGCTGGGCGGCCTCTCGCTGGACTTCGACCCGAGACTCCAGGACGAGGAGTTCGACGCCCGGCTGAACGGCCCGGAGTACGCCCCGTCCAACGCGGGCCAGCGCCGCGAGGACCGCAAGCTGGCCGCGATCGGCATCCGGGTCGCCAAGGGCGTCACGATGCACGGATTCTCGCTCAACGTGAACCCGGACAACACCTGGTTCGACCGGATCGTGCCGTGCGGCATCCGGGACGCCGGGGTCACGTCCCTCGCCAACGAACTGGGCCGGGACATCACGATCGAGGAGGTGCTGCCGGTCGTCGAGAAGCACCTGCGGGACATCCTGGAGAACGCGGACCTCGCACCGCGCGAGGTGGAGCGGCCGAAGGCGCCGGCCCCGGCCTGAGGGACCGGCCGGCCGTACCGGCCAGTAGCCGTCAGACACCCCCGACCGCAGCCACCGGCCGGGGAATAGGCCCCGTCGGCCGCAGGTTGGCCAGACGTAAGGCCGTTCGATGTAGGGGCGTACCCTGGTGTTCGCCGAAGAATCCAAAGCGATTCCCTCGCGCATCGCTCGCGCATCCCACGCGAACCCGACGCGAATCCAACGCAGCAGAGAGCAAAGGGGAGCCGGAGTGTCCGCTGTCGCACCCGACGGGCGCAAGATGCTGCGCCTGGAGGTCCGGAACAGCCAGACCCCCATCGAGCGCAAGCCCGAGTGGATCAAAACGCGGGCGAAGATGGGCCCCGAGTACAAGCAGCTCCAGCAGCTGGTGAAGGGCGAAGGGCTGCACACGGTCTGCCAGGAGGCGGGCTGTCCCAACATCTTCGAGTGCTGGGAGGACCGCGAGGCGACCTTCCTCATCGGCGGCGACCAGTGCACCCGGCGCTGCGACTTCTGCCAGATCGACACGGGCAAGCCGCAGGCGCTGGACCGTGACGAGCCCCGCCGCGTCGGCGAGTCCGTCGTCACGATGGACCTGAACTACGCCACCATCACCGGCGTCGCCCGCGACGACCTGGAGGACGGCGGCGCCTGGCTGTACGCGGAGACCGTCCGCCAGATCCACACGCTCACCGCGGAGCGGGAGGCCGGCGCGACCAAGGTCGAGCTGCTGATCCCCGACTTCAACGCGGAGCCCGAGCAGCTCGCCGAGGTCTTCTCCTCGCGCCCCGAGGTGCTCGCGCACAACGTGGAGACGGTGCCGCGGATCTTCAAGCGGATCCGCCCCGGCTTCCGTTACGAGCGTTCCCTGGAGGTCATCACGCGGGCCCGCGAGGCCGGCCTGATCACCAAGTCGAACCTGATCCTCGGTATGGGCGAGACCCGCGAGGAAGTCAGCGAGGCGCTCCAGGACCTGTACGACGCGGGTTGCGAGCTCATCACGATTACGCAGTACCTGCGCCCCTCCGTGCGGCACCACCCGGTCGAGCGCTGGGTGAAGCCGGTGGAGTTCGTCGAGCTGAAGGACGAGGCCGACGCGATCGGCTACTCCGGCGTGATGTCGGGTCCGCTGGTGCGGTCCTCGTACCGCGCGGGCCGTCTTTTCCAGCAGGCGATGGAGGCGCGCGGCCTCGCCGCCGGGAGCGCCCAGGCCGCACCGGCCGTGTGAATCCGCTCACGAGATACTACCGAGCAGTAATCGCGTAGCCGAAGCGGTCCGGACGCTCCCCGCAGGTGAGGGACGCGGACGGACCGCTTCGGCGTGCGTGGCACCGGAATCAAGGCTTCATTGGTGTTTGACCGCCCGGTCATGCGCTGGTAACACCAAGCAGTGACCCTAGGTACACGTGCGGCAGCGACTCCAGCAGCCGCCGCCGTCACTGCTTCCCGCACTCATCCGCGCCCCGAGGCGCATCCATTCCGAGGGGGAACACCACGATGCAGGCCGCACCGGTCCGCGCCCACGCCCTTCCGTCCGTCACCACCGCCCTGCGGGCCGTCGAGTCGCTGCTGCTGAGCAGCGGCCAGCGCACCGCCCGCCGCAACGCCTGGACGGCCGTCCTGGAGGACCGCCGCCGCGCCAAGGACCGGGTGGAGGCCCAGCACGTCCTGGAAGCCGTGGCCGACCACCGTTCCTAGGCAGCCGCCACGTTCCCGGGTAGCTACCGCGTTCCCAGGTAGCTCCCACGTTCCTAGGCCGCTCTCTCGCCACGTAAACTTCAGTACATGGCGAGGAAGGCAAAAACTGAAGGCGCGGACAGCGCCGAGAACGCGGGGCGACTCAAGCAGATCGCCCTGACCTACAAGATGACCAGGCGGACCGACAGCAAGATCGGTCTCATCGTCGCGGGTGTCGGCATTGTCACGTTCGGTGTCCTCCTCGGCATCGGCTTCGCGATCGGACACCCGGTCTATCTGGGCATCCTGGGCTTCGTCCTGGCCGTCCTCGCGATGGCGATCATCTTCGGCCGTCGCGCCGAGCGGGCGGCCTTCGGACAGATGGAGGGCCAGCCCGGAGCTGCGGCCGCCGTCCTGGACCGGATCGGACGCGGCTGGACGACCACCCCCGCGGTGGCGATGAACCGCAGCCAGGACGTCGTCCACCGGTCGGTCGGCAAGGCCGGCATCGTCCTGGTGGCCGAGGGCAACCCGAACCGGGTGAAGGGCCTGCTGGCGTCCGAGAAGAGGAAGATGGCCCGCATCGTGGTGGACGTGCCGGTGCACGACATCATCGTCGGCAACGGCGAGGGCCAGGTGCCCCTGAAGAAGGTCCGCACGAAGATGCTGAAGCTCCCCCGCGTCCTGACCGGCCCGCAGGTGACCACCACCAACGACCGGCTGCGCGCGATGGGCGACCTGATGAGCAACATGCCGCTGCCGAAGGGCCCGATGCCGAAGGGCATGCGGATGCCGCGCGGCGGGAAGATGCGCTGACCTCGACATATACGTGAAACGGGGCGGCCCCGGGACCGGTCATCGGTCCGGGGCCGCCCCGTTTCACGTGCTCGCGGGTTCCTCGCGCTCTCAGGCGGCCGGTGGCGGCGTCGCTGTCACATCCGCAGCCGCTGACGGCGTCGCTGTCACATCCGGACCTGAACGGAACGCGACAGCCGGTCGTGCAGTCCACGCCCGTCGCGGTCCCAGACCAGGGCGGGGATGACGAGCAGGAGCAGGACGGTCCGCACGGCAACGCGCACGACCCCGAGCCGCCCGCCGTCGTCGGCTACCACGCGTACGCCCAGCAGACGCTTCCCGGGCGTGCAGCCGATCGTCCCGACGGTCAGCAGGCTCAGCACGAAGAAGATCCCGAGCGCCCAGTTCCCCGCCGCCTGCTGGTCACCGCGAGCGAGGAGCCCGTATGCGATCAGCATGCAGAGCGTCCAGTCGATGAAGAGGGCTCCGAAGCGCCGACCGAGCGGCGCGACCGAGCCGGGCCCCTCCTCGGGCAGCCCGAGGCCCTTGCCCCGGTAGCCGAAGTCGGCGCCCATCTCCTCGGCGGCCGCGCGGGGCCCCGAGAGCCACGATCCGATTGCTTGCCTGTTGTCCACCCGTCCACGGTACTGCGCCCGGGTTTGGCCCCGGCCGGGCGGGGCACTGAAACAGCCGCGCGGAGAGCGCCGCTGAGATGCCGCCCACCACCGCCCCGGTTAACTTGGGCGAAACAAATGGGTCACGCTTGAGAAATCGAGCCTGCCTATGGTCGGGTCCAGCGTGTGCCACCGCACTGGCCGCACCACGAGCTACAACCCCGTCCCTCCCGGGCCGGGAGTAGGAGGAGTTGGATGTTCCAGAACGCCGACGAAGTGCAGAAGTACGTAGCGGACAACGACGTCAAGTTCATCGATGTCCGGTTCTGCGACCTGCCCGGGGTGATGCAGCACTTCACGATCCCGGCAGCGACCTTCGACCCGGCCGAGGAACTGGCCTTCGACGGTTCGTCGATCCGCGGCTTCCAGGCCATCCACGAGTCGGACATGGCGCTGCGCGCGGACCTGTCGACGGCTCGGGTGGACCCCTTCCGCCGCGACAAGACCGTCAACATCAACTTCTTCATCCACGACCCGATCACGGGCGAGCAGTACAGCCGTGACCCGCGCAACATCGCCAAGAAGGCCGAGGCCTACCTCGCCTCGACCGGCATCGCGGACACCGCGTACTTCGGCCCCGAGGCCGAGTTCTACGTCTTCGACAACGTCCGCTTCCAGACGTCGGCGAACGAGAGCTTCTACCACATCGACTCCGAGGCCGGCGCCTGGAACACCGGTGCGGTCGAGAACAACCGCGGCTACAAGGTCCGCTACAAGGGCGGCTACTTCCCGGCCCCGCCGGTGGACCACTTCGCCGACCTGCGGGCCGAGATCTCCCTGGAGCTGGACAAGAACGGCCTCCAGGTCGAGCGCCAGCACCACGAGGTCGGCACGGCCGGCCAGGCGGAGATCAACTACAAGTTCAACACGCTGCTCGCCGCGGCCGACGACCTGATGCTCTTCAAGTACATCGTGAAGAACGTCGCCTGGCGCAACGGCAAGACCGCGACCTTCATGCCGAAGCCGATCTTCGGCGACAACGGCTCGGGCATGCACGTGCACCAGTCGCTGTGGCAGGGCGGCTCGCCGCTCTTCTACGACGAGCAGGGTTACGCCGGCCTCTCGGACATGGCCCGCTACTACATCGGCGGCATCCTGAAGCACGCCCCGTCGCTGCTGGCCTTCACCAACCCGACGGTGAACTCGTACCACCGCCTGGTCCCGGGCTTCGAAGCCCCGGTCAACATGGTGTACTCGCAGCGGAACCGTTCCGCCGCGATGCGCATCCCGATCACCGGCTCGAACCCGAAGGCCAAGCGCGTCGAGTTCCGCGCCCCGGACCCGTCCTCCAACCCGTACCTCGCGTTCTCCGCGCTGCTGATGGCGGGCCTGGACGGCGTGAAGAACAAGATCGAGCCGGCCGAGCCGATCGACAAGGACCTCTACGAGCTGGCTCCCGAGGAGCACGCCAACGTCCAGCAGGTCCCGACCTCCCTCCCGGCCGTGCTCGACGCCCTGGAGGCGGACAACGAGTACCTCCAGGCGGGCGGCGTCTTCACGTCGGACCTGATCGAGACCTGGATCGACTACAAGCGCACGAACGAGATCGCCCCGATCCAGCTGCGGCCGCACCCGCACGAGTTCGAGCTGTACTTCGACATCTAGGAAGACCTTCCGGGGCCTCCGCGCTCCGAAACACCGTGGGGGGGGGGGGGGCCCCCGGGGGGGGGGGGGGGCGCGGGGGGCGCCGCGGGGGGGGGGGGGGGGGGGGCGGGGGGGCCGGGGGGGGGGCGCCCGCCCCCCCGCCCCCCG
>NZ_JAFEUF010000018.1:18253-28400 GCF_016901035.1 Streptomyces durocortorensis
CCTCCAGCGCCGGCCCCGCCCCGCCCCCCGCGCCCCCCCCGCCGCCCCCCCCCCCCCCCCCCCGCCCCGCCCCCCCCCCCCCCCCCCCCCCCCCCCCGGCCGTACGGTCTCCGGGCGGGCTGCCGAGTTACGCCCGATCCTTCTCCGGCACCGCATAGCCCGGCACGGACGGCCAGCGGACCGTCAGGACCACCGACTCCTCCTCCGCGAACCATGAGTGATCGACTCCGCGCCCCCACACGACGTAGTCGCCCTGCTCTTCCAGCAGGACTTCACGGTCCGGCAGTTCGACGCGGAAGCGGCCACTGATGAGGACCAGGAGAGCCGTGCGTTCCTCGCCCCTCACCCACTGCGCTCGCCTGTCGGCACGAGGGTGGACGCCCCATTTGATCTCCACGGCCTCGCTGTGGCGCGGGTCTCCGACGTCTTTGAAATGCCCGAGGAGCCATCCTCGGTCCAGCCCCGCGTCCTTGCCCGCGTTGCCCACGTACACGGTGTCATTCACGTGGGGGAACGCTAGCAGCGCCGGAGCACCACGTGGTGGGTGAACGGGACGGGCGCCCGAGCTCGATGGCGCCCGTCTCGGCGGGCGACGGCCGGCCGGACAACTTGGCCCGCTCAGGAGGCGTACTGGCCCGTCGACCTGGCGTCGCTCCGGAAGTGGAACTGATACTCCGCGTTGTCCTTCACGTTCGCGGCGATCACTATCCAGCTGCCCGCTTCGGTGAGCTTGTAGTCGGCCTGACAACTCCTGCCGCCGACGAGCGCGCCGGTCCGGCAGCGTGGACGCCCAGCCTCACCCACTGCCAAGGGTCCGCACGGCGGGGTGTGGGCACGTCCTCACCGCAGCAGCGGCCGTGCCCTCCCCGCCCAGTACTCGTCCGCCGTGATGCCCAGCAGGACCACGTCGTGGTGCGCGCCCGCGAAGAACTCGTGCTGGCGCAGGCGGCCCTCCTCCACGAAGCCGAGTTTGCGGTAGAGGGCCAGGGAGGCGTCGTTGAAGGCGTAGACCTCCACCTCGCACTTGTGGCAGCGCTGTTCGGCGAACATGTAGGTGAGGACCAGCTCGGTGGCCTCGGCCGCGTAGCCCTGGCGGCGGTGTTCGCGGGTGACCTCGATGCCCGTGCGGAAGCGGCCCGCCCTTGCGTCCGTCTCGCCCACCGACACCGCGCCGACGAAGGCGTGCTCGAAGCGGGTCTCGATGACCAGTTGGTACGAGGACGGGTTCGGGGTGCGGGCCGCGCGTTCGGTGACCCAGGCGCGGAAGCTCTCGTCCGAGCGCGGGGGCTCGACCACGTCGGCGTTGCGGGCGTCCACGGTGTGCAGGGCCAGGGCCCGGAAGCCCTCCCAGTCCTGGGGTTCTATGCCCCGCAGGCGTACTCGCTCGCCGGTCCACAGGTCGGTCATCTCGCTCCAGCCAGGTGTGAGGGGTGCAGGGGCAGGTCGGTCCGTCGGTCAGTCGGTCAGTCGGTCAGTCAGGTTGCTTGGGCCGCGATCGTCCTCGCGCAGGCCAGGGACTCCATGTGTGTCGTGTCCACTTCCAGGTCGTACGACACCCCTCGGTGCACCTTCTCCGCCTGTGCCGCGGCCATGCCCCTCGGGCGGTCACCCCGGGCGATCTCGCGGGCCTCGGCCACCTCGCTCGCGCACCGGACGCCCACCCACAGGACGTGCAGGCCTGTCAGCGCCTTCCGCCATGGTTCCTGCGAGGCGGGGCCGCCCAGGAACACGTCGTCGATGATGACCCGCGCCCCTGCCCTGGCCATCGCGGCGACTCCCTCGCGCCAGGCCGCCTCCAGCTTCCGGAACTCCTCGCCGATGGTCACGCCTCCGCCCTCGGCGAACTCGATGCCTTCGCCTGCCGACCTCAGGGACACGGGCAGGGAGTCCACGAAGGTGTCGATCGCGGCGGCGAGCCACGGGGTCGGCAGCTCCGCCTGGAGGCAGCGGACGATGCCGGACTTGCCGGAGCTGGAGCCGCCGTTCAGCACGATCACCTGGATGGTCATCCGGACACGGTAGAGGCAAGGCGTGCGGTGTTCGAGGCGTTTTCGGGGCCTACGCCTACGCCGGCCTGATCGTGGCGAGCTGCGCCAGCAGCAGGATCAGGCGGTACGCCGTCCCGTAGTCGGGGGCCGTGAAGGCGACCGTCCGGGCGCCCGCAGTGCGTGAGACACCCGGGACCAGGGTCGCGAGGTCGATCGTGTGCGGGCTCGCGAGGTCGACCTCCACGTCCAGCGGGCCGGTGAGGGCCAGCGGGGGGATCTCCGTGCGGCGGCTCACCGCGTCCGCCGCCGCCCGGCGCAGCCGGTCCCGGGCCTCCTCCGGGTGCAGGGTCACAGCGGCCGCCATGCCCAGGGCCTCCTTGACCGGGACGGTGACCGCCTCGGGGATCAGGTCGGCCGCCTCGGCGCAGGCCGCGTCGTCGCCGCTGAGCAGGACGACCGGTACGCCGAGGTGGCCGGCCATGGCGGCGTTGAGCCCGATCTCGCCCAGGGGTCGGCCGGTCACCCGTACGTCGAGGATCTCGCCGTTCATCGTGTGCGCCAGCACGCCCGGGCCCTCGCCCGCGCGGACGTGGTAGCCGACGAACAGCGCCGCGTCGGTCTCCTCGTCGAGCCCGGCCAGCATGTTCAGGGCGCGCGGCTTGCCCCGCACCAGGCGGGCGCGGCGGTCGAGTTGCTCCGGGAGGAGGTTGCGGAAGGTGCCGTGCGCGTCCGCGACCAGGACGTCGGCCGTAGGCTCGGCGTCCAGGACGCCCTCGATCACCGCGTTCGCCTCGGCCGTCATCAGCTCCCGGCCGCGCTGGTAGTCGTAACGCTCGGGGTTCGTCTCGGAGGAGTGGACGATCCCCGAGATGCCTTCCATGTCGACCGAGATGAGTGCCTTCATGGGGCTGGGATCCTACCTGCCGTCGTTCTGCTGGTCAGGCGCCTGCGAGGCTCGCCCGTGCCGCGTCCATGAACGCCGTCTCGGCCTCCTCCAGGTGCTCGTTGACCTCGACGTCCCCGATGTCGCGCCACACGGCGGCGTTCAGCGCGTGGCCGTACGTCCTCACCGGCTCGCGCAGGGCCTCGTCGCACAGGAGCGTGACATTGCCGGACGCGGTCCACAGTGCGGTCACGACCGGGCCCGTCTGCGTCATCCAGCCGTCCTGGTCGTCGCCCCACGGGTCGGGGCGGCGGTAGGCGGCCCGTTCCGCGGCCTGGGCGCAGGAGACGAACTCTTTCAGTACGTCTATCTGTTCGGCCCTGCGGCTCTCCGTGGTGGCCGCGATCTGGCGACGTTCCTCCGCGCGTTCCGCCGAGCGTTGTGTGGCGCGTTGGGCGAGGGCGGTCAGTCCGCCGCCCAGCGCCACACCCGAGAGCGAGACGACCGACGTCCACAGATCGGCAGCCATGGTGAAGTCCCGCCGCCCGTTCCCCTGTTCGGTCGGGGCCATGGTGCCGTACGGCGGCCGACGGCGTGCCGGTGCCCCCGGCCGGATGCAGAGGGGCGGGGGGCGCCGGTGGAGCGGTCGGTGAGCGGTGCGGTCAGCGGCCGTAGCGGATCAGGGCGCGGACCATGCGGCAGGTGGTGTCGGACGGCGGGTGGATGCCCAGGCGCTCGGCGGTGATCCGTATCCGGTGGTTGCCGGCGCTGGAGGGCTGGTAGACCCCGCTGTCGAGCAGGGCGATGGCCAGGCGCATGGCCTTGAGGCGGCGGTTGTGGGAGACGTACCACTCGCGGGGGCGGCCGGCGGGCAGCCGCTTCTTCGCGGGCGGCGTGGGGAGCGGCGGGTGGAAGGGCATCGGGAGCTGTCGGTCGAGCGGCTCGGTCGTGACTGTGGCGACGGCCATCGGCATCCTCCTGGCAGCGTGGTGGAACCCTCACGAACTCCCTCCATTTTACTGCCCCCCACTGACAATCGCCCCTGTTCAGAGGCGCTTTCGGCAGTCCCTCGCGTAACCTTGGCCCCATGGAGATCTGGATCAATCCCGCCTGTTCCAAGTGCCGCAGCGCGGTGACTCTGCTGGATGCCGAAGGGGCCGATTACACCGTCCGCCGCTATCTGGAGGACGTGCCGTCGCCCGAGGAGATCCGGGCCGTGCTGGACCGGCTCGGTCTGGAGCCGTGGGACATCACGCGGACGCAGGAGGCGGCGGCGAAGGAGCTGGGTCTCAAGGACTGGCCGCGGGAGGCCGGTTCGCGGGAGCGGTGGATCGTCGCGCTGTCCGAGCATCCGAAGCTGATCCAGCGGCCGATCATCACGGCCGAGGACGGCACCGCCGTGGTGGCGCGGAGCGAGGAGGCCGTGCGGGACGCGCTGGGGCGTGGTGCCTGAGGCCGAGGGCCGTTGACCATCCGGCTCTTGTGAGCCCCCGGGGCCGGCGCGTGCCGGGCAGGCTCAGCGTTCGTCCGTCCCCGCGCGCTTCGCCGTGGACAGGGCGATGCGGTTCCAGGTGTTGATCGTGAAGATCAGGGCCAGCAGGTGGACCAGCTCCTCCTCGGGGAAGTGGGCCGCCGCCCGGTCGTAGACCTCGTCCGGCACCCCCGCGTCGCCGATCCGGGTGACCGCGTCCGTCAGGGCCAGGGCGGACCGTTCCCGGTCCGTGAAGAAGTGTTCCGCCTCCTGCCACACCGCGACCATGTGCAGGCGGTCCTCGCTCTCGCCCGCCTTGCGTGCGTCCGTGGTGTGCATGTGCAGGCAGTACGCGCACCGGTTCAGGTGCGAGGCGCGGATCTGGACCAGTTCGACCAGGGTCGGGTCCAGGCCCGCGCGGGCCGCCGCATCCAGGCCGATCACGGCCCGGAAGACCTTCGGGGCGGTCTTCGCGAAGTCCAGCCGGGCCGTGGGCGTGGCTGTGGTCGTGTTGGTCCGGACGGTGGTGGCCGGGGCGGTCGTGCGGTCGTTCGTCTTGATCTCCGTCGTCGTCATGGGTACGAATCTAGGGCGACGGGCGACTGGGTACGGGGTGCATTTCTGTGGTGAATTCATGGGTCAATTCGGCGGAGATCCTGGGCAGCGATCTGCCTCTGGAACTCTCCGGCACCGGGAATCGCCGGGCCCTGCTGATGGATGCTCTGCGTGAGGCCGTGCGCAGCGGGCGGCTCGCCCCGGGCACCCGGCTGCCGCCCTACCGTTCCCTCGCCGCCGACCTGGGTCTCGCCCGCAACACCGTCGCCGACGCGTACGCGGAGCTGGTCGCGGAGGGGTGGCTCGCCGCCCGCCAGGGGTCGGGGACGCGGGTCGCCGAGCGGGCCGTCCCGGTCACCCCCGTCCACCGGCCGCGCACCCCCGAGCGCGTCGCCCGCCCGGTCCATGACCTGGTCCAGGGGCAGCCCGATCCCTCGGTGTTCCCGCGCACCGCCTGGCTGGCCTCGGCCCGGAGGGCGCTGGCCGCCGCCCCCGACGACGCGTTCGGGCCCGGTGATCCGCACGGGCGGCCCGAGCTGCGGCGGGCACTGGCCGGCTATCTGGCCCGGGTGCGCGGGGTGCGGGCCTCGCCGGAGCGGATCGTCCTGTGTTCGGGGGCCGCGCACGGGCTGCGGCTGCTCGCGGACGTCGTCGGCGGTCCGTGGGCGGCGGAGGAGTACGGGCTGCCCTTCCACCGTGAGCTGCTCGCCTCCCACGGGGTGGGCACCCGGCCGCTCGGCGTGGACGAGGACGGCGCCCGGGTCGACGGGCTCACCCGCCACGACCGGGCCGTACTCCTCACGCCCGCCCACCAGTTCCCCACCGGCGGGCCGCTGCACCCCGCGCGGCGGGCGGCCGTCGTCGACTGGGCCCGGGCCACCGGCGGCCTCGTCGTCGAGGACGACTACGACGGGGAGTTCCGCTACGACCGGCAGCCCGTGGGGGCCGTCCAGGGGCTCGATCCCGAGCATGTCGTGTTGGTGGGCTCGGTGAGCAAGAGTCTTTCGCCTGCCTTGCGGATCGGGTGGATGGTGCTGCCCCAGCGGCTCGTCGGCCCTGTCGTCGCGGCCAAGGGCGAGCGGGAGCAGTTCTCCAGCGCCACCGAGCAGTTGACGCTCGCGGACTTCGTCGAGTCGGGCGCGTACGACAAGCAGGTACGCCGGATGCGGCAGCGCCACCGCCGCCGCCGGGACCAGTTGGTGGCGGCCCTGCACGCGCGGGCCCCGCACGTCCGGGTCACCGGGATCGCGGCGGGGCTGCACGCGGTGCTGGAGCTGCCGCCCTGCACCGAGCGTTCGGCGGTCCGGGCGGCGGCCTGGCAGGGGCTCGCGGTGGAGGGCCTGGGCGACTATCTGCACCCGGGTGCGGAGTCCCCCTCCCGTTCCACCGGTACCGCCGCCTCCCTCGTCCCCCACCGGGACGGGCTCGTCGTCGGGTACGCGACCCCCGCCGAAGCCGCCTACCCGGAGGCGCTCGACGCCCTGTGCCGCTCGCTGCCGCCGGGCGGCCCGCCTGCGGCTACGCCCGCGCCTGCGTCTCCGCCGCCGCCAGCAGCTCCGTGAGGTGGAGGCCGAAGCGCGCGTCGCAGGCGTGCGGCACCCCCGTACGTACCGCTTCGGCCAGGGCGTCCACCGCGCCCCGGAACGCGGTCTCCGCGCCGTCCCAGCCCGGGATCGACGCCGTACCCCGCTCGCCCCGGAACTCGATCTCGACGCCCGCCGCGCCGGGCGGGGCGCCCAGCCCCAGGGTCACCGTGCTGGACGCACCGGAGGTGTGGCGCAGGATCAGGTGCGTGGTGCCGGCCGGTCCCCCGGCGGCGGTCAGGTGCTCGACGTCGCCCAGGACCGGGATCAGCACGGACAGCGCGTGCGGGCCGACGTCCCACAGGCCGCCCTTCTCGCGTCGCCACGGGGAGTCCGCGTACTCGCTGGTGGAACCGGCGGCGTAGAGCGAGCCCAGCCACTGGGCCCGGGCCGTGAACCACCCCTCCACAGCGGCCTGTTCGGCGATCCAGGCCGCGGTCTCGGGTGCGAAGCGCAGCGTGCAGAAGACGACCGAGGCCACCCCTGACTTCTCCGCCGCCTCGACCACCGCGCGGGCCCCGGCGACCGTCGTGGCGACCGGCTTGTCCATCAGCAGGTGGCGGCCCGCCTCCGCCGCCCGGACCGCGAGCGGGGCCTGGACGTCCGGCGGCAGCGCGAAGGCCACCGCGTCGCTCGCCTCCAGGAGCGCGTCGATGCCCTCCTCACCGGTGTACGCACGGGTGCCGTGGGCGGCGGCGAGGGTCTCCGCCGCCTCGGTCCTGCGGCCCCACACCCCGCTCAGCTCGACGCCGGGGTGGGCGGCGAGGGCGGGGGCCTGGGTGATACGGGCCCAGGGGCCGGTGCCGAGGAGGCCGATGCGCAGAGGAGGCGTGGTGTCCGCAGTCGTCATACGTGCCAGTGCGGTGGGTGCGGCGGGCGGTCGGGCACAGGGCCGCGCGCGAACCGGACCGCCCGAGGGCGGCACCGAATGCGGTGGCGCGGGGCCGCCCTCGCCCGCGACGTTTCCGGGGCCGGCCGCGGGACTGTACGGGGCTCCGGTGGCCGACACTCCGGTGCGGATCGGGGGCGCGGAGCACATCCGGGACCTCGGGCAGCTGCGGTCGGCCGCGCGGGCGCAGGAGCGGGCCTGGGCCGAGGCGCACGGCACCCTGTTCGCGCGGGAGCTGCTGGACACCTCGTACGCGTTCGAGCGGGTGTACCGGACCGGGCGGCCGCCGCGCTGGGGTCGAGCCGGGAGGAACTGGTGCGCCGGATGCGGGCGGCCGGGTTCTCGGCGCTGCTCAGGAGCAGCCTGTGACACGCAGTCTCCGAGCGTCGGCGAGGCTCCCCAGTCCTACGGAAAACCGCAGGAAACCTCGGTAACACGGGGTTCACATCCGGGCAACGGTCGGGAAATCGCGTCTTGCCACGCTGCGCTGCATAGACCGCTGCACCCGCAAAGGATGGCGTCCGTGACGTTCAAGGCTGAGTACATCTGGATAGACGGCACCGCGCCGACCGCCAAGCTTCGCTCCAAGACGAAGATCATGGACGGCACGCCGTCGGGTGACGTGGCGGATCTGCCCATCTGGGGATTCGACGGTTCCAGCACCAACCAGGCCGAGGGCCACGCGTCCGACCGGGTGCTGAAGCCCGTCTTCACCTGTCCGGACCCGATCCGCGGCGGCGGCGACGTCCTCGTCCTGTGCGAGGTCTTCAACATCGACATGACGCCGCACGAGTCCAACACCCGGGCCGCGCTGCGTCCGGTCGCCGAGCAGTTCGCGGGCCAGGCCCCGATCTTCGGCATCGAGCAGGAGTACACCTTCTTCGACGGCCACCGGCCGCTCGGCTTCCCCGAGGGCGGCTTCCCGGCCGCGCAGGGCGGCTACTACTGCGGGGTCGGCGCGGACGAGATCTTCGGCCGCGAGGTCGTGGAGAAGCACCTCGACAACTGCCTGGCCGCCGGGCTCGGGATCTCCGGCATCAACGCCGAGGTCATGCCGGGCCAGTGGGAGTTCCAGGTGGGCCCGCTGTCCCCGCTGGAGGTCTCCGACCAGCTGTGGGTGGCCCGTTGGCTGCTCTACCGCACCGCCGAGGACTTCAACGTCTCCGCCACCCTGGACCCGAAGCCGGTCAAGGGCGACTGGAACGGCGCGGGCGCGCACACCAACTTCTCGACCAAGGCGATGCGCGAGGGCTACGACGCGATCATCACCGCGTGCGAGTCGCTGGGCGAGGGCTCCAAGCCGCTGGACCACGTGAAGAACTACGGCGCGGGCATCGACGACCGGCTGACCGGTCTGCACGAGACCGCCCCGTGGAACGAGTACAGCTACGGCGTCTCCAACCGCGGCGCCTCGGTCCGTATCCCGTGGCAGGTCGAGCAGGACCAGAAGGGTTACATCGAGGACCGCCGTCCGAACGCCAACGTCGACCCGTACGTCGTCACGCGGCTGATCGTCGACACCTGCTGCACCGCGCTGGAGAAGGCCGACCAGGTCTGATCCCCACGCCGGTCCTGCGTGAGGGGCCCCCCGGTTAGCCGCCCCCCCCCTCCGGCACGTGTGGTGCGGGCCGGGCGTGAGGAACGTGACGCGAAGGGTCCGTATCGACGGGTGAGAGGAGTCTGATGCATGGCCGCAATGTCTGCTTCAATGGAGCACATGGCCAGCTTCCAGTACATCGCGTCGGGTCGCAGCGACCTCGAACCGTTCTGGCCGTCCCGTCAGCACCATGATTTCGACCGGGTGTGTTGCCGCGCGTGGAACGCGCAGGCCCACTAAAGCCGCTCACCCCGGCCTTCGGTCCGCGCGTACGACGTAAGTCCGTCCCTGACGACTCCTCGCGCGAAAGAGCTGACCCTCATGGCGAACACCCGTACCTTCTCCGCCGCGTCCGCCGCCACCGCGGCGTCCCCGGCGCCCGCTGCGGCCCACCCCACCGCCCGTTCCGTCCCTTCCCGCCCACCCGAACCGGCACCGGCTGCGGGCGGTCGACCGCGACGAGGTCGCGGCCCCGGCCGAGGTGGCGGGCTTCCTGCCGCCGGGGGCCACCTGGCTGCCGGCCCCGCCGCACACCCTGCCCACGCTGCCCGGCCAGCCGCCGATGATCGGTTACCTGGTGCTCGTGCCGGCCGACCAGCAGCCCGCGTTCGCGGGGGCCGTTTCCGGGGCTCCGCTCCGGGCCGGCGGCACGCCGACGTCCCAGCGGCCGGTGCCCGACGCGGCCGCCGACGCCGCTGCCGTCGTTGCCGAGGGGGTGCCGTCCGCCGGTCCGGTCCGGGTCGACGCCACCCGGCGTACGGCCTCGGTCGACGGGGTCGCCCTCGACCTCACGTATCTGGAGTTCGAGCTGCTGGCCCATCTGGTGGCGCACCCGCACCGGGTGCACACCCGCGACCAGTTGGTGACGACGGTGTGGGGTTACGGGCATGTCGGCGACGGGCGCACCGTCGACGTCCATGTCGCCCGGCTGCGCCGCAAGTTGGGCGCTGAGTACCGGCGTTCGATCCAGACGGTCCGGCGGGTCGGGTACAAGTACACGCCCTGACCGGCCGGTTCGGCCCCGCACATGACGAACGTCCGGGGGGGGGGGGCGCGGGGGGGGGGGGGGGGGGGGGGGGGGGGGGGGGGGGGGGCGTCGGCGGCTTGGTGGGCGGGGTAGGCGGGGCGCCCGCGCTTGTGCGGGGTGAAGGCCCCGCGGCCCGCCAGGTCGAAGCTGCGGG
>NZ_JAFEUF010000018.1:28409-60397 GCF_016901035.1 Streptomyces durocortorensis
TGGACAAGCAGATGCGGGCTCTGGTCGGCGGGGGCCCGGCCCGCGCGCCGCGCCCCCGCGCCCCCCCCCCGCCCCCCCCCCGCCGCCCCGCCCGCCCCCCCCCCCCCCCCCCCCCCCCCCCCCCCCCCCCCCCCGCCCGGGCGTCTCAGACCCGTACGGTGTCGCGCACCGGCTCGGCCGGCTCCTCGCCCTCCAGGCTCGGCAGCCTCGAAAGGCCGCGCGGGGTACGCCAGTTGCGCTCGCCCAGCAGCAGCATCACGGAGGGCAGCAGCACCATCCGTACGACCGTGGCGTCCAGCAGCACCGCGACGGCGAGGCCGACGCCCATCTGCTGCATGTCCTGCATGGACAGCGTCCCGAAGACCGCGAACACCGCGACCATGATGGCCGCCGCCCCGGTGACCGCCCCGGCCGTGCGGCGGATGCCCGTCTCGATGGCCGACCGGTTGTCGAGGCCGCCGCCGCGGGCCTCGCGGATCCGGGAGACGACGAAGACGTGGTAGTCCATGGAGAGGCCGAACAGGACGACGAGGACGAACAGCGGCATCCACGCCTCGATCGCGCCGACGCCCTCCGAACCGATGAGCGACGCGCCCCAGCCGTGCTGGAAGACCGCGGTCATCACCCCGTAGGAGGCGGCCACGGAGAGCAGGTTGAGGACGATGGACGTCACGGCGATGACGTAGCTGCGGAAGCAGAACAGCATCAGCAGGAAGGTGACCGCCGTGATGAAGGCGAAGACGGGGACGATGCCGCGCCGCAGCTGGTCGTTGAAGTCGACCGATCCGGCGGTCTCCCCCGTGACGTGGGTCTGCGCCCCGGTCCCGTCGAACGCGGCGGGCAGGGTCTTCCCGCGCAGTTCGGTGAGGTCGGTCTTGCCGTCCGGGAGGGGGATCTCGATCTCGGCGACGTTCTTGTCGCGGTGGACGGTGACGTCCTCGAAGCCGCCCAGGGCCTTGGTGACCTCCGGGGCGGTGATGTCGGGCGCGGTGACCACCACGAGAGCCGGGGCGGGTCCGCCGGGGAAGCTGTCGGTGATGCGGGTGTGGGCGATGGAGAGCTGTGCGTCGGAGCCGAACTGCTTCTCCAGGCCCAGGGATTCGGTCTTCATGCCGAGGGCGGGCGCGGCGAGGGCGAGCAGCAGGACGAAGGCGGCGACGGCGAAGGTGCGGGGCCGGGCGAGGACGGGGCCGAGCAGCCGGCCGGTGATGCGGCCGCTGCCCGTGTGGCCGTGCTTGGCGCGGCGGTTCAGGAGCGGGATGCGGCCCGCGTCGATGCGGTCGCCGAGCCAGGAGAGCAGGGCAGGCAGGACGGTGACCGAGCCGAGCATGGCGATGAACACGACGATGATCGTGGCGAGCGCGAAGCCCTTGAACAGCAGGAGTCCGGAGAGGAACATGCCGCCCATCGCGACCATCACGGTGAGACCGGAGACGAGGACCGCGCGGCCGCTGGTGGCCGCCGCGATGCGCAGGGCGGTCTCGGCGTCGCGCCCGGCGGCGCGTTCGTCGCGCTCGCGGCGCAGGTAGAAGAGGCAGTAGTCGACGCCGACGGCGAAGCCCATCAGGAACATCACCGAGTACGTCGTCTGGAACAGGTGCAGTTGGTGGCTGGCGATCGACAGGAGGCCGAAGGCGGCCATGCAGGCGGTGAGGGCGAGCCCGACCGGGAGCAGGGCGGCGACGATCGCGCCGAAGGCGACGACGAGGATGCCCAGGGCCAGCGGTACGGCGGTGAACTCGGCCTTCTTGAAGTCCTCGGCCAGCAGGTCGCCGAGCCACTTGCCCGCACTGGCCTCGCCGAACTGGTGGATCTCGACGTCCGGGTGGTCATTCCCCACGGCGGCGACCGCGTCCAGGACGGGCTGGATCCGGTCGGAGGAGGTGGCGGCCTCGCCCTTCATCTCGAAGGCGATCAGACCGTCCTTGCCGTCCTTCGAGGGGACGGGCGGGGCGATGTTCTGTGCCTCGCCGGTCTCCCGTACGGCGGTGGCGAGGGCCTCCGCGGCCGGCTTCCAGTCGTCGGCGGCGGGGGCGGAGACCATGACGAGTTCGCCCGCGGGCTTGTCGAGTCCGGCGTCGAGGAGGATCTGCTCGGCGCGGGCGGACTCGCCGGCGCCGTTCTCAGCGTTGGTCATCTCGACCATGCCGGTGGCTCCGCCGATGCCCGTGGCGAGCACGACGAAGAGCAGCCAGCCGAGGACGGCGGTCTTGCGGTGGTGGGTGCTCCACACGCCGATGCGTGCGGCGAGGTTGCGCCTCATGGGTTTCTCCCCCGGGTGTGAGCGTCAGGCGTAAGCGCCGGATAAGCGCTTCGGGACGCTTCGAATCTAGGAACGGGGCCCGGTCCGCCCCGGCCGTCGAAGCCCCCGGTCGCCGAGGCGTAGGGGGCGGGTCGGGGGGTGGTGCCAGGTACACCCCCTTCGGGTGGCGGACCGGCTGACGCGGCGGGGCGGGCCCGGGCGAGACTGACACCCGGATCGGGGATCGGCCCCGCTCCGGTGAGGGGAGTGGGGGATCACGATGAACGTGCTCTCGGGACGGCTACGGCCGTCGATGCTGGCGGCGGGGCGGGGGCTGTTCCTGTCCGTGGTCGGCCTGGCGGTGTCCATCACACTGTTCGTGCTCGCGGTGGTCTCGATCTCCTTCATCCTGCTGGGCATCGGCGTGTTCACCACCCCGGTGGTGCTGGAGGCGGTCCGCAAGCACGCCAATCAGCGGCGGCTGTGGGCGATGACCTGGTCGGACGTGCGGATCCCGGTCCCGTACCGGCCTTTCCCGAAGGACCTGCGGCCGGGTGTCACCGGACAGGTGGAGCGCACCACGCTGCTGCTGAAGGATCCGGCGACCTGGCGGGATCTGCAGTGGCTGCTGATCGACATGACCGCCGGCACGGTGCTGGCGGTCCTGGCGGCGGCGCTGATGATCTACCCGGTGGAGGGCCTCGTCCTGGCGGCGGGCCTGTGGCGGGTGTTCCGGGACGATCCGTACTGGTACGGGTTCGTGCCGGTGGACAGCCAGGCGACGGCGTTCGCGGCCCTGGCGCTGGGGATCGTGCTCTTCCATGTCGGGCTGCGGGCGAGCAGGCCGCTGCTGCGCCTGCACTTCGTGCTCGCCCGTACGGTGCTGGCGCCCACCCAGGACCAGGAGCTGGCGCAGCGCGTGGCGCGGCTCACCGAGACCCGGCACGAGGCCGTGGACACCGCAGCATCCGAGCTGCGCCGCATCGAGCGGGACCTGCACGACGGTGCGCAGGCCCGGCTGGTCGCGATGGGCATGAACCTGGGCACGATCGAGGCGCTGATCGAGAAGGACCCGGCGCAGGCGAAGAAGCTGCTGGCGATGGCCCGGGAGTCGTCGGCGGAGGCCCTGACCGAACTGCGTGACCTGGTCCGCGGCATCCACCCGCCGGTCCTCGCGGAGCGGGGTCTCGGCGACGCGGTCAAGGCGCTGGCCCTGCGGCTGCCGGTCGCCTCCGAGGTGACGGTCGAGCTGCCCGGGCGGGCGGAGGCCCCGGTGGAGTCGGCGGCGTACTTCGCGGTCAGCGAGGCCCTGACGAACACGGTGAAGCACGCGGAGGCGACGCGGATCTACGTGGACCTGCACCACGCGGAGGGGATGCTCCGGATCTCCGTGACGGACGACGGCAAGGGCGGTGCGGTCATCGGATCGGGGTCCGGGCTGAGCGGAATCGAACGGCGACTGGGTACATTCGACGGCGTCCTGGCCGTCAGCAGCCCCGCGGGCGGTCCCACCATGGTGACCATGGAGATTCCTTGCGAGTTGTCCTAGCCGAAGATCTCTTCCTGTTGCGCGACGGCCTGGTGCGCATGCTGGAGGCGTACGACTTCGAGATCGCCGCGGCTGTGGAGACCGGGCCCGAACTGACCAAAGCGCTGGCGGAGTTGGAGCCGGACGTCGCCGTCGTCGACGTCCGGCTCCCGCCGTCGCACACCGACGAGGGCCTCCAGTGCGCCCTGGCCGCCCGTCGGGCCCGGCCGGGGCTTCCGGTGCTGGTGCTCTCGCAGCACGTGGAGCAGCTGTACGCACGGGAGTTGCTGGCGGACGGCAATGGCGGCATCGGCTACCTGCTGAAGGACCGGGTCTTCGACGCGGACCAGTTCATCGACGCGGTACGGCGGGTGGCGGCGGGCGGCACCGCGATGGACCCGCAGGTCATCTCCCAGCTCCTGTCGCGCCGTTCGCAGGACGAGCCGATGGGCGGCCTCACTCCGCGCGAGCGGGAGGTGATGGAGCTGGTGGCGCAGGGCAGGTCGAACGCCGCCATCGCCTCGCAGCTGGTGATCACGGAGCGGGCGGTGGCCAAGCACACGTCGAACATCTTCGGGAAGCTGGACCTGCCGCCGTCGGACGACGACAACCGCCGGGTGCTGGCGGTGCTGGCGTATCTGGACCGCGGCTGAGCCGGTTCCCCCCTCGCTCAGCCGCTGAACCAACCCGCCCCGTCCAGCCGGAACGCGCCGCCGGGGGCCATCGTGCGGAGGTCCTGTTCCAGGGCGGTCAGCCGCTCCTCGCCGAGCGTCCGGGCCCACTCCGCCCGCAGCCGGTCGAAGCCCTCGGCGGACCGGGCCAGCAGGTCGACCCCGTGCGGGGTGAGGTGGATGAGGGTGCGCCGGCCGTCGCCGGGGTCCGGGGCGCGATCCACGTAACCGAGGGCCTCCAGCTTCTCGACGGTCTTGCCCGCGGCCTGCTTGGAGACCCCGAGCCGCCGCCCGATCTCGCTGATGGCCGCGCCGTCGCGCCCCACCGCCTGGAGGGCGAAGCCGTACGCGGGGCGGGTCTCGGGGTGTCCGTGCTCGGCCAGGTCCCGGTGCAGGGCGTCGATGATCGAGCGGAAGCCGGCGAAGAGCAGCAGCGGCAGCTCAAAGCCGTTGCGGGATTCGACAACCTGGTTTACCTTTTTTTCGTCAACCATGTTGTCGACCTTATCTCTGCGAGAGGTTCGCCATGCCCTTTGCCGATCTCACCCCCGAGACCGCCCCGCCCGCATCCCGGCGCGCCATGGAGGCGGTGACGGAGCGGCTGGGCCACCTGCCCTCCGCCGTCGCCCGGCTCGCCGCCTCGCCCCACGCCTTGGACGGCTTCCTGAAGATCAGCGCGATCTTCGAGTCCTGCACCCTGGATCCGCTCTCCCGCGAGGTCCTGATCATGACGATGGCCACGCGCAACGACTGCCACATCTGCGTCGCGATGCACACCGCGAAGCTGACCTCTCTGGACGCCGACCCGGCGCTCGTCGCCGCCCTGCGCGACGGCACGGAGGCCCCGCTGCCTGACGAACGCCTCGAAGCCGTAAGGCGGTTCACCCTGGCGGTGCTCGCCTCGGCGGGGGCGGTCGACGACGCGGCCCTGCGGGACTTCCTCTCGTACGGCTACACCGAGCAGAACGCCCTCGAAGTGGTCCTGGGCATCGGCGCGTACACCCTGTCGACCCTGGCCAACCGGCTCACGGGAGCGCCGGTGGACGAGCAACTGGCCGCGTTCGCGCGCTAGTCGGGGCGAGCAGTCGGGGGCGGGCTGAACGGATCGGACTCCCCGTCCGTATGGGACGTCACGCTTCTCCCTCGAAGCAGAGGAGTCCCATGCGACGCACATCGCGCAAGAAACGTTCCACGCTGGCCAACCGGGCCATCGCCGCCTCCGCAGCCCTGATCCTGGGGGGAGGCGGTCTGGTCGCGGTCAATGTCTACGCCTCCGCGGGAGAAGGACCGTCCGGTTCTTCTCCGCCCACCCGGACGCAGAACGCGGGCCGTCAGCTGTCCACCATCGACTGTCCCGAAGCCGTCAACGGACTGCCCGAGGTGCCGGATCAGGCACGCGGGGAGGTCGACCGCGAACTCGCGGCGATGGATACCCAGATCACCGACGCCTACCGGCAGTTCGCGGACCGGAAGGAGCAGATAGCCCGGGATCCCGGGCTGGCGGAGAACGCCGTGCTCGGCCCGTTGCGCAGCAAGCGGACGGCGAGCCTCGACCGGATCGGCATCGCGATCGGGCGCGTGGGCGAGCGGCCGACGGGGCTGGAGAGCCTGGCCGGGTGCAGCCTCCGCGCCGACGACAGCCGCCCCGGGAACGGAAACGGCGGCGGTGACGACACCGGTGACAGCAACGGCAACGGTGGCGATAACGGTGACGGCGGTCAGGACGACGGCCAGGGCCAGGACCAGGGCCAGAATCAGGGCCAGAACGAAGGGCAGGGGCAGGACCCCGGCCAGGACCCGGGCGGTCAGGACCCCGGACAAGGGGAAGGCCCCGGGCAGGACCAGGGCCAGGGCGGCAACGGGCCCGTGGCCGCCGATTTCGTCGATATCCAGTCCGTCCAGCCAGGCGTCGACCGGCCCCGCCAGCGCCGCGGCGCGTCCCGGGGCACCTTCACCACCGACTGCGGCCGTAATGAGAACGGGAAGTTCAACCCGGACAACGTCATCGTCGCGCCCGGCGTGAGCAACGGCGCGCACCATATGCACGATTACATCGGCAACCAGGCCAACGACGCCTTCGCGAGCGACGACGATCTGGCGAACGGCGCGACCACCTGCCGCAACCAGGGCGACCGGTCGACCTACTACTGGCCCGTCCTGCGTCTGCAGAACGGGCAGAACGAGGACGACGTGGACGCGGACGGCGGCGGCCGGGACCAGAACGTCGGCGAGATCCAGACCCCGTCGCAGGTGACGCTGAAGTTCGTCGGCTCGCCCGTCGGCAGGGTCACCGCGATGCCGCGTTTCCTGCGGATCATCACCGGGGACGCGAAGGCGTTCACCAACGGCGACGCCAATGCCAACGCCTCGTGGAGCTGCACCGGATTCGAGGACCGCCAGTTGACGGACAAGTACCCGATCTGTCCCGAGGGCAGTCAGGTGGTGCGGACGTTCGCCTTCCAGAACTGCTGGGACGGGCAGAACACCGACAGCGCCAACCACCGCACCCATGTGGCCTTCGCGCAGGACGACGGGCGGTGCCCGAACGGCTTCCGGGCGGTGCCGCAGCTGGTGCAGCGCATCGTCTACGACGTTCCGCCGGGGCCCGGCTTCGCCGTGGACTCGTTCCCGGAGCAACTGCACAAGCCGATCACCGATCACGGTGACTTCATCAACGTCTTCGACGACCGGCTGATGAACAAACTGGTGCGGTGCATCAACGACGGCCGCCGCTGCCGCTGACGCGGCGCGTGCGGCCCCCGTGAACCTGCGCGGTCAGCCCGGGTGGTGACCGGAGTGCCCGTCCTCGCTCCCCCCTCCGCCACTGTCCCCCGAGTGGTGAGGCGAGGCGGTCTCCACCGTCCCCCCGAGCCGGCCGCGCAGCGCCGCGACCACGCCCGGGGCGCCGACGGCCACCCACTGCCGTCCGACGAGGTACGAACCGCCGTAGTCCTTGGCCTCGTTGATCCACTCCCGCTGCCCGCGGTCCGTGGCGAAGGTGGTCAGTACATAACGTCCTTCGGAAGTCTTGCAGTTGGCCTGCCGCAGCTCGGCCGCGTCGGTCTGCACGTTCGGGTCGCAGCCGGCCCTCTTCGCCAGCTGTTCCAGCGTGCCCGTCGCGGCCGGCTTCGGCGTGGGCCGCTGCCGCCCCCTGCCATCGTCGGCCGATTCCGCACTGCACCCGGCCAGGAGCAGAATTCCCGCCAGGGCAAGGGAAGTTGCCCCGCAGCGCCGCACGTCTCGCCATTCCGGTTCTGTCGCCATCGGCCCATCCTGCACTCGAATTCGGCCTCAGGGGTGGGCTACGGCAAGACTCACCAGATAAGCCTCCTCGACCTCGCCGTCCGGGAAGAGAGCGGTCAGCAGGGCCCGTTCGCGGTCGAAGAAGTCGCGGACCGCCACCGGGTCGCCGATGAGGAAGTCGGAGTGAGTGGCCATGTTGGCGATATGCGCGTCCGGCGGTACGCGACGGCTCCAGGTCACCTGCCGGGTCCGGAAGTCGAGCCCGTCGGGCAGCACGGCACGGTAGCGGGCGCGCATGCCGGGGACGGCCGGGATGTCCACCCCGAAGAAGACGCGCATCCGGTTCTCCTGGTCCACCAGCCACTCCACGGCCGGGTCGCCGTCGTTCCACCACAGGGCGAGCGCGCCGCCCGGCCGCAGCACCCGGCGGGCCTCGGGTATCGAGCGGGCGCGGTCCGTCCAGTGCCAGGCCTGGGCGTACGTGATCAGGTCCATGGAGTCGGTCCGCAGGGGCAGGTTGTTCCCGTCGCCCCGGACCAGGGGCACGTCCGGCAGGCTCCGGGCGAACTGCTCGGCCATGCCGTCGCCCGGCTCCACCGCGGTGACCCGGGCCCCGCGCTCGTACAGCCGGGCCGTGCCGAGCCCCGTGCCCGCGCCGACGTCCGCGACCCGGGCTCCGGCGAGCGGGATCCCGGCCAGCTCCTCGATCGCGGCGAACAGGGCGGGCGGGTAGGACGGGCGGTGGGCGTCGTAGGCGGCGGCGATGGCGTCGAAGGATCGGGCCTGCACAGGTTTCGTCACACAGCGATCATCGCCCGACGCCTCGCGGAGTCGCAGGGAAAATCCCTGCACGCCTCTGGTCCGCCCCCATACCCGTCAGTACATTGACAGCATGTCTAACACGCAGCCAGCGGCGGTCGCGTCGGAGCGGACGCCCCTCAAGGCCCGCAAGGTGTCCTTCGCCTGGGAGAAGACCCCCCTGCACTGGGTGCCGGGCGACCCGTTCACCACGCACACCATCAACGTGCTCCATCTGCTGCTTCCGGCCGGGGAACGCTGGTTCATCCACGTGTACCGGCAGATCCTCCCGTACATCCACGACGACCAACTCCGCGAGGACGTCATCGGGTTCATCGGGCAGGAGGCCGTGCACTCGCAGGCGCACGACGATGTGCTGCCGCACATGCGGGAGCTGGGGCTCGACCCGACCCCGTACACCGCGCAGGTCGACTGGTTCTTCGAGAAGCTGCTCGGGGACCGGACCCTGCCGCCGGGACGGGCCTCCCAGTGGTGGCTGATGGAGCGGGTGGCGATGATCGCGGCGATCGAGCACTACACCGCGTTCCTGGGCGACTGGATCCTCAACGCCGAGGCCCTGGACCGCAAGGGCGCGGACCCGACGATGCTGGACCTGCTGCGCTGGCACGGGGCCGAGGAGGTGGAGCACCGGTCGGTGGCCTTCGACGTCTTCATGCACGTCGACGGCGGCTACCGGCGGCGCGTGCGTACCTGGGCGGCGGCGTTCTCCGCGCTGGTGTTCCTGTGGCAGCGCGGTACCCGGTTCTTCATGGAGAACGACCCCACGCTGCTGGACGGCAAGGCGTCCTTCAAGGCGTTCCACGCGAGCGGGAAGCAGGGCACGTTGCCGAGCACGGGCTCGATCCTGCGGTCCGTCCCGAGCTATCTCAGCCGGTCCTACCACCCCTCGCAGGAGGGCAGTACGGCCCAGGCCGTGGACTATCTGACCCGCTCCCCCGCCGCCCTCGCCGCCGAGACCGAGACCACGAAGGGGGCCTGACCCATGGCGCTGCCCCGTCTCCGTACCGTCGTGCTGGCCTCCAGCGCCGCCCTGCTCACCCGACGCGCCCTGAAACGCCGGATCGCCCGGTCACCGCTGTGGCCGCTGCCCGCGCTGCCCGAGCCGATATCGGGTCACTCCAAGCGGCGCGCGACGGCGGTCCGCAAGCTGCTGGTCACCGGGCGGACCGTGGTCGCCGAGGGGGTGGTCCAGCTCCGGCTGGAGGGGCCCGGCCTGCCGCCCTGGTCGCCCGGGGCCCATCTGGATCTGGTGCTGCCGTCGGGTCTGGTGCGGCAGTTCTCGCTCTGCGGCGACCCGGCGGACACCGGGGCGTACACGGTGGCGACCCGGCTGGTGGCGGACGGACGGGGCGGTTCGCGGGAGGTGCACGAGCAGCTCCAGGAGGGTTTGGAGGTGGAGGTGCGCGGGCCGCGCAACCGCTTCCCGCTGGCCGAGGCACCGGGTTACGTCTTCGTCGTCGGCGGCATCGGGATCACCCCGGTCCTGCCGATGCTGCGGGCGCTGGCGGCGTCGGGGGCCGAGTGGCGGCTGCTGTACGGGGGCCGGTCGCGGGCGTCGATGCCGTTCCTGGAGGAGATCGAGAAGCTGGGCGCGGACGGGGACCGGGTCACGGTCGTCGCCCAGGACGAGGCGGGCCACCCGGACATCGCCGGGGCGCTGGCGGACCTCGCGCCGGGGGCGGCGGTCTACTGCTGCGGCCCCGAGCCGCTGATGGACGCCGTCGCCGCCGCGCTCCCGGCCGGACACCCCCTGCACCTGGAGCGGTTCTCGGCCGCCACGGACGACACGGCGCGCACCGGCCCTTTCGAGGTGGAACTGCACCGCAGCGGCCGGACCGTGCGGGTGGCGGCCGGCCAGTCGGTGCTGGCGGCCGTCCGCGAGGAGGTGCCGTACGTGGCGTACTCCTGCGAGCAGGGGTTCTGCGGGACCTGCCAACAACGGGTGCTGGAGGGCGAGATCGACCACCGGGACGAGCTGCTGACCGAGGACGAGCGGGGCGACTCGATGCTGATCTGCGTATCGCGGTGCCGGGGCGAACGTCTCGTCCTGGACCTCTAGGGCCTGTGCCTCCGCGCCCCGGATAGGCTGTTGGCATGACGACCGGGGTGCGGCGCAGGATGGGCGTCGACGAGCGCAGACAGCAACTGATCGGCGTCGCGCTGGACTTGTTCAGCCGCCGCTCGCCCGAGGACGTGTCGATCGACGAGATCGCCGCCGCCGCGGGGATCTCCCGTCCGCTCGTGTACCACTACTTCCCCGGGAAGCAGAGCCTGTACGAGGCGGCGCTGCGCCGGGCCGCCGACGAGCTGGCGGCCCGCTTCCTGGAGCCCCTCGAAGGGCCCCTGGGGACGCGGCTGCTGCGGGTGATGGGGCGGTTCTTCGACTTCGTCGACGAGCACGGCCCGGGCTTCTCGGCGCTGATGCGCGGCGGGCCCGCGGCCGGCTCCTCGACGACGAACGCCATGATCGACGGGGTGCGGCAGGCCGCGTACGAGCAGATCATCACGCACCTGGGGGTGAGCGAACCGCCCGCCCGGCTGGAGCTGGTGGTGCGCTCCTGGGTGTCGCTCGCCGAGTCGACGGCGCTGATCTGGCTGGACGGGCGGCGCATTCCGCGCGCCGAGCTGGAGATGCAGCTGGTGCACGACTTCGCGGCGCTGGCCGCGGTCAGCGCCGCGTACGACCAGGAGATGGCGGGCATCGTGCTGCGGGTGCTGTCCCAGGAGCCGGCGGACGGGCCGTTCGGGGAGCTGCTGGCGCGGCTCTCCGCGTTCGCCCCGGATGTGCCCGCCGTGCCTGCCCAGCGACTGCCGGAGCCGTAGACCCCGGCGCAGCGCCTGCCGAAGCCGCAGGAGCGCTCAGGCGGGCAGGCCGTTGCGGTGGGAGACGCGGCGGGCGGCGGCCAGCAGGGCGTGGATCTGCGGGCCCGCCTGGTCGATCTCGGTGACCGGGCGGGGGAACGGCAGGGTGACGTCCTCGTGGGTGCGGGGGTATTCGAGCCGCAGGGTCACCCCGTACCGGTTCATCGCGAGCGGCACGGCCCGAGTCATGCCGCGCTCGGGGCGGGGGTGGACGAGGCGCAGGAGCAGCGGGACCAGCTCGGCGTGGTCGTCGACCAGATGGGTGAGCATGCCCGCCTCGCAGGCGGCGATCGGGTCGGTCTCCGCCTCCTCCAGCTCCTCCAGGGTGACGAACGTGCGCCCCTCGGCGTCCTCCAGGACGGCCTGCCCGAACTCCATGCAGGTGGACTGCTCGGTGTCGGTGCTGTACGGGGCGGCCAGCAGCCCGGTGACCGTGACGCGGGCGCGCAGCCGGTCGCGTACGGGGGTGGGGGCGATGTCCGTGAACTCCAGGCGGGCCGGGACGCGTTCGGCGCTCGGCGCGTGGTTGCCGTCGTTCGGGGCGTGCAGGTGGATGTGGCCCATCGCGCCCGTGCCGTCGAGGCGGCGGACTTCGGTGTGCAGGCCGTCGCTGACCACCGTCATGGAGTGGGCGACGGTCAGGATCGACCGGACCCGCTCGGCGCGGGTCGGCTGCGTGGCGCGGGGGCGGGAAAGACGCATCCGAGTTCTCCAGGGAGGGTCAGCGGAACCCAAGCAGTTACTTAGGTATGCCTAACCTTACCCGCAAGGCGGTGGATGCGGGTAGTCCGGGGACACGCGTGACGCTCACGCCCAGGTCGGAGCTGCGGTTCGGCCCTGGTGAGCGTTGGCGTCCGGCCCCGCTCAGAGCTGGAGTTCGGTACGCAGGGCCGCGGCGAGGCCGACTTCCGCGTTGTCCGACTGGCCGCGCTCGAAGGCGCGCTGGTACGCCTCGTCGCCGACGGCCGCCCGTGCCTGGAGCTCGCAGGTCTCACGGACCGGTCCCAGCTCGGGCGTGCCGCGCTGGGGGTGGCCGACCATGCGCCAGTACGCGTGCCCGGTGCCGTAGACCCGGGCGGCCTGCGCGCCCGCGCCCTGGGCGGCGATGGCGGCGGCCAGGATGTCCAGGCCCAGCGCGATGCCGAAGCTGTCGCGGAGCCGGTGCTTGCCCGCGAGCATGGAGCGGGCGTGCGTGGCGGAGGCCGCGGGGCGGCCCTGGAGCAGGGCGATCAGGGCGAGTTGATAGTCCGCGTAGGAGCGGGTCCAGTATTCGCCGCCGCGTTCGCAGGCCCGGCGCAGCTCGCCGGCCGCCGCCTCGGACTCGGTGAGCCGGCCGAGCGCGGTGAGCGCGAAGACGGTGATGAGGCGGCAGCGCAGCCGGTGGGCGGAGTCCACGGGGACGCTCTCGGTCATGCGCAGGACGCGCCCGGCCGCCTCCAGGGCCGCCGCGGGCTCGCCGGTCATCAGCTGGGTGAGCCCGGAGAGGTACGTGGCGCCGAGCATGCCCTCGTCGTCCCCGTCGTACAGGGCGGTGGCCGTGCAGAGCGCCCCGTACTTCTCGGCGGTCGCGAAGTCGCTCTGGAGGAGGGCCGCGACGCCGAGGACCCAGTGCAGCCGGGTCCGGTGGGGTCCGTCGACGGGGCCCGCGTCCAGGGCCCGTTGGGCGTAGTTCCGGGCCTCGGAGAGGTGGCCGCAGCAGGCCCAGAAGAAGCCGACCCTGCCCGCCATCTCCTGGGCGCCTTCGACGTCATGGGCGAGGAGGTGCTCCAGGGCGGCGCACAGGTCGAGGTGGGTGTCGGACACCTTGTGGTACCAGGACACCTGGTCCGGGCCGGTCCAGCCGTCGTGGGCGCGGCGGGCGAGGCCGAGGAAGCTGCTCGCGTGCCGGTCGGCGGCTGCGCGGTCCTCACCCAGTTCGGCGAGCCACATCCGGCCGTACTCGCGCAGGGTGTCGAGCATCCGGTAGCGGTCGCCGTCGCGCTGGACGACGGACTGGGCGACCAGGCCCTGGAGCGCCCGGTCCACCTCGTCGGCGGTGAGCGGGCCCCCGGTGCAGACCTCGCGGGCGACCTCCGCGTCGAAGTCGGTCCGCAGCGGGGTGAGGCGGGCCCACAGGAGGCGCTCCAGCGGGGTGCACAGCTCGTGGGACCAGCCGATGGCGGTGCGCAGGGTGCGGTGGCGGCGGGGCCACACCGTCGCGTCGGCGAGGAGGTCGAGACGGGAGGTACCGGGGTCGAGACGGGAGGTACCGGGGTCGAGACGGGAGGTACCGGGGTCGAGACGGGAGGAACCGGGATCGAGGGCGAGGGGGCCGCTCCGGGCGTCGAAACGGGTGCCGATGCGGGTGGCGAGCTGGGCCACGCTGTGCCGGCCGATGCCCGCGGCGGCCAGTTCGATGGCGAGCGGGATGCCTTCGAGGCGGCGGCAGATCTCGGCGGCGGCCGCCTCGTCCCCGGGGGCGTCGAGGCCGGCCCGGGGGTCGGTGGCGCGCAGCCGGTCGGCGAAGAGCTGGAGGGCGTCGGGCGCGCCGTCGACCGGCAGCGGCGGCACCTCGACGACATGCTCGCCGCGGGTGCCGAGCGGCTGCCTGCTGGTGACCAGGACGGTCAGGCGCGTCGAGGTGGTCAGGATCTCGGCGAGCAGGTGGGAGCAGGGGCCGCGGAGGTGTTCGGCGGAGTCGAGGACCAGCAGGAGGTGCTTGTCCCCGAGCCATTCGCAGAGCGCCTCGACGGGCATCCGCAGGGTGTGGTCGGCGAGCCCGACGGCGTCCGAGACGGTGGGGAGCAGCAGCCGGTCGTCGGAGAGCGGGGAGAGGTCGGTCCACCAGGCCCCGTCCGCGTAACGGTCGGCGACGGCGCGGGCCGCCCGGAGCGCGAGCCGGGTCTTGCCGACGCCGCCGGGGCCGATCAGGGTGGTCATCCGCCGGGTGGTCAACGCGGTGTGCAGCCGGGCCAGTTCGGCCCGCCTCCCGACGAAGCTGCTCGTCTCCTCGGGAAGGTATCCCACCTTGGTCATCATCACCGTCCGCACGCTGGGGCAGGGTGCGCCGGCGGGGCCGACGGCCGCGGGCCGGCCCCGCCTCCCCCGGCGGGGAGAGCGGGACCGGCCCGGTGGACCGGGACGGCTGTCGCGGCTTCGTCGCCGACGTCTGCCGTCACCGTAGTGCGGTGGGAGGTCAGCGCAGAGTGAAGACGGCCGCCGTGCGTCCCGGGACAGTGAAAGTGGCTGATTTCCCGTCGTACCTGGCTCGTTTGACCGTAAGATCCGCACCCTTGGCCTGGACCGGGTGCAGGGCGTACGTCTTCCCGGCCGGTGCGGCGAGCCGCTGGGTCGCGGTGTCCGGGGCGGCGTTGATGACGACGACGAGCTTGCCGAGGCGCATGGTGATCACGCCGGGCGTCTCGTCCTTGCCGGAGAGCGGGAAGGACAGGGCGGACTGCACCTGGTCCGCGGTGCGCAGGGAGAACTCCTTCTCGGTGGAGCGGATGGTGAGCAGGTCGCGGTAGGCGGCCGAAGCCCCGTCGATCTGCGCGCACTTCGGCGCGATGGTGCCGGTGGCGGCCAGGAGCGGCTTCGCGTACGACCACTTGTCCTGGTTGTCGGCGGCGGGCGGGAGGCCCCGGCCGAAGCCGTTGCCGTCGCGGCAGTCCCAGTGCAGGGCGTTGAACCAGTCGCCGCTGTCGTAGGAGTTGCGGTCCAGGGACTTGGAGCGCAGCAGGTCGGTGCCGGCCTGCGAGAGCGAGGGCCCCTGGGAGAGGACGGAGGCGGCCATGGCGACCACCTGGGCCCTGGCCCGCTCGGAAGCCGTGGCGTCGGCCGGGAGCTTGAAGGCGAGGGCGTCGAAGAGGGTCTCGTTGTCGTGGGCGTCGGAGTAGGCGAGCGCGTCGCCGGGTGCGGCCGCGTATCCGGCGGGCGCCCCGTTGTAGTCGACCTCGGAGCCCTTGACCGTGCGCCCGGAGGTGTCGGTGAAGGTGTAGCCGGCGAGGTTGCCGGTGAGGCCGACCTTGATCAGGTCCTGGTAGTGGAGCAGCCGGGCCTTCTGCTCGGGGCGGGTGCCGTTGGCGGGCGAGGAGTTGGGGTCGGTGTAGAGGCCGGAGGCGAAGCCCTGGACGCCGGGGTCCTCGTCGAAGGGGCCGCCGCCGCGCACGGCGTCGCGGGCCCGGTCGGAGAAGGTGGCGATGCCGGTGCCGGCCATGTTCTTCTGGGTGGCTTGGACGAAGCGGGCGTCGTCGGCGATCTCGCCGAAGTTCCAGCCCTCGCCGTACAGGATGATCTTCTTGCCGTCGACGCCGTCCTTGGCGAGCGTGAGGGAGTCCAGCGCCTTGCGGACCTCCAGGATGTTGTCCTTGGGGTGGTGGCCCATCAGGTCGAAGCGGAAGCCGTCGACCTTGTACTCCTTGGCCCAGGTGACGATCGAGTCGACGACGAGCTTGCCCATCATGGTGTTCTCGGGCGCGGTGTTGGCGCAGCAGGTGGAGGTGGCGACGGTGCCGTCCTCCAGGAGCCGCTGGTAGTAGCCGGGCACGATCCGGTCGAGGACCGACTTGTCGTCCTGCCCGGAGGCGACGGTGTGGTTGTAGACGACGTCCATGACGGTGCGCAGCCCGGCCTTGTTCAGGCCCTGGACCATCTGGCGGAACTCGACCGTGCGCTCGGTGCCGTCCGGGTCGGAGGCGTAGGAGCCCTCCGGGACGGTGTAGTGGAACGGGTCGTAGCCCCAGTTGAAGCCGTCCTTGGCGGCCGCCTTGCTCACGCACTCCTGCTGCTTCTCGGAGTCGGGTGCGGGGGCGGTCAGGTCGCAGTCGGGGGTCGCCTGGTCCTTCTTCTTCTCCGGGACGGTCCCGATGTCGAAGACGGGGAGCAGGTGGACGTAGCTGGTGCCGGAGTCGGCGAGCTTCTTGAGGTGCCGCATGCCCTTCGAGCGGGTGTCGGTGAAGGCCCGGTACTCACCCGGGTGCTTCGCCGTGCGGTCCGTGATCGAGAAGTCCCGGACGTGCAGCTCCTGGATCTGGGCGTCCCGCAGCGGGGTGGCGGCGGGCTTCTTCAGGCCGGACCAGCCGCGCGGCGCGAGCTTCGGGTCGGTGAGGTCGACGACGAGGCTGCGGGCCGAGTCGGCGGTCAGGGCGGTGGAGTAGGGGTCGGTGACCTTGTTGGTGACGAGCTTCTGGACGGTGGGGGCCCAGACGGTCACGGCGTACCGGTAGGACTTGCCCTGCCAGCTCTTCTTGCCGGTGACCGACCAGACGCCGGTGCGGTCGTCGCGCTTCATCGGGACGGTACGGCCGTCGAGTTCGAGCGAGACGGTCTGCGCGGTGGGGGCCCACACGGAGAGGGTGGGCGTCGACTTGCGGAAGACCGGGCCGAGTTCGGCGGAGGCGGCCTTCTTGCCGTACAGGTCGTCCAGGATTCCGGCCGTCTGTACGCCGGTGGCGGCGAGCAGGGCCCCGTTGGCGGCGCGCTGGGTCGCGATCAGCTGACCCCGCAGGGACTCGCGGACGCGGTCACGGTCGCGGGCGTCGACGGTGAACGCCGGATAGTCCTTCAGATGAGGGAACTTCGCTTTCTGGGCGTCGCTCAGCTCACCCTGCTGGAGCCGCAGCCACTGTCCCTCGTCGGACAGCGCCCCGTCGACGACGGAGATGCCGCCCTCCTTCGCGTACACGAGCTGCTGGCTGGTGGCGTCGGTGGTCTTCACCTTCCAGACGACGGTGTTCGCGTCGATCCACTGCGCCTCGGCCTTCGACAGGTCGGGGGCCGCGCCGCCGCCCGTCTGCGGGAGGAGGTAGCCGGGCTTGCCGCCGAGCATCCAGACCTCGTGGCCGTAGGTGGCGAGGTCGAGGGACTGGTCGCTGGGCAGGTCCTTCTCGTCGCCCTTGTGCAGGATGTAGCTGAGCGAGGTCGCCCCGTCGACGAGCGGCACCTCGAAGGTGACCCCGTAGGCGTCCTTCTTCACCGGCATCAGCGGCTTGGCCCAGTCCGTGGGCTCCTTGGCGCCGGCCCAGGTGTGCAGCCCCCAGCCGTCGTAGTTCCCGTCCGGGCGGTGGTAGTTGAGGACGGCCTTGGCGGTGTCCTGCGGCGGGGTCTCGGGGGCTTCGGCCTGCTGCCCGTCCTTGCCCTGCTCGATCCAGACCTGTCCGGTCACACCGAGGTCGATGGTCCGCTGCGGTCCGTCGGCCGTGCCGTTCTTCTCGACGGTGTACGGGACGGAGTCCGTCCCCTTCTCCAGGTCGATCCAGGCGAACGCGCCAAAGGCGTCCCGCCCGATGAACTCAGCCGTCTTGTCACCGGACTTCAGCTGCCAGCCGTCGTAGTCGCCGTCGGGGCGCTGGTAGTGGACGACGGCCCGGTCGCGCTCGACGGCGACGGGCTTGCCGGGCGGCGGGGCCTGACCGGCGGTCGTCGAGGCGAGGGCGCTGGACGTACGCCCGGCGCGGTCGACGACGACGGCCTTGTAGCGCAGCGGGGTGCCCGCCTTCACCGCCTCGTCCAGGTGCTGGGTGACCTTGTACGGGGCGTGGTCGGCGGTGCCGAGGGTCCGCCACTTGCCGTTGCCGACCTGGGCGGCGAAGACGACCCGGTTGAGCTGTCCGCCGTCCACGTCGGCGGCGATCTCGACGGTGCCGGTCGCGCCGGCGGCCGGGGCCTTCAGCGAGACGGCTGGCTTGGCCGCGGGCGTGCCCACGGTACGGTCCGCCTTCAGCACGAGGCTGGACAGGGCGGGCACGGTGACGGTGACCTTCTTGTCCTTGCCGCTGCGGACCGTGCCGGAACCGCCGTACAGGGTACGGAAGTTCATGTCGGCCGATTCGGTGGCGAGCTGGACCTTCTTCGGGGTCGTGCCGTTGTTGGAGGCGACGAGGTACTCGTTGGGCCGCTCGGTGGCGATGCGCGAGGTGGCGTACACCGAGCCGTCCGCGAGCCGCTCGATCTGGATGCCGTCGCGCAGCGCCGGGTGGTCCTTGGTGAGCTTCGAGAGCGCGGCGATGGAGCGGTAGACCGGGTGCTTCGTGTCGTACGCGTCCGAGGCGTGGGTGCGGTCGGTGCCGAGCTGGTCGTCGTCGAGGTAGTCGGCGGTCTTCGAGGCGAAGAGGGTCTGGCGGGAGTCCTTGTCGCCGCCGGCGCCGGTGAAGCCCTGCTCGTCGCCGTAGTAGATCACCGGGTTGCCGCGGCCGAGGAACATCAGCTCGTTGGCGAGCCGGGCCCGCTGCAGCAGCTCGGCGTCGTCGGCCTTCGGGTTGTCCTGCTTGAGGAAGGTCCCGATGCGGCCCATGTCGTGGTTGCCGAGGAAGGTGACCTGCTCGTAGGCGTTGGCCTTGTCGGTGGTGTAGCGGAAGTCGTTGCCGTACACCGAGGCGAGCTTGTCGGCGGGCGCGCCCTGGGAGGCGAACTGCCGGGCGGCGTCCTGGAACGGGAAGTCCAGCGTGGAGTCCAGGCGGCCCCGGGTGACGTACGGGGAGGTGACCTCGGTGTCGGCGGAGTAGACCTCGCCGAACATGAAGAAGTCGTGCCGGCCACGCTTCGCGGCGTAGTCGTCGAGCGCGGTGGCCCACTGGGTCCAGAAGTCCAGGTCGACGTGTTTGACGGTGTCGATGCGGAAGCCGTCGATGTCGAAGTCGCGGACCCACTTCTCGTAGATCTTCTCCATGCCCTTCACGACCTCGGGACGCTCGGTCCACAGGTCGTCGAGCCCGGAGAAGTCGCCGTACTCGTTGGACTCACCGGCCCACGTCGAGTCGCCCCGGTTGTGGTACATGGTGGGGTCGTTGAGCCAGGACGGCACCTTCTTCTCCGTGCCGGGGGCCTGCACCGGGGTGTACGGGAAGGAGTTTCGGTCCACCTTCTCGACGCCCTCGCGGTCGTCGAAGGGGCGGCCGGTCCTGTCGAGGTAGGGGAAGGCGCCCTTGGGCTTGTAGCCGTAGGCCTTCTCCGCGTAGTCGACGGTGTCGGCGGTGTGGTTGGTGATGACGTCGAAGAAGACCTTCATGCCCTTGGCGTGGGCCTTGTCGATCAGCTTCTCCAGGTCGGCGTTGGTGCCGAAGTGCGGGTCGACCTGGGTGAAGTCGGTGATCCAGTAGCCGTGGTAGCCCGCCGATGCGTCTTTGCCGGTGCCCTGGACGGGCCGGTTCTTGAAGATCGGCGCCATCCAGATGGCGGTGGTGCCGAGGCCCTTGATGTAGTCGAGCTTCTGGGTGAGGCCCTTGAGGTCGCCACCCTGGTAGAACCCCTTGTCGGTGGGGTCGTAGCCGTGGTCGAGGCGCGAACCGGTCAGCCCGCCGCGGTCGTTGGAGGCGTCGCCGTTGGCGAAACGGTCGGGCAGCACGAAGTAGAACTGCTCGCGCGTGAGGTCGTGCCGGGCCGACTCGCGCGCGAGCTTCGCGTCCGAGGGCGGGGCCGGCGGCCGGGGCGAGGCGGCGGCGATGGCCGCCGGGACGACGGGCAGCAGCGCCGCGCACAGGGCGGCCACCGCCCCTCGTCTCAGGGTGGTTCGGGACACGGAGGGTGCTCCTCGGCTGGTGTCAGGAGGGTGGGGCGCGGGCCGGTGGCAGCGCCACCGGCCCGCGGGAGAGAGGGGATTCACGGGTCAGCCGCGCCAGACGTCGGCGGTCAGCGTGACCTTCCCGGAGGACGGGACGGTGGCGGTGCGGTTCGCGCCGCTCTCCCAGGTGACGTTGCCGGCCGCGTCCTTGCGGACGTACTTGTAGGCGAACGTGGTCCCGGCGGGCAGTGCCACGTCCAGCTTCCAGACGGGGTACGTCGCCGGGTCGAGCTTGGGGGCGTTCGCCGGGTTCCAGTTGCCGAGGGCGGTCTGGTCGCCGGTGACGTGGATGTTCTGGCCGGGCTGGGTGGTGGCGTTGACGCCGAAGGACGCGCCGGAGGAGCCGTTGCCGGGGCCCGGGTCGGGGTTCGTGCCGCCGCCCCCGGAGCAGGTCCGGGCGTTCGCGTGCAGGGCGACGGCGGTGCCGGCCGCGACGGTGGCGGTGAACTGGCCCGAGCCGTTGACGGTGACGCCCTTGCCGGACTGGACGTCGCAGTAGTCACCTGCGGGCAGCGAGGTCTGGAAGGTCCGGTTCAGTGCGGAGCCCTCGTGGTTGATGGCGACGTACGCCTTGGTGCCCCGGCCGAAGGCGATCTGGTCGCCGCCGTTGTCCCACCAGTTGGTGACGCCCTGGCCCCGGGCCGCGTTGCGGAAGCCGACCATGGAGGAGATCTCGCGCCAGGCGTGCTGGCACTTCCAGCCGTCGCTGTAGCAGGCGTTGACCTGGCCGCCGTTCGGCGGTCCGGCATCGTGGTCGCTGAACTCGTAGCCGGAGTGGACGTCCGGGGAGCCGTAGGGGTAGGCCAGCATGAAGACGTTGGCGAGCGTATAGGCGGAGCCGTTCTTGTAGTTGAGGGTGTCGCCGCCCCGCTCGGTGTCGTGGTTGTCGACGAAGACGCCGGACTTGCCGGACTCCATGAAGCCCCAGCCCTCGCCGAAGTTCTTCAGGTGGGCGAGGTTCTCGTTGAGGAAGACCTGCTTGAGGCTCCGCCCGTAACGGAACTCCTGGACGTCCCCGGTGCCGAGGTATTCGGAGGGCGAGACGGCCTCGCCCGCCCCGTAGATCGCCTCGTGCTTCCAGTAGACGTTCGGGTTGGTCAGCCGGGACTTGATGTTGGCCAGATCGGCGGCGGGCATGTGCTTCGCGGCGTCGATGCGGAAGCCGTCCACGCCGAGCGAGAGCAGGTCGTTGAGGTATCCGGCGATCCTGCCGCGTACGTGGTCCTCGCCGGTGTCCAGGTCGGCGAGGCCGACCAGCTCGCAGTTCTGGACGTTGCCGCGGTCGTTGTAGTTGTTGATCTGGGAGCGGCAGTCGTCCAGGTCGGCGCCGGAGTAGAGGCCCGGGTAGTCGTACTTGGTGTACGCGGAGCCGCCGGTGCCGGTGCCGTTGCCCGCCGCCATGTGGTTGACGACGGAGTCCGCGACGACCTTCACGCCCGCCGCGTGACACGTGTCGACCATGGCGGAGAAGGCGGCCCGGTCACCGAGCCTCCCGGCGATCCTGTAGCTGACGGGCTGGTAGGAGGTCCACCACTGGCCGCCCTGGATGTGCTCCTGGGGCGGCGAGACCTGGACGTAGCCGTAGCCCGCCGGACCGAGGCTGTCCGTGCAGGCCTTGGCTATGGAGGCGAACTTCCACTCGAACATCACGGCCGTGACGTCCTTGTCGCCCGGAGTGGCGGCCTGCGCGGGGGACGCGGCGCCGAATCCGGTGGGGACGACGAGGGCGGCGGCGCCGGCCACGAGGGCGAGCGCGGCAGACAGTGGTCTGCGTGCCATGTCTTTCCTCCTGCGGGTGGGGGAAACGCGGGTGACGGTGCAGCCTCAGTCGGCAACGCGCCATGCCCTCAAGGCTCCTGAAGGTTCTTGCTGCAAGAATGCAAACCTTGCTGCGGACCAGACCGTACGAGCCCTCCTGTCGGCGGTCAACCCTTTGGACACGCCCCGCTCACATCCACGAAACAAGCCATTTTTCTTCGCGGTTTCTTGCTGCAAGGTCTTCCGCAAGATATTGCAGGCCTGTTACGTTTCATCCGACTCCGGTCCGGTCGGCCGAGGGTTCCGGGCCGTCCGCACGGGCGGTTCCGGACTCCACGCGCCCGGCCGGCCGGGCCGGTCACGACAAGAGAGGCACCCGGAGTCGCAAGAACTCCCCGCCGGCCCTTCCTGGGCCGACTCCTGGTGCCTCTCCTGTACGTGTCCCTCGCCGGACCCGCCGGACCGCCTTACGCGGGGACCGCAGCCGTCGAGCCCCGTACGACCAGCTCCGGCTGGAAGACGTACTCCGTGCGCTGCACCGGGCTCCCGCCGATCTCCTCCAGCAGCGCGCCCACCGCGGCCGCCGCCATCGCGTGCACGGGCTGGCGCACGGTGGTCAGCGGCGGGTCGGTGAACGCGATGAGCTGCGAGTCGTCGAAGCCGACGACCGAGACGTCACGCGGGACCTCCAGGCCCCTCCCCCGGGCGGCGCGGACCACGCCCAGCGCCATCAGGTCGCTGCCGCAGACGATGCCGGTGCAGCCCGCGTCCAGCAGGGCGCCCGCCGCCACCTGGCCGCCCTCGACGCTGAACAGGGTGGAGCAGACGAGCAGTTCGGCCTCGGAGCGGTCCATGCCGAGCACCGAGACGGCCGCCTCCACGAACCCGTCCCGCTTGCGGCGGGAGGGGACGTAGCGCTGCGGGCCGATGGCCAGGCCGATCCGGCGGTGGCCGAGGTCGGCGAGGTGCTGGAGGGCCATCCGTACGGCAGCGTTGTCATCGGGCGAGACGAACGGGGCGCTGATGCGCTCGTTGTAGCCGTTGATCAGGACGAACGGCACGCCGCGCTCGGTGAGCGCGGCATACCGTGCCGGGTCGGCGGAGGTGTCCGCGTGCAGCCCGGACAGGAAGACGATGCCGCCGACGCCGCGCTCGACGAGCTGCTCGACGAGTTCGTCCTCGGTTGCCCCGCCCGGGAGTTGGGTGCAGAGCACGGGGGTGTAGCCGTGCCCGGCCAGCACCTGTTCGACGGACTGCGCGAACGCCGGGAAGATCGGGTTGGTGAGTTCGGGCGTCACCAGGCCGATCAGTCCGGCGCTGCGCTGCCGCAGCCGTACGGGGCGTTCGTAGCCCAGGATGTCGAGCGCCGCGAGCACCCGCTGACGCGTGGAGTCCGCGACGCCCTGCTTCCCGTTCAGGACCCGGCTGACCGTCGCCTCGCTGACCGCCGCCTGTCCGGCGATGTCGGAGAGGCGGGGCGTTGCCGTGGTCCTGGGCGCGGGGAGTGTCACACCGTCCACCACACCGTGGTGTCGGCGGGCAGCTCGGCCTCGGCGCCGTCCACGGTGACCGGGGAGCTGGCGAGCAGCACCCGGCCGCGGGCGGCGATCCGGACGGGGGCGCCGGTGGTGTTGACGGTGCAGACGAAGCCGGGACGGGCGAAGACGAGGACGCCTTCGGGGCCGTCCAGCCACTCCACGTCCGTGCCCGCGCCGAGGCCCGGGTGGTCCCGGCGGGCGGCGATCGCGGCCCGGTACAGCTCCAGGGTGGAGCCCTCCACCCCGGTCTGCGCCTCGACGGACAGCTCGCCCCAGCCGGCGGGCTGCGGGAGCCAGCTGCCGCCGTCACCGAAGCCGTGACTCGTGCCCTCGCGGGTCCACGGGATCGGGACGCGGCAGCCGTCGCGGAAGCCGTCCTGGCCCTCGGCGCGGAAGAACGACGGGTCCTGGCGGGCCTCGTCGGGCAGGTCGGTGACGTCGGGCAGGCCGAGCTCCTCGCCCTGGTAGACGTAGGCGGAGCCGGGCAGGGCGAGCATCAGCAGGGAGGCGGCGCGGGCGCGGCGCAGGCCCAGCTCGCGGTCGCCGGGGGTACGGATCTGGGTGCCGAGGCCGGGCGGGTTGGCGAAGCGGGTGGCGTGCCGGGTGACGTCGTGGTTGGAGAGCACCCAGGTGGTGGGGGCGCCGACCGGGCGCATGGCGTCGAGCGAGGAGTCGATGACCGTGCGGAGCTCGGCGGCGTCCCAGGCGGTGGACAGGTACTGGAAGTTGAACGCCTGGTGCATCTCGTCGGGGCGCACGTAGTTGGCGGTGCGCTCGACGGTCGGGGTCCACGCCTCGGCGACCGCGATCCTCTCGCCGGGGTACTCGTCGAGGATGGTGCGCCAGCTGCGGTAGATCGCGTGCACGCCGTCCTGGTCGAAGAACGGCATGACGTCGTTGCCGAGCAGCTTGAGCTGGTCGTGGGTGCCGAGGTCGGGCAGCCCTTCGGCCTTGACGAGGCCGTGGGCGACGTCGACGCGGAAGCCGTCGACGCCCATGTCGAGCCAGAAGCGCAGGATGGAGCGGAACTCGTCGGCGACGGCCGGGTGCTCCCAGTTGAAATCGGGCTGCTCGGGGGCGAACAGGTGGAGGTACCAGTCGCCGGGGGTGCCGTCCGGGTCGACCGTACGGGTCCAGGCAGGGCCGCCGAAGATGGACTCCCAGTCGTTGGGCGGGAGTTCGCCGTCCGCCCCCTTTCCGGGGCGGAAGTGGTAGCGCTCACGCAGGGCGGAGCCGGGGCCCTCGGCCAGGGCGCGCTTGAACCACTCGTGCTGGTCGGAGGAGTGGTTGGGGACCAGGTCGACGATGACGCGCAGGCCGAGCCCGTGCGCCTCGCGGATCAGCGCGTCGGCGTCCAGCAGGTTGCCGAACATGGGGTCGATGGCCCGGTAGTCGGAGACGTCGTAGCCCGCGTCGGCCTGCGGGGAGGCGTAGAAGGGGGAGAGCCAGACCGCGTCGACGCCCAGGTCCTTGAGGTGGGGCAGGCGGGCGGTGACGCCGGGGAGGTCGCCCATGCCGTCGCCGTTGCCGTCGGCGAAGCTCCGCGGATAGACCTGGTAGATCACCGCGTCCTGCCACCAGCCGGTGCGGTGGCCCGGGGCGTCGTCGGACGTGCCGGTGGAGGGGGCAGCGAGGTGCTGGGTCATGTCGTCCCTGGGGTGTCTGGGTGGGGAGCGGCGCCCGGGGCCGGGGGGGGGGGGGGGGGGGGGGGGGGGGGGGGGGGGGGGGGGGGGCGGGGGGGGGGGGCCCGGGCGCCGCCGTGACGGGTGCGGTGGTGCGGGCGGGTGCGGGTGTCCTCGGGCGTCAGCCCTTGACTGTCCTCGGGTGTCAGCCCTTGACGGCTCCGGCGGACATGCCGGTGACCAGGTGCTTCTGGGCGAAGAGGAACACCAGGGCGGCCGGGATGGCGATGAGGACGGAGGCGGCGGTCATCGGGCCCCACTGGGCTCCGTACTGGTTGACGAACTTCTGGAGTCCGCCGGCCAGCGTGAGGTTCTCGTCGCCGACCAGGAAGGCGGAGGCGTAGGCGACTTCGCCCCAGGCGGTGATGAAGGAGTAGAACGCGGTGACGGCGAGGCCCGGCTTGGCCAGCGGGAGGATCAGCCGGAAGAAGGTGCCGAAGGGGGTGAGGCCGTCGACCTCGCCCGACTCGTCGATCTCGCGCGGGATGGTGTCGAAGAAGCCCTTCATCATCCAGGCGCAGAACGGCACCGAGATGGTGAGGTAGGTGATGACGAGACCGGTGGGCTGGTTGAGCAGCCCGAGGGTCGACATGATGTTGTAGATCGGCACGATGAGGACGGCGACCGGGAACATCTGGGTGATCAGCAGCGTCCACATCAGCCCGCGCTTGCCGGGGAAGCGGAAGCGGCTGACGGCGTATCCGGTGGTGGCGGCGACGAAGACGCCGATCACCGTGGAGAGCGCGGAGATGATGACGGAGTTGGCGAACCAGTTGAGGAACTCGGTGTCGCGGATGAGGTTCGTGTAGTTGAGAAACGTCGTCTCGCGGAAGAAGTCCGTGGTGGTCGCGTACTTGGCGGGCTTGAGCGAGGTCAGCAGGACCCACAGCACCGGGAAGACCGCGATCACCGAGGCGACGATCAGGGTGAGGTGCAGGGCCACGGAGGCGAGCGGGGAACGCTCGCCGCGCAGGCGGACCTTGCGTACGGCGGCGTGCCGGGCGGGGGTTTCGGTCGCGGTGGTCACCAGTTGTCTCCCTGGGAGCGCAGGACCCGCCGGTAGATCACGGCGAAGAGCATCAGGAGTACGAGGATCAGCACGCCCCACGTGGAGGACTGCGCGTAGTCGCGCGGGCTGATCTCGAAGGAGAACTTGTACGCCTGGGTCACCAGGATCTGGGTCGCCTCACCGGGTCCGCCGCGGGTCAGCAGGAAGATCACCGGGAACATGTTGAAGGTCCAGATGGTGGAGAGCAGGACCACCGTGGTGGAGACCGGGCGCAGTCCGGGCAGCGTGATGTGGCGGAAGCGCTGCCAGGCGGTCGCGCCGTCCATCTCGGCCGCCTCGTACTGCTCGGAGGGGATGGACTGGAGTCCGCCGAGGAGGGCGACCATCATGAACGGGACGCCGAGCCAGACGTTGACGGCGATGACCGCGAACTTGGCCCAGGTCGGGTCGTTCAGCCACGGGACGGCGTCGATGCCCGCGCCGCCGAGGACCTTGTTGAGCAGGCCGCGCTCCTCGTTGTAGAGGAAGCGCCAGGCGAAGACGGAGACGAAGCCGGGGATGGCCCAGGGCAGGATGAGGGCCATGCGGTAGGCGGAGCGTCCGGCGATGCGGCGGTTGAGGATGTTCGCCAGGGACATACCGAGGACGAACGTGATGCTCACACAGGAGACGGTCCACACCAGCGTCCAGCCGAGCGTCCCGAGGAACTGCGAGCCGGTCAGGGCGTCGACGTAGTTGTCGGCGCCGACGAACTCGTAGGTGGCGGGGATCTCGTTGACCCCGATGGAGCGGGCGACGTTGCGCTCGTCGGCGTCGGTCATCGAGAGGTAGATGCCGCGGACCAGCGGATAACCGATGATCACGCCGATCACGACGACGACCGGGGCGACCATGGCCCAGGCGTACCAGTGGACCGACAGGGCGCGCCGCAGGCGGCCGGGGGTCGGTGGTGGGGTGCCAGTACCGCGGCTCCGGCCGCGGGCGGTGTTCTCGCCCGCGGCCTTCACCACCGACTGGCTGGTGTGGACAGCCATCAGTCGGCCAGCCTTCCTGTTACTTCCAGCCCTCAAGGAGCTTGCGGTAGGAGTCACCGGTGGCCTTGGCGGCCTTCTCCGGCGTGGTCTGGCCGGTGAGGACCTTGGTGTATTCGACGCGCAGCGGCTCGAAGAGGCTGCCGCCCTCGGGGATCCAGGGGCGCTCGACGGCGGTCTCGACGACCGGCTTGAAGAAGCCGACGATCTCGCTGTCGACCGCTTCCTTCTTGGCGTACGCGGAGGTGCGGGTGGGCAGCAGGTTCAGCTCGCCGGCGGCGGTGGCCTGGCTGTCGACGGAGGTCATGTACTCGACGAAGGCGTAGGAGGCCTCCAGGTTCTTGGAGCCGGCGTAGACGGCGAGGTTGTGGCCGCCCTGCGGGGCGCCCTGGGCGGCGGAGCCGGCCGGGACCGGGGCGACGCCCAGGTTGTCCTTGTCCGTGAACTCCTTGCCGGTCAGGGTGTCGGCGACGGCCCAGGGGCCGTTGATCATCATGGCGACGTCGCCGTTCTTGAACGCCTGCATCATGTTCTCCCAGCCGTCCGAGGCGTCCGTCTTCGCGGTGCCGTCGTCGACCAGGGCCTTGACCGCCTTGAACGCCTCGACGCCCTCGGGCTTGTCGATGGTGACGCTCTTGGAGCCGGCGTCGACCATGTCGCCGCCCTCGCCGTACAGGAAGGAGAGGAAGTAGTACGGGTCGTCGCCGCGGAGGTAGAGGCCGGTCTTGCCGGTCTTGTCCTTGATCTTCTTGGCGACGGTCTTGAGGTCGTCCAGGTTCGCGGGCGCCTCGACACCGGCCTCCTTGAACATCTTCTTGTTGTAGAAGACGCCCATGGAGTCGATGACCTGCGGGACGGCGAAGGTCTTGTCCTCGTACTTGGTGGACGCGACGGCCTGCTTGAGGAAGTCGTCCTGGTTCTTCAGGGCGGCGGTGCCGTCCAGCGGGGCCAGGTAGCCGAGGTTGGCGAAGTCCGGCGTCCAGGCGACCTCGGAGCGGATCACGTCGGGGGCGCCGTCGCCGGCCTGGGCGGCGTTCTTGAACTTGTTCTGCGCCTCGCCGAAGGGCACGTTGACGTACTTGACGTCGACCTTCGGGTGCTTCTTCTCGAAGCCTTCGGCCAGCTTCTTGAAGACCTTGTCCTCGCTGCCGACGCTGGAGGTGTCCCACCAGGTCACCGTGCCCGAGAGCTCGCCCGAGCTCTTGCTGCCGGTCTCGTCGTCGCTGCCGCAGGCGGTCGCCGCGAGCGCCAGGGCCGCGACCAGGGCGGTGGCCGTTATGCCACGTCGCATCTGAACTCCTTCAACTGCCGTACCGCTCCGTCGCGGCGCCGGGTCGACGTGAACGTAACAAGGATGAAAGACGACCGAAAGACCTTGCGGAAGATTTCTGCAAGCCCTGGCGATCGTTACATTCGCGTGTCCTCAAGGTTGCCGTCAAGCCCCTTGACGGCGGCCATGGACCCTTGGCAGGGACGGGCGGGCCTGGCCATATCCGCAGGGCGACGGTCCGGCGACGGTCCGCGATCCCGGCCCGCAAGTCCTTGCAAGACGTTGCCGGAAGGCCTCTGGAAACCCCTTCCCGCACCACCCCACGCACAGTGGGCAATCCGACACGAGCCCGGTACAGTCGCATCCCATGACCGCACGGCTTGCCGATATCGCAACTCAGGCGGGGGTCAGCGAAGCGACGGTCAGCCGAGTCCTGAACGGCAAGCCCGGAGTAGCGGCGGCCACCCGCGAATCCGTCCTCGCGGCGCTCGACGTCCTCGGCTACGAACGCCCGGTGCGGCTGCGCAGGCGCAGCGCGGGGCTGGTCGGCCTGATCACCCCGGAGCTGGAGAACCCGATCTTCCCGGCGCTGGCCCAGGTCATCGGCCAGGCGCTGACGCGGCAGGGCTACACCCCGGTGCTGGCAACCCAGACCCCCGGCGGCTCCACCGAGGACGAACTCACCGAAATGCTGGTGGACCGGGGCGTCTCGGGCATCATCTTCGTCTCCGGGCTGCACGCGGACACCTCGGCCGATATGCAGCGGTACGAGCAACTGCGCGGCCAGGGTGTCCCCTTCGTCCTGGTGAACGGCTTCTCCGCCAAGGTGCAGGCGCCGTTCATCTCCCCGGACGACCGGGCGGCGATGCGGCTGGCGGTGACGCATCTGGTGGCGCTCGGCCACACCCGGATCGGCCTGGCGGTCGGCCCCAAGCGCTTCGTGCCGGTGCTCCGCAAGATCGAGGGCTTCCACGCGACGATGCGGGAGCAGCTGGGCCTCTCCGAGGAGGAGATCGAGGAGCTGGTCCAGCACTCCCTGTACACGCTGGAGGGCGGCCAGGCCGCCGCCACCGCCCTGATGGAGCGCGGCTGCACGGCGGTCGTGTGTGCGAGCGACATGATGGCGCTCGGGGCGATCCGGGCGGCCCGCCGCGAGTCCAGGGAGGTTCCCCGGGACCTCTCCGTGGTCGGCTACGACGACTCGCCGCTCATAGCGTTCACGGATCCGCCGCTGACGACGATCCGGCAGCCGGTGACGGCGATGGGCCAGGCCGCGGTCCGTACGCTCCTGGAGGAGATCGGCGGAACCCCGGCTCCGCACAGCGAGTTCGTCTTCATGCCCGAGCTGGTGGTACGCGGCTCGACGGCCGCCGGACCCGCAGGCGGCTCAGGGTCGGCCCCTCGTCCTTGAGACGCAGGACGTGCGGCCGGAACCCGACCGGAGGATGATCGTAGGCACGGGAAGCTCTATGGAAGACTCTCTGCCTATGGGTGAAACACAGGTGACAGCACAGGAAGGCCGGTCGACGGCCGGTCCTTCACCCATCGCGGCCAAGGCGGCCCCCCAGGCCGCCGCCGCGTCGTCAACCCCTCCCCCGGCCTCCGGAAAGTCCGGCTGGCAGGCCCGGCTCCGCTCGCTGCGGACGCCCGGCCGCCCCCGGCTCTGGTTCGAGATCCTGCTCATCGCGGTCAGTTACTGGCTGTACTCGCTCGTGCGCAATGCCGTCCCCGAGCAGAAGGCGGCGGCGCTGGCCAACGCGGACTGGATCTGGTCGGCGGAGAAGTCCCTGGGGCTGGCCTTCGAGGAATCGGTCAATCACGCGGTCAACTCCGTGACATGGCTGATCGTGTCGATGAACTACTACTACGCGACGCTGCATTTCGTCGTGACCATCGGCGTGCTCGTCTGGCTCTTCCGCCGCCACCCGGGCCGTTACGCGGCGACCCGCCTCGTCCTCTTCGCGACGACGGGCGTGGCCCTGCTCGGCTACTACCTGTACCCCCTGGCGCCGCCCCGTCTGATGAACGGGGCGAACTTCATCGACACGGTGCTCGTCCACGAGACGTGGGGCTCGATGGCGTCGGGCAACTTCAAGAACATGTCGAACCAGTACGCGGCGATGCCGTCGATGCACATCGGCTGGTCCCTCTGGTGCGGCCTGACGATCTTCGCCCTGGCCTCGGCGCCGTGGGCCAAGATCCTGGGCCTGCTCTACCCGACGCTCACCCTGGTCGTCATCGTGGCCACCGCCAACCACTTCTGGCTGGACGCGGTGGGCGGCATGGCCTGCCTCGCCTTCGGTTACGCGGTCTCCCGCGCCTGGTACGGCTCGCTGCCGCACCACCTGCCGAAGTGGGTGCCCGGGGCGAGGAAGGGCCGGCTGACCGGACTGCGCGCCTCCGCCCGCCTGCCACGCCCAGCGTCCGAACCGGAGCCGAAGGCGGCTGCGGAGGCCGAGCCGGAGGCGGAGCCCGCGCCGGAGGCGGCCGGGGCGCGCAGACCGTAGTCCTCGCACGCGAGGAGCGGGGTGGGGGCGGGCGTCGTGTCCGTCCCCACCCCGTTTCCGTCCCTTGCGGGCTGCTCCTTCGGCCCTGCGCGCGACGCCGCGCCCCGGCCCGTCCCACAACCTGCTTCAGGACCACCCGCGCCACCCTTTCCGTTCAGGCACGCCTGCCCGTAGGGCACCGGTGGACTGCCCGTCCGCTTCTGGACCGGAGGGGCCCGGTCCGTAAAGCTGGACGTCTCGTCACCGAGGAGACCCCCTTGCGCGCATACGACCACGACAAGACGACGGACTCCGCGACGTCGCAGGGACCTGCCCGCCGGGGCCCGGCCGGGGCCGGCAGCCCGCCGCAGCGGTTCCTCGCCCAGCAGGGCGCCGTGGGCAACGCCGCCGTGGTCCAGATGCTGCGGGCCGGACAGCCCGCCGGGCAGGACCGGCACCGGCACAGCGAGGACTGCGGCCACCAGCCGACCGCACAGCCCACCGTGCAGCGTGCGAGCAGCCCGCACGCCACACCCATGGACATCGACAAGCGGGACTTCTCCGACGCCGAGGAGCTGTCGGACGGCGGGACCGACTCCGAGGCGGCGGAGTACGACTACGGCACGTTCATGGGCGAACGGGCGAACCACCCCCGGGAGACCACACCGACGCCGCAGGAGGCGGCGGGCTTCGGCGAGAGCACGTACGGCATCGACCCGGGCAAGGTGAAGTCGATGCGCGAGGACCGCAAGCAGGGGCGCGATGTCCCGCCGCTGCGCTACCGCAAGGACAACGAACTGCTGTACCGGTGGGACAGCAGGACACCGGACCAGATCCTCGGCAAAGGATTCACGCCCTGGAACGAGAAGATTCCCGCCAGTCTGCGGCACTACCAGAAGCTGCTGCAGAAGACCGGGTTCGTCAGCACCACCCGCTCCCCCGGCGGATACGTACCGGACTGGGCGCGACAGCCGGACGGCAGCGGCTACCGCTACGTGATCAACGCCCCCGGCGGCATCGACCTCGTGGACACGCTGGGCACCACGTCCTTCGTCCAGCAGCAGGAGGTCATCTTCTGGAAGGGCATCCGGCCCGGCCACATCCTGCGCGCGGAGCTGTGCGACAAGAACGGCAAGGTCATCAAGGTGATCCCCAGCGCCGCGAAGGCCGATCCGGACGCGATGGACATCGACGGCTGAGACGCGGGGTCGGCCCGGGAACGCACTCCGGGCGGCCCGGCATCCAGCCCGTCCGGCGGGACATCCAGCCCCTCCGGCGTTTGAGGAGCGGGGTCCGGGGCGGAGTCCCGGGAG
>NZ_JAFEUF010000182.1 GCF_016901035.1 Streptomyces durocortorensis
CACCACCCCAACCCCCGTACCGGGAGCGCCCACCGAAGGAAACACCCCGAGCGGGAAGTCCAGAGCGTCGAACACCTCATGCGCCCACTCCCCGGCCCGGGCGTCATAACCGGACTTCAGGGCGTGGCTCCAGTCCGTGGCCACGGGGTGGCCCGTCAGCTGCCGGCCGATGAACTCGGGGGTGTGCAGGACGTGGCTCAGAGCGGAACCGTACGTCCGCGCACACCAAACAGCCCGACCCAGCGCAGCCGTCGGCCCCACCGACACACCCAGCAACCCCCAACGAACCCTCCCCAACCGGTCGGCCTCGGCGTTGGTGGCGGCGGCTCGCCGGTCGTCGTACATCAGGGCCGGGCCCAGCGGTTCGCCGTCCCGCCCGGTGGGCACGATCGTGCCGGATGTCGCCGACACCGCCACCGCGACCACCTCTCGGCCGCCCCGGGGCAGCGCGCTCGTGGTGCGGCGCAGTGCTGACCGTACGGCGGGCCACCAGGACCTGGCGTCCTGCTCGCTCGTCCCCGCGGGGGTGCGTACGGGGGGCGGTAGGTCTGCCCGCGCCTCGGCGAGCACGTTTCCCTGCTCGTCCACGCACAGCACGCGGACGGACGCGGTCGCCACGTCGATGCCGATCACGGCCGGAGTGCGGGATGTGGTGCGACGGGATTCACTGCTCATGGCGGAAAGCGTCCTTCCCCGGCGGGACGGGCCTCACGTGTTGACATCGGCCCGCCGATCACGTGGCGGTCCAACGTCAGTGGCGGTGATGATGTTTTCGGTGTGAATTTAACATGCGGTTCATCATGGGGGGCGGGCTCATGGCGGAGGGCTCATGGTGCGACGGTCGCCACCGTGACACTGGTCCGTTCGCGGATTTTGCCGAGCAGGTCGGCGTCCGCTCCGTCGTCCACGACCAGGTGGTCCAGGTCGCCGACGGGACCGACGCGGTGCAGCGCGGTCCGGGCGAGCTTGGTGTGGTCCATGAGCATCACCTTCGTCGCCGCCGACGTCAGCATCGCCCGTTTGACCAGGACCACGTCCTGCTCCTGGTGGTAGGCCGTCCTCGCGTCGAGCGCCGACGTGGAGACCGCGACGAGGTCGACGGAGAGCGCCTCCACCGCCTCGACGCAGGGCATTCCGAGGAAGGAGTCGTGGGTGCGTGAATACTCGCCGCCCAGGGCGATCAGGCGGATGCCTTCGCGGTCGGTGAAGACGTCGAGCACTCGGCGGGCGTTGGTGACCACGGTGAGCGGGGCGAGGTCGATCAGCAGGCCGGCCATGACCAGGACCGTGGTGGAGTCGTCGAGCATGACCGACATTCCGGGCTCCACCAGCGCGGCGGCGGCGCGCGCGACGGCCTTCTTCTCCGCCGTGTTGACGCCGAGCCGGTAGTCGAGGCTCGACTCGAACACCGTGGAGGGCAGGGCGGATGCGCCGCCGCGGAAGCGGCGCAGCACCCCTTGTCTCGCGAGGTCGTCGAGGTCCCGGTGGACGGTCATCAGGCTCACGCCCGTGAGCTGGGCGAGGGCGGCGCCCGTGGCCGTGCCCTGTTCCACGACGTGGTCGGCGATGAGCCGTCGGCGCTCTTCGGCGGATCTCTTGGTCATGGGGTCAGTCTCCCGCAGGGGGCGGGGGGGGCGCGGGGGCGGGGGGCGGGGCCGGGGGTACGTTGAGCGAGCGCAGCGCCGTCTCCGTGCCGCGGATCTCGATCTCCGTGACGGCCCCGTTGTCCAGCCGCGGGAAGATGCGGCGATAGCGCCCCAGGGGCAGCCCGAGGAGTTCGCACAGGGCGATGCGCAGCAGGGTGTTGTGGGCGACGACGAGCACGCTGCGTCCCTGGTGACGGTGTGCGAGGTCGCGGAGGGCTTCGGTCGACCGTGCCGCTGCCCGGGCGACGGGTTCGGAGCCGGGGAAGGCGCCGGAGTCGGCGTCCTCGCGGAACCGCCGTACGGCTTCGGGGTCCTCATCGGCCATCTCCTGGATGGTCCGGCCCTCGCCCCAGCCGAAGTCCACCTCCCGCAGACCCTCCTGGACCTCCACCGCCAGGCCCAGCGCCAACGCCGCGGGACTCGCCGTCAGGCGGGCGCGGCTGAGCGGGGAGCAGGCGACCGCGTCCACGCCGCTGCGGGCGGCCCAGGCTCCGAGGTCGGCTCCCTGAGCCATGCCCCGGGCTGTCAGGGCGACGTCGGTGACGCCGGCGTAGCGGTTCTCCGCGTGCCACTCGGTCTCACCGTGCCGTACCAGCAGGAGACGAGAGGTCATGGAGACCGCCTTTTCGAGGCCGAGGTCGAGGTCGAGTCGAAGCCTGCGTAGTTGCTGTTGCTCGTATGGGCCGGGTGCATTGCCGGTTCACGCACGCGCTGTTAAATTTAACAGAAATTCCACAGTCCAGGACCGGTCTGTCGCGGCTCGGATCAGGCCGGGATCAGGCCCGGATCGGGCTCCGACCTGCTCGCCACGCCATCCCACCGGCTCTCCTCGCAGAAGGAATCCGACGTCATGCGCATCCTCGCCGCAGGCGACCACTTCGTCCGTCCCACGTTGATTCGCGCGGCAGTGAGCCAGGAGCTGTCCCGTACGGGCGGGGAGCTTCCGGAGTTCACGGAGCTGGCCCTCCCCTGGCCCCATGAGCCCTTCGGTCCGGTCGCGGAGGTCCGCGAGGCGAGCGGCACGGAGGACGAGCTTGTCGAGGCGCTGGACGGGGCGTCCGTCTGTGTGACGCAGATGGCTCCGTTCACGGAGCGGGTGTTCGCCGCGTCGCCCGCGTTGCGTCTCGTGGCCGTCTCGCGGGGCGGGCCGGTCAATGTGGATCTGGCCGCCGCCACCCGTCACGGGGTCAGGGTCAGCTTCGCCCCCGGCCGCAACGCCCCCGCCGCCGCGGAGTTCGCCGTGGGGCTGGTGCTCGCCGCGATGCGGCGCATCGCCGTCGCCGACGCGGAGCTCAAGCGGGGCGTCTGGCGGGGTGATCTGTACGCGTACGAGGAGAGCGGCGGGGAGCTCGGCGGGGCCACGGTCGGGCTCGTGGGCTACGGGGCCATCGGCCGCATCGTGGCGCGGGTGCTGCGCGCCTTCGGGGCCCAGGTGCTTGCGGCCGACCCGTACGCCGATCCTGTCGCGGTCGCGGCGGACGGTGTCGAACTCGTCGAACTGGACGCCCTTCTGAGCCGGAGTTCGGTGGTGAGCCTGCATGCCCGGCTGACCGAGGAGACCCACCACCTGCTCGACTCCCGTCGCCTCGGGCTGCTGCCGCACGGCGCGGTCCTGGTCAACTCCGCGCGCGGCGGGCTCCTCGACCACGGGCCGCTGCCGGAGCTGTTGCGCAGCGGTGCTCTCGGGGCGCTCGCCCTCGATGTGTACGACGTCGAGCCGATCCCCGCCGACTGGGCCCTGCGTGACGTACCGAACGTGATCACCACGCCCCATCTCGCGGGCGCGACCCGGCAGACGGCACACCGTGCGGCGGCCATCACCGCCGCCGAGGTCGGCCGCTTCGTCCGGGGGGAGGAGTTGCGGCACCTCGCGAACCGGGACGTGCTGGTGGCCGAGCGGTCCTGACGGCCGCCGCCGACGCCCCGGAACCCATCGGCTCGCACAGGAGGTAGCAGGGTTGAGGACCATCATCGGCGTGGACATCGGAACGTCGGTCACCAAGGCCGTGGCGTTCGACGAGGCAGGCGGGGCCGTGGCCTCCGCGATCCGGCGCTCGCACGTGGAGATGCTGTCGGGCGGGCGGGTCGAGCAGGATCTCGACGACGTGGTGTCCGGCGTCGCCGATGTCGTACGCGAGGTCGCCGCCGAGGTCGGCCGTCTGCCGGACGCCGTGGCGCTCACCGGGCAGGGTGACGGTTTGTGGCTGCGGGACTCCGAGGGCCGGTCGGTGCGGCCCGCCATCTCCTGGATGGACGCGCGGGCCTCGGACCTGGTGACCCGCTGGCTGGCGGACGGCACGATCAACGCCGCTTACGCGCACACCGGTTCCGGCATGTTCCCCGGGTGCCACGGCCCGCTGCTGAACTGGCTCCAGGAGCACGAGCCCCACTCGCTGGACCGCGCAGCCGTCGCGGGGTACTGCGTCGACGCGGTCGCCCAGCATCTCACCGGCCGGGTGTGCCTCGACGCCTCCGACGCGACCCTGCCGTTCCTCGACCCCCGTACCCGCCGCTACGCGCCCGAGGCCCTGGCGGCGTGCGGCGTCGAGGAGCGGGCGGGGCTGCTGCCGCCTCCCGCCGCCCCCGGCACGGTGCTCGGGCTGGACGGTCACGGCGCCGGACTCCTGGGGCTGCCCGAGGGGCTGCCGGTGGTGGCGGGGCCGTACGACCTGCCGGCCTGCGCGATCGGCAGCGGGGTGCGCGAGGTGGGGGACGGGGTCCTCATCCTCGGGACGACCCTCGCGAGCCAGGTGCTGACCGACCGCGTCGAGCTCGATCCGCTCGCCGAGCCCGCCGGTATGTGGCTGTGCACGCCCGACCCCGGCCGGTGGCTGCGCGCCATGCCCGCCATGGTGGGCACGGCGGCCCTGGAGTGGGTGCTCGCCCTCGTCGGCGCGACCACGGCCGATGTGGACGCCCTGCTCGACGACAGCCCGCCCGGCGCCCGGGGTGCCCACGCCTTCCCCTTCCTGTCCGAGGCGGGCGAACGGGCCCCGTTCGTCGAGCCGTCGGCCCAGGGCCGACTCGACGGGCTCAGCCTGGCGACCGGGCGGGCCGACGCCGTCCGTGCCGTCTGCGAGGCCATCGGCTACGCGGCCCGGCACTGCCTGGACACGGCGGGGCTGAGCGGCACCCTCGCCCTGTGCGGCGGCGGCACGCGGTCGCGGACGTGGGCCCGGCTGATCGCCGATGTCCTCGGCCGGCCTGTCCGCATTCCGTTGGAGGAGCAGGTCGGGGCGCTCGGCGTGGTGTCCGTCGCCAGGGCCTCGCTGTCCCCGGGGTACGAGGCGCCGCCGGGACGCCATGAGGTGGTCGACCCGCGCGAGGACGTACGGGCGTTGTACGAGGACGGATACGAGCGCTACCGGGCGGAGCTGGCGACGGCCCGGACCGCGTGGGGGGCTCACGCACGGTTGTCCGGACGCCTCTGAGTGCTCCCGCCATCCTGTTATTTATGACATGTCCATTGACACTAATAACACGCACGATGTTAATTTGACGCGAAGGAGGCTCTCCGCCTGAAGACCGGGAGATTCCAGTGAAGCAACGCTCTGTCAGATCGTTCGCCGCGGCCCTGTCCGTGATGACGGTGATCGTCTCCGCAGCCGCCTGTACGACGAAAGCGCCGAACCGCTCGGACGGCAGGTCGTCGAAGGACGCGAAGATCGCCTTCCTGATGCCCGACATCGCCTCCACCCGGTACGAGCTGTACGACGCACCGCTCTTCAAGGCCAAGATGAAGGATCTGTGCGGTGGTTGCGAGGTCCTCTACCAGAACGCGGGCGGCGACGCCTCGAAGCAACAGCAGCAGGCCGACTCCGCTCTCGCGCAGGGCGCCGACGTCATCGTGATCGACCCGGTGGACTCCGCCGCGGCGGCCAGCACCGTCCGTACGGCACAGGGGCGAGGGGTTCCCGTCATCGCGTACGACCGGCCGATCCCCGCGGTCGAGGCCGACTACTACGTCTCGTTCGACAACGAGAAGATCGGCGCCATGATCGGCAAGTCGCTGGTGGACCACCTCAAGTCCACCTCGGCCGAGGGCGGACTCCTCCAGGTCAACGGGTCACCGACCGACGCGGCGGCGGGCCTGATCAAGAAGGGCATCCACAGCGCGGTCGACTCCAGCGGGTTCACACTTCTCGCCGAGTACGACACCCCTGCCTGGGAGCCGGGGAAGGCCCAGAGCTGGGTCAGCGGCCAGATAGCCAAGTTCCCGGGAAAGATCGCCGGAGTGGTGGCCGCCAACGACGGCACGGGCGGCGGTTCCATCGCCGCGTTCAAGGCGGCCGGAACGACCGTGCCGCCGGTGACCGGGAACGACGCCGAACTGGCCGCCGCCCAGCGGATCATCAAGGGCGATCAGTTCAACACCATCTCCAAGCCCATCAAGACCGTCGCGGAAGCCGCGGCCGTCGCGGCGTTCTCCTTCGCCGAGGGGAAGAAGCCCAAGGGCGACACGACCCTGTTCGACACTCCTTCGGAGCTCTTCACCCCCACCGTGGTCACCCGCGAGAACATCGCGGAGGTTCTGGTGGGCGACGGGAAGCCGCTCAAGACCGCCGAGGTGTGCACGGCGACGTACGCGGCCGCCTGTGCCGAGGCGGGCGTCACGTAGGTAGTCACGGGATGACCGCGGCAACGCCCTCCCCCTGCCTGCCGAACGCCTCCCTGCCCGACTGCCTGCCTGTCCTCTTCGGAAGGTCGGTCATGACCGTTGAGTCCTTGCCCTCCCCCCGCGCGTCGTCAGGAAGTCCGCTGCTCTCGCTGCGCGGTATCAGCAAATCCTTCGGCGCCGTCGCCGCACTCACCGATGTCGACCTCGATGTCTCCGCGGGTCAGGTGGTCGCCCTGGTGGGTGACAACGGCGCGGGGAAGTCCACCCTGGTCAAGGTTCTCTCCGGGGTGCACCAGCCGGATGCCGGAACCGTCGGCTTCGACACCGGGGCCGTCTCCGTCACCTCCCCGGCCGTCGCCCAGCGGCTCGGAATCGCGACCGTGTTCCAGGACCTCGCCCTGTGCGAGAACCTGAATGTGGTGGAAAACCTCTTCCTCGGGCGGGAGTTGCGCGGGCTGCGCCTGGACGAGGTCGCCATGGAGGTCCGCTCCCGCGCTCTTCTCGGGGAGTTGTCGGCGAAGATCCCTTCGGTACGGGTTCCGGTCGCGGCCCTGTCCGGCGGGCAGCGGCAGACGGTGGCCATCGCGCGGACCCTCCTGGGCGACCCGAAAGTGATCATCCTCGACGAGCCGACGGCCGCGCTGGGGGTGGCCCAGACGGCGGAGGTGCTCAACCTGATCGAGCGGCTGAGGGAGCGCGGCCTGGGCGTCATCATGGTCAGCCACAACATGGCCGACGTGCGGGCCGTCGCCGACACCGTGGCCGTCCTGCGGCTCGGCCGCAACAACGGTCTCTTCGACGCGGCCGAGGCGACCGCGTCGGACCTGGTGGCAGCCATCACCGGAGCCACGGACAACGTGGTCAGCCGCCGCGCCGGCCGGGACCGGACCATGGGCGACGGAGCCGATCCGGCCGTGGGCGACCGGGCCGTGGGCGACCCGGCCCCGGGCAACGGGCCGGCAGCGGCGCACAAGGGGGAAGCATCATGACGCAACCGGCCACTGTCACGAGCCCGGAACTCTCCCCCGGCCCGCCACAAAAGCCGACGACCTGGTCAGACAGGGCCCGAGACCGCCGGCGGGCCGTGGCCGCCCGGCTGCGCGGCGGCGACCTCGGCCTCCTGCCCGTCCTCGCCGGTCTCGTCGTGATCTGGGTCGTCATGCAGATCCTCAACCCCATCTTCATGTCGAGCGCGAACCTCACGAACCTCGCCCTCGAAAGCGTGCCGGTCGGCATCATCGCCCTGGGGGTCGTCTGCGTCCTCCTCGTCGGCCAGATCGACCTGTCGGTCGGCTCGATCAGCGGACTCAGCGCCGCCGTCCTGGCCGTCCTCTTCGTCGACCGCGGGCTGCCGGCCTGGCTCGCCGTCACCGCGTCGCTGGTCCTCGCGTCGCTGATCGGCTGGTTCTACGCCCAGGTCCACAACCGGATCGGGGTGCCCAGCTTCGTCATCACACTCGGCGGCCTTCTCGGCTTCCTCGGCGTGCAGTTGTGGATACTCGGGCCCAAGGGCTCGATCAACCTGCCGTACGACTCGGGTCTCGTGGCCTTCGCCCAACTCCAGTTCCTGCCGCCCTGGCTGGCGTACACGCTGGTCGTCGTGGGCGCGGCGGTCCTCTACGGGACCGGGGCCGCCCGTGCCGCGGAGCGCCGCCGGGCAGGTCTCGCCGCCGCGTCCCGCCGTCTGCTCGTCGGACGGAGTCTGGCACTGCTGGCCGGACTCGGCGCCGCGGTCTGGTATCTCAACCGGGACCGGGGCGTGGGCTGGATGTTCGTGTTCTTCCTCGCTCTGGTGCTGGTGCTGCACTACGTGCTGTCCCGCACCTCGTTCGGCAAGTCGATGTACGCGGTCGGCGGCAACATGGAGGCCGCCCGGCGTGCGGGCGTCAATGTGAAGGCCGTTCTCACCATGGCGTTCGTGCTGTGCACGACGCTCGCGTGCGTCGGCGGGATCCTCTCCGCCTCCCGGCTCGCGGCGGCCAACCAGAGCAGCGGCGGCGGCGACGTCAACCTCAACGCCATCGCCGCGGCCGTCATCGGCGGCACCAGTCTGTTCGGCGGCCGGGGCTCCGCGTTCGCCGCTCTGCTCGGCGTACTCGTGATCCAGTCGATCTCCAGCGGACTCACTCTGCTGAATCTCGACTCCGCCTACCGCTTCATGGTCACCGGCGGGGTATTGCTCCTGGCGGTGTCGTTGGATGCGGTGGCCCGGCGTTCGCGGGTCTCCCACGGCAGGGCCTGAGGCACTTCTCGTATCCGGCAGCGCCGCACACCCCAGGATCACGATCTCGGAGGAACCATGCGAAGCCGAGCACCCGCGCGTATCGCCGCCCTGCTCCTGTCCACCGTCCTCGCGTCGGCCCTCCTTGCGGTGGGCGGGGGCGCGGCCCATGCCCGTACGCCGTCCCCGTCGCCGTCCTCCCCGTCCTCCTCCCCGTTCGCCTTGCCCGCTTCCGTCGACGGCGGGGCCTGGTCGTCCGGGCACCTCCAGGGCACGGCCATCGACCGCCGCCGGGGCCACATGTACTTCTCCTTCACCAATCTGCTGGTCAAGACCGACCTGGCGGGCAGACCGATCGGGTCGGTCACCGGCCTCACCGGGCATCTGGGCGATCTGGACTTCAACAGCGCGGACGGGCGGGTCTACGGCTCCTTGGAGTACAAGGCCGCCCAGGCCTTCTATGTGGCGATCTTCGACGGGGCCCGCATCACCCGGATGAACATGGACGCCCGGACCACCGATGTGCTCTCCACCGTCCATCTCCGGGAGGTCGTCCGGGACTACACCGCCGACATGAACGGTGACGGGGTCTTCGACGGCGACACCGGCAACACCCCCGACCACCGCTACGGCTGCAGCGGGATCGACGGCGTCGCCTTCGGCCCCGATCTGAGCGGACGGGGCGGCGGGCGGCTCACGGTCGCGTACGGCGTCTACTCCAACACCACCCGCACCGACAACGACCACCAGGTGCTGCTCCAGTACGACGTGCGCGACTGGCGGAAGTACGAGCGGCCGCTGAGCGAGGACGCGCTGCACACCAGCGGCCCCGCCTCCCCCGACGGCAAGTTCTTCGCCTACACGGGCAACACCACCTACGGGGTCCAGAACCTGGAGTACGACGGGGACAGCGGCAACTGGCTGATGGCCGTGTACAAGGGCAGGAAGGCGGCCTTTCCCAACTACGCGCTCTTTGTGGTGGACGGCTCGAAGCCGGCCCGCCGGGGCGTGGTCAAGGGGCAGCCGCGCCCCGAGACCGGCCGGATCCTCTCCCTCCTCCCGCGCGGGCTGCACCACGAGCCGTCCGGTGTGTACGGCTACGAGTCGGGCGGCCAGTACGGTCTGGTCTCGCTCGACGACGGCCGCTACTACGTGGCCGAGGCCGGCACGGTCGACTCCGGGGGGACCACGCTGCAGACCGGGCGCGCGGTGCTGCACCGCTGGACGGGGGCGGTGCCGAACCCGTTCGAGGTGCGGGGGCCTGCTCGCTGAGGGTGTCCCCGACGGTTCTGCGGCGCGGGTGGCATCGGCAGGCCCGCGCCGCCGCCCCAGGTGACCCGCGTCACATGTACGTCCTGTCAGCAATCGGAGCGCTGTCCCGTTCAAGGGGTACGCGAACGAGACAGGAGCCACGTCATGACGCTCACGAAGCACCGCATCGTCGTCCTCGGCGCCGGGTACGCCGGGGCCTTCACCGCCGGGAACCTGGCCCGCCGGCTCTCCCCCGCCGACACCGAGATCACCGTCGTCAACGCCGCACCCGACTTCGTCGAGCGGATGCGGCTCCACCAGGTGGCGGCCGGCCAGGACATCGCGCGCCGTAAGCTCGCCGACGTGTTCGCGGGCACGGAGGTGCGGCTGCGCCTGGCCCGGGTCACCGGTCTCGAACCCGAGCGCAGGACCGTCGCCGTGACCGGCGAGGACGGGCCCGGCGAGCTGTCCTACGACACCCTCCTCTATGCGCTCGGCAGCTCGGCCGCCCACCACGGTGTGCCCGGCGTGGCCGAGTACGCCTTCGACGTGACCGGGCTGGGCTCGGCGCTTCGTCTGCGCGAGCGCCTGGACGGTCTCGGCGAGGGCGGGTCCGTTCTGGTCGTCGGCGAGGGGCTGACCGGCATCGAGACCGCGACCGAGCTGGCCGAGTCGCGGCCCGGGCTCTCGGTCGCGCTCGCCGCCCGTGGCGAACTGGGCTCCTGGCTCTCCCCGAAAGCCCGCCGCCACCTGCGGAGAGCCTTCGACCGGCTCGGCGTCACCGTCCACGAGCGCACCGCTGTCGCAGCGGTCGATCCGAACCGGGCGATCACCGCCGACGGTGCGGCCCTTCCGGCCGATGTGACCGTGTGGTCGGCCGGGTTCGCCGTACACCCCATCGCGGCCGCCGCCGGCCTGGAGGTCGCCGACACCGGGCAGATCGTCGTCGACCGCTCCATGCGCTCGGTCTCGCACCCGGACGTCTACGCCGCCGGTGACTGCGCCTACGCGATCGGCGACAACGGCCGGCCGCTGCCGATGTCCTGCGCGTCGGCCGGGTACACCAATATGCAGGCGACCGGCGCGATCATCGCGCGCCTGACGGGCGACGAGGTGCCGGCCACCGGGCTGAAGTACTTCGGCAACCACATCAGCCTCGGGCGGCGGGACGCGATCTTCCAGATGGTGGACGGGAACGTCCGGTCCAAGTCCTGGTACCTGGGCGGCCGGACCGCCGCACGGCTCAAGGCGGGGATACTCAAGGGCTCCGACTGGGGTATCGCCCACCCGACCTTCGGCATCCCGAAGCGCAGGCGCCGCCTGGCCCCCGCTGCCGACCGGCCCGGTGTGCGGGTCGCCGCCTAGAGTGTTCGCCATGGACAGCGCAGCGGTCGACACGTTCGAGGCCGGTCGGGGGAGGCTGGCCTCGCTCGCGTACCGCCTGCTCGGGTCGGCAGCCGACGCCGAGGACGCCGTGCAGGACACGTTCCTGCGCTGGCAGGCCGCGGACCGTGAGCGGATCGAGGTTCCGGAGGCGTGGCTGACCAAGGTCGCCACCAACATCTGCCTGGACCGGCTCCGCTCGGCACAGGCACGGCACGAGCGAACCGCCGGCGCCTGGCTGCCCGAACCTCTTCTCGAAGGCGACCCGATGCTCGGCCCGGCCGACACCTTCGAGCAGCGCGAATCGGTGTCCTTGGCCGTACTGACCCTGTTGGAACGCCTCTCGCCGGCCGAGCGGGCCGTCTACGTCCTGCGGGAGGCGTTCTCGTACAGCCATGCCGAGATCGCCGGGATCCTCGACATCACCGAGTCGGCGAGCCAGCAGCACGCCCACCGGGCCCGGACCCGGGTCGTCGCCGAGCGCCGCCGCGGCGAGGCCGACCCCGCGTCCGCGCGCCGGGTCGTCGAGGAGTTCCTCGCCGCCGCCACGTCGGGGCGCACCGATCGGCTGGTGGCGCTGCTGACCGACGAGGTGACGGCGGTCTCGGACGGCGCCGGACTGGCCAGGCGGCTGCTGCGCTACCGGACGCCCGAGCGGGTCGCCTCGTTCGTACGGGCCGGTTTCAAGCCCACCCCGGCGAAGCGGCGGCTGGCCGGCGGGTCGCCCGCGATGTACCTGGCACGGGTCAACGACTCTCCGGCCGTGATCGCCGTGGTCGGGGGCCGGGTCGTGGGCGCCGTGGCGTTCGACATCAGCGGCGGCAAGGTCGCGGCACTGTACGGCATCGCCGCCGCGGACCGGCTCGCGCGGCTCGACGGGGCCTGGGGGCGGCACGAGGCCGGCGTGCCGGTCATCGCCGCGTGGTGAGGTGACCGGGAGTCGGGTCAGCCTGCCGTGACGAACGGGCGGTTGGGCGGGCGATCGGTCGGGTGGGTGGCCAGTCGGGCGGTCGGGCGGTCACCAGTCGACGTGCGCGGTGATCCACGCGTCGAGCGCGTTCTCGTCGGCTGCGAGCGGCAGTTCGGGGGCGCAGGTGAGCGGGGTGAGGGACAGCTGGAGGTGGGTCAGGTACCCGTAGGGGCCGTTGTCGGCCGCCGGGCCGAGGACCACGGCATGGGTCGGGGTGCGCCAGACGCGGTGCGTCATCGCCGGGCCGGTGACCACCGCGGCGTCCGACAGGAGGCTCCGCTCGGGCGCCGTGCCCAGGTGTTCGGTCACGGCCCGGGCGGCCTGCGCGAGGGTTGTTTCGCAGTCCTGGTAGGTGCACGCCTCGTCCCGCTCCCAGCCCGGCACCTGGCTCCAGAGGTCCAGGTGTTCGCGCAGCCAGGGCTCGTTGGTCATGTCCTCGTCGTGCTCGTCGAACGGGTACAGCTCTCCGAACACGAGGAAGCTGCGGACGTCGGCCTGCCCGAAGGGGTTCCTGCCGTCGGAGCAGACCACGTGTCCGTGCCCCGTGCGGAAGGCGTCGCCGACCAGTTCGTGCTCCCAGTCCCATCCGCGGCGCGTCAGCTCCGCGTCGACCGCTTCGAACCCATCGTCCACCGGTGGCTCCGCCGGCAGGGCCAGGAACTCCGCGACCGCTGCGGGCGTCAAGGGGCTGCGGGCAAGAGCGTGGACGCGTGGGGGCATGCAGGTCACTCCGGGGGTGTCGGGGTGTCGGGATGTCGCCTGGCGGAGAGATCCCCGGGGACAGTCTGATCCAGGACGCCGGTGGTCCGCCCGGACTCTCCGCTCCTCGGCCTTGTCCAAGGCGACTCTCCGCCCCCCCGACCCTGTCCACGGCGACTCGGTCCCGCCGTGCGGCGGGATCAACCGCGCCGAAATGTCGGAGTATTCATCCTGCGCAACCGGGGGTTGACCGAAGCGGAATGTGTCCTTAGGTTTCTCGCAACCCGAAGGTATATCGATTAACCACGTCGTCACCGTCCCGGTTGGAGACATCTCGCTGTGCGCTCATCCCTGAGCCGGCGCGGCTTCCTCGCCACAGGATCCGGCCTCGCCGCCGCCGCACTCCCCGCCCTGTCCGGCTGTTCCCCGTTCGCCTCGGCCGACTCCGACCCGGGCACCCTGATCGTCCACACCCAGCTCGGCACCACCGCCCCGGGCTCCCCCACCTACAAGGCCGTGGTCGAGGAGTTCCACACGGAGCACCCCGGGCTCCGGGTCAAGAACCTCGTCAACGGCGACGACCTTCCCCAGGTCTACGAGACCTCCCGGCTGGCCCGCAAGGAGCCGGACGTCGTCATGGTCAACCTGTACGACAAGACCCTGGCCTGGACCGAGGTCGGTGCGACCGTCGACGTGAAGGGATACCTCGACGACTGGGGGCTGCGCGAGCGGGTGCTGCCCGCCGCGCTGGAGGAGTGGACCGACTCCGAGGGCCGGCTGCGCGCCTTCCCGTACTTCGCCACCAACTGGCCCGTCGCCTACAACACCACCCTGCTGGAGCGCGCCGGGGTCGGCTCCGTGCCCACCAGCGGTGACCAACTCATCGGCGCTGCCCGGAAGTTGCGGAGCAAGGGCATCGCCCCCGTCACCGTCGGCGGCAACGACTGGACCGGGCAGAAGCTGCTGGCCCAGATCATCCAGACCTTCCTCACCCCGGACGAGGCGCGGAAGGTCTACGCGAGCGGCGACTTCAGCGGCAGCCGGGGCGTCCGCGAGGGCATCGACTACTTCGTCGAGCTGCGGGACGCCGGTGTCTTCGCCGACAAGGCGCAGGGGCTGACCTCGGACACCATGACCACGCAGTACAACACCGAGGCCGCGGCCATCCAGTCTGCGATGTCCTCCGCGCTGGCGAAGGTTCCGGCGAGGACCGCGGGCCACACCGCGATCGGCGGCTGGCCGCTGGCCCCGGGGGCGGCCCACGACAAGCCGACGATTCTGCGTTCGTACACCCTCATCGGTTTCTGGATCAGCCCGAACGGGGTCAGGAAGATCTCCTCGGTCGAGAAGTTCCTGCGGTTCATGTACCGGCCCGAGGTGGTGTCGCGCTTCATCACCGAGAGCGGGCGGGACATGGCCCTGGTGACGGACACCGTGAGCAAGGACTTTCCGCTGGTGGCCGAGGCCCAGCGGCTCGGGGGCCGGGTCGGGCAGGTGCTGCTGCCGGATCTGTACGTTCCGCCGACGGCCACCCAGCCTCTGATCACCGCGACCAGCACCGCGTTCACCCGGGGGACGAGCGCCGCCGCCGTGCGCTCCGCCCTCGAATCCGCCTACCGCACGGACTGATCCCGCGCGCCCGAGCCCCTAGCGAGTCCCTCATGACGTTGCTCTCGTCCGCCCCGGGCGGCGCCTCGGTCGCCCGGAAGACCCCGTCCGCCCC
>NZ_JAFEUF010000183.1 GCF_016901035.1 Streptomyces durocortorensis
GGGGGTGGTTTAGGTGTATAAGAGCCAGACCCGCGACCCCGCCGCCTGCCCCTGACGGACCATCCACAGGATCGTGAAGCCGAGTACCACCAGGCCCGCGAGGGCGACCACGAGCCGGGACCGGAGCACCACGCCCAAGCTCACCAGCAGCGCCGCCGCCAGGAACGGCAGCAGGATCGAGACCAGCACCCCCGACTCCACCGGAGTGATCCCCTCGAAGAGGTCCCGCACCCCGTAGTCCCGCCCGACCCGCCCGCCGTACCAGTCGCGGAACGGGCTCAGCACGGCGGAGGCGGCCCCGGCCAGGGCGACGACGGAGCCGAGGATGTTGCGGATCATCGTCAGTCCTCCAGGGGCGTACGCGAACGGCCCCCGTCACCGACGCTACGCCGGGAGGATCACCCCCGCCACGCAGACCATGACCAGACCGTGACAGGGTCATGACCCGAACAGGGAGTCCCGCACGGCATGCTGGGGGTCACACAGCACGCCATCGGACTCGACGTACGGCAACGAAACTCAAGGGGGGCTGCATCCATGATGCGGCGACAGATGAAACTCGCGGCGGTCCTGGTCGTGGTGGTGCTCGCGCTCACCGGATTCACCACCACCTCCACCAGCGGCGGCAAGGGCAAGAGCGGAAAGAGCAGCAGCTCGGGCGGCGGTGGCTGCTCCAGCTCGAAGAAGAGCAACAACGGCTACCGCGACACGGACTACGACGACGACCACGACGACTCCTCGTCCTCCGGCTCGTCCTACGGCACCCCGACGCCTTCCGCGTCCGACGCCCCCGCCGTCCGGGTGATCCGCTGCGCCACGCCGCGCAAGGGCAAGCGCAAGGCGGTCACCTCGTCGCTGGTCGAGCTGCGGGCGAACGAGCCGGGCTCGCAGGCGTACGAGATCGACGTGCGGTTCGTCGACGCTGTGGGCAACACCGTGGACACCGCCGAGACCACCGCGAATCTCGACGGCGGCGAGGTGCGCACCCTCACCGTACGGATGGAGAGCCCCGGCAAGGTGTCCAAGGTCAAGCGCTGCGAAGTGACCGCAAAGGTGGTCTGACCGCACGGTCACCCGCTCACCGCACCCGAGGCGCCCCGCCCCCGCCCCGCGCCGCGAACAGCTCCGCCTGCCGGTCCGGGGGCAGGTTGCCCAGGGCGACCAGCGCCGGGGCCTGGGCCATCGCCTGCGTACGGGCGGCCTCCTTCGCCGCCCACACCGCCCGGACCGTGCCCTGCACCGCGTCCGTCGGGTATCCGGCGATCACGGCCGCCGCCCGCAGCGCCGCCGCCACCGCGCCGCCCGGCTCCGTCACCTCGCTGACCAGCCCGACCGCGTACGCCCGCTCGGCGCTCACCCGTTCCGCGGTGCCCATCAGGGACATCCGGGCGACCTCCCCGTACGGCATCCGCTGGGCCATCGCGATCGCCTCGTACGCCGAGACCATCCCGTACGTCGTGTGCGGGTCGAAGAAGGTCGCCTCCCGGGACGCGACGACGAACTCCGCCTCCCCCAGCAGGTAGAACGCCCCGCCGCACGCCATCCCCTCCACGGCCGCGATCACCGGCTTCCACAGGTCGTTCGCCTTGGGTCCGATGCGCAGGAGGGGATCGTCGAGGGCGTACGGGGAGGGAGGCTGGGGGACCTCGACGCCCCGGTCGATCCCCGTACAGAAGGCACGCGTCCCGGCCCCGGTGAGGACGGCGGCCCGTACGCTTTCGTCGTACCGTAACTCCCGCCACAGCGCGGCAAGTTCCCCGGCGGTGTCCAGGTCGATCGCGTTGAGCTTCGCCGGCCGGTCCAGGGTGACGAGCGCAAGCCCGGTGTCCTTGTCCCTCTCCGTGCGCAGGGCCATCGCTCACCGCTCCAGGAGCCAGCGCACGAGCGTCACTTGGTCCCCGGGCCCCGCCGGGCAGAACGCGGCCCGCACCGGAGCCCCGATCCGCAGCCGCGCCGGATCGACGGAGTTCAGCGGCGCATCGGGGGAGGCGACGACGTTCCCGGCCATCCGGATCCGCGGGGCGTCGGCCAGCTCCACCAACACCGCGTTGTACGGGGCCTGTTCGGCGTAGGCGGGCAGGAGTGGCGGATGTGGGACGACGTACGACCAGAGCCGCCCGCGCCCGCTCATCAGCCGCCAGTCACTGTCGAAGGACCCGCAGTGCGGGCAGCAGGGCCGGGGCGGGAAGCGGAGCTCGCCGCAGGCGGGGGAGGCGCAGGCCTGGACGCGGAGTTCGCCCCGGGCGGCGTACTCCCAGAAGGGTGCGCCGTCCTCGTCGATGACGGGCAGCAGCAGGGAATCGGCATCGGACATGCTCATGGGATCGCCTCAACTCCTCAGCAGGACAGCGGATGTCGGCACGCCCTCACCGGCGGTGACCAGGCAGGTGGCGGCGTCCGGCACCTGGGCGGTAGAGGTGCCGCGCAGTTGCTTGACGCCCTCGGTGATGAGGTTGAACCCGTGGACGTACGCCTCGCTGAGACCGCCTCCGCCGGTGTTGACGGGCAGCCGCCCGCCGCTCTCCAGGGCCCCGCCCTCGGTGAACGCGCCGCCCTCGCCGCGCGCGCAGAAGCCGTAGCCCTCCAGGGAGAGCGGGACGAGCGGGGTGAACGCGTCGTAGATCTGGGCCACATGCACGTCGTCCGGCCCGAAGTCGGCTTGCTTCCACAGCTGTCGGGCCGCCGTCCAGGCGGGTCCGGTGAGCGGGTCGTCGTTCCAGTAGTTGACCATTCCGTGGTGCTGGGCGGGTAGTCCCTGGGCGACGGAGTGGAGGTAGACGGGCTTCTGCCGGCAGTCGCGGGCGCGTTCGGCGGAGACGATGACGCAGGCCAACGCCCCGTCCGTCTCCAGGCAGTTGTCGAAGAGGCAGAGCGGTTCGCTGATCCAGCGGGAGGTCATGTACATCTCGCGGGTCAGCGGCCGGTCGTACATGATCGCGTCCGGGTTCTGGTTGGCCCGGTTGCGGCAGGCGAGGGCGACGTTGAAGAGGTGGTCGCGGGTGGCCCCGTACTCGTGCATGTAGCGCCGGGCGAGCATGCCGATCTCGTCGGCGGGACGGAGCAGCCCGTAGGGCCGGGTCCACTGTGCGGGGGTGGGGAGTTGGACGGCGGTGTTCTTCCACGGGCGGGGGCCCGACCCGCGCTTCCGGGACCGCCAGGCGACCCCGACGCTCGCCTGCCCGGTGGCGATGGCGGCGGCGAGCAGGCCGAGGGTGGCGCAGGAGCCGCCCCCGCCGTACCCGACCTTGGAGAAGAAGGTGACGTCCCCGGCCCCGATCGCCTTGGCGACCTCGACCTCGTCGGTCTCCTCCATGGTGTACGAGGCGAAGCCGTCGACCTCCGAGGGCGCGATGCCCGCGTCGTCGAGGGCGGCCAGGATCGCCCGGCAGGCGAGCGTCTTCTCGGACTCCGGGAGCCGTTTCGCGAAGGCTGTCTGTCCTATCCCGGCTATCGCCGTCGCGTCCTTGAGCGTCGCCATCCGCTGACCTCCCGCACTGTCGCGCCTGCTGACAGCGGCAGAGGCTACCGCTAATCTGACGGATAGTCAGCTAGTGCGGCGGCGGGAAGGCGGGCGCGTGATGCGGGGCGACGAGGAGTGGGGCAACATCCCGGGGCTGGTACGTGCGGCGGCGGAGCGCTACGGCCCGGCCGAAGCGGTGGCCGACGGCCGCACCCGGCTCTCGTACGCCGAACTCGGCGACCGGGTGGAGCGTGCGGCGGCCGCGTGCATCGACGCCGGGGTGGAGCCGGGCGACCGGGTGGCGATCTGGGCCCCGAACACGACGGAGTGGATCGTCTCGGCGCTGGGCGCGGTGAGCGCGGGCGCGGTGCTGGTCCCTCTCAACACCCGCTTCAAGGGCACGGAGGCGGCGTACATCCTGCGACGCAGCCGGGCGAGGCTGCTGTTCGTGACGGGCACGTTCCTGGGCACGTCGTACGTGGCGTCGCTGCGCCGGGCGGAGGTGAAGCTGCCGGACCTGGAGCGGGTGGTGGTGCTGGCGGACACGGCCCCGGAGGACTACACGAGCTGGCCGGACTTCCTGGCGGGCGGGGCGGACGTACCGGTCTCCGCCGTACGGGAACGGGCGGCGGCCATCGCCCCGTCCGCCCCCTCGGACATCATCTACACCTCGGGCACCACGGGAGCCCCCAAGGGTGCGGTGATCACCCACGCGCAGACGCTGCGCGCGTACGAGATCTGGAGCGAGCTGGCGGGCCTGCGCGAGGGCGACCGCTACCTGATCGTGAACCCGTTCTTCCACACCTTCGGCTACAAGGCGGGGATCATCGCCTGCCTGATGCGGGGGGCCGTGATGGTGCCGCAGCCGGTGTTCAACGTGGACACGGTGCTGGCGAACATCGCGGCGGAACGCATCTCGGTCCTGCCCGGCCCGCCGACCCTCCACCAGTCCCTGCTGGACCACCCGGCACGCGCGGCGCACGACCTGTCGGCCCTGCGCCTGGTCGTCACCGGGGCGGCGGTGGTCCCCCTCCAGCTCGTGGAACGCCTGCGCAACGAACTGCACATCGCCACGGTCCTCACGGCGTACGGCCTCTCCGAGGCGAGCGGCATCGTCACGATGTGCCGCAGGGGAGACGCACCGGAGATCGTGGCGACGACCTCGGGCCGCGCGATCCCCGGCACCGAGATCCGCGTCCTGGCGGAACCGGGCACGCCGGGCGAGGTCCAGGTCCGCGGCTTCACCGTGATGACCGGCTACTACGAGGACCCGGACACGACGGCCGCCACGATGACCGACGACGGCTGGCTCCGCACCGGCGACGTGGGCGTCCTGGACGCGGCGGGCAACCTCAGGATCACGGACCGGATCAAGGACATGTTCATCGTGGGCGGCTTCAACGCGTACCCGGCCGAGATAGAACAGCTCCTCGGCCTCCACCCGGACGTGGCCGACGTCGCGGTCATCGGCGTCCCGGACCCGAGGCTGGGCGAGGTCGGCAAGGCGTACGCGGTCCGCCGCCGGGGCGCGACGCTCACCGCGGACGACCTGATCGCCTGGTCCCGCCGCGAGATGGCGAACTTCAAGGTCCCGAGGGCGGTGGAGTTCGTCCCGGAGCTCCCGCGCAACGCGAGCGGCAAGGTGGTGAAGGGGGAGCTGCGGGGGCTGTAGGAGCCGGTGCCGGACATGCGGGAGGGGCCCGAGTGCTTCCCCCGACTCGGGCCCCTCACACATTCCCCCGTACCGCGACCGCGGCGGCTCCCCCTCGGCGTCGCCTCGGTCGCTTCCCCCGTATCCCCGTCGGGAAGGTCTAGTTGGCGGGCTCGCCCGTGGCGTGGTTGTCGAGCGGCTTCACGGTGCCGCCGGTCGCGTGGTTGTCGAGCGGCTTCACGGTGCCGCCGGTCGCGTGGTTGTCCTGCGGCTTGGCTTCCCCGCCGGTGGCGTGGTTGTCGAGCGGCTTGACGACCGGCATGTTCTTCGCATCGCTCATGGTGTTCTCCAGCTTCCTGAATAGCTGTGCACGGACTCGACGAGCCCGCCCGGCAACTCCCCCGTCGGGTTGCCGGGCGGGTGTCATCTGGCCGTTCAACGTACCTTTACGGCCAAAACCGCTCCGTCTGCCCCCCGACGCGACGGAACGACTGGGACCACAGTGTCGGTACGCGATAAACGAATGATGAACGCTCGCCACCGGTCATCCGGGGAGCGTTGGCACCAGCAACATTCGTACCGCTTCGATCTCTGCCGAGCCGAGCGTCTCGTATATGTCCAGCGCTTCGCGCCAGCACACCTGGGCGCGGCCCGGCTGCCCTATCTCGCTCAGCGCCCGGCCAAGAACGGTGAGGACGTTGCCGCGTCGCCACTCCCCGCCGATGCCGCGCAGGATCGCGAGAGCCTGTTCGGACTTCGTGGCTGCCTGCGCCGGAAGGCCGGCCGCCAGGTCCACCTCCGCCAGACGGAACGTCGCCATACCCTCCCAGAGGCGTTGTCGACTGTCCCGGAACACCGCCAGTGCGTCGTGGAGTTGCTCCGTCGCATCGGCGAACCGGCCGCTCTGCGTGAGAGCCAGCCCCAGAGCGTAACGGCCGTTCGCGCCGCGCAGTGCGTGGCCCAGCTCGTCGTAGATGTCTATACCCTGCTGGGCCAGGGCCACCGCGCTCGTGGTGTTCCCCATCGCCAGATGGATGCGGGAGAGGTTGCACAGGGCGCTCGCCTCGCCCGGGCGGTTGCCGTCGGCCCGGAAGTTGTCGATGGCCTGCTTCAGGTACGCCTCTCCCTCCGCGTGGCGGTTCTTGTACAGCGCGATGATGCCGAGGTCGTTCGGAGCCCAGCAGCTCGGCAGCGGATCGTCCACGGCGTGGGCGAGCCGCATGGCACGCTGCGCGTCCCGCTCAGCCTGGTCGAAACGACCCGCGACCAGGCGCGCGTTGGTGAGGGTGATCAGCGCCCGCCCCTCGGCCCGCGCGTCGTCGCTGGACTGCGCCAGATCGCGCATCGTGATCGCCGCGGCCTCGTACTGCTTGGAGTTCGCGCCCGACTCCGCGAGGTCCTTGGTGGCCCAGAGCAGATCGACTGCCCGGCGTACAGCACCGGGCCCCGACGACTGACGTACGCAGGCGAGCAGCGAGTTGGCCTCCGTGTAGAGCCAGTCCTGAGCGCTGTGCCGGTCGGCGAACGTCAGCCCGCTGTACTGCGTGGGCTCGCGGTGATCGGCCAGCCGGTCCCCCGGCCGCTCCAGCGCATACACCCCCGCAGCCGTCGCCAGATAGAAGTCCAGCAGCCGCGACAACGCCGACTCCCGCTCCACCGCCCGCTCGTCCCGCTCCGCGCACGCACGCGCGTAGAGGCGGACCAGGTCGTGGTAGCGGTAGCGGCCCGGGGCCGCGGACTCCACCAGGCTCGTGTCGACCAGGGCCTCCAGGAGGTCCTCCGCCGCGTGCGGGTCCAGGTCCAGCAGGGCGGCGGCCGCGGCGAGGGAGATGTCCGGGCCGTCCGCGAGGCCCAGGAGGCGGAAGGCCCGGGCCTGGGCCGGTTCCAGTTGGCCGTAGCCGAGTTCGAACGTGGCCTTCACCGCGAGGTCCCCCGCCTGGAGCTCGTCCAGGCGGCGCCGCTCGTCCGCGAGCTTCGCGGCGAGCACCGACACCGTCCAGGTGCGGCGCGCCGCCAGGCGGGAGGCGGCGATGCGGATGGCCAGGGGCAGGAAGCCGCACGCGGCCACCACGTCCAGGGCCGCCTTCCGCTCCGCGCCCACCCGCTCCGCGCCCACGATCCGGGTGAAGAGCTGGAGCGCCTCCTCCGGCGACATCACGTCCAGATCCACCAGATGCGCCCCGGCCAGGTCGACCATCCGCACCCGGCTCGTCACCAGCGCCGCGCACCCCGGCGTACCGGGCAGCAACGGGCGGATCTGGGCCGCGTCATGGGCGTTGTCCAGGAGGATCAGGATGCGGCGGCCGTCCAGCGTCGAGCGGTACAGCGCGGCCCGCTCGTCCAGCGTGTCCGGGATCGCCGAGTCCGCCGTGCCCAGCGCGCGCAGGAACGAGCCGAGGACCGTCTCCGGCTCCGCCGCCCGCGCTCCCGCGCCCTGGAGGTCCACGTACAACTGCCCGTCCGGGAAGTGCCGGCGGGCCTGGTGCGCGACGTGTACCGCCAGGGTCGTCTTGCCCACGCCCCCGATCCCGGCCACCGCCGAGACCGCCATGACCGAGCCCTCCGCCGTGGCCAGCCGGCCGCCCAGCTCCGCCACGAACGCCGACCGGCCGGTGAAGTCGGGTACGGTGGCGGGGAGCTGCGCCGGCTTCAACGGCGCGGGCGCGGGCGCCGGTTCGTCCGCCGGGCGGGCCAGCTCCTCGTCGGCGCGCAGGATCCGCTGCTGGAGCTGGGCCAGTTCGGGGCGCGGGTCCACGCCCAGCTCCTCCGCGAGGAGCCGCCGCGTGTCCGCGTACACCGCGAGCGCCTCGGCCTGCCGGCCGCTGCGGTACAGCGCCACCATCAGCAGCTCGCGCAGCCGCTCCCGCAGCGGGTGCGCCGCGGTGAGCGCGGTCAGCTCGGACACCGCCTCCGCGTGGCAGCCGACCTCCAGGTCCAGGTCGAGCCGCGTCTCGGTGAGCTGGAGCCGCCACTCCTCCAGCCGGGTGCGCTGGTTGTCCGCGTACGGGCCGGGCACGGAGGCCAGCGCCTCGCCGTCCCACAGGCCCAGCACCTTGTTGATCAGGGTGCGCGCCTGGCACCGGTCCCCGGCCGCCCGCGCCTTCTCCGCCTCGGCCGCCAGGTCCTGGGCCAGGGTGAGGTCCAGTGCGCCCCGGTCGATCCGGATCGCGTACCCGCCCGACTCGCTCACCAGGGTGTCCTGGCCCAGGATCTTGCGCAGCCGGGAGGCGTATGTCCGGATCGTGGCCAGCGCCTGCGAGGGCGGGTCCTCGCCCCAGAACGCGTCGATCAGCTCGCCCGCGGTGGCCGTCCGCCCCTCACGCAGCAGCAGCGCGGTCAGCAGGGCGCGCTGCTGGGGCGAGCCGGAGGAGAGCAGCTCCGAGCCCCGCCAGGCCCGTACGGGGCCGAGCACGGTGAACCTGAGAGCGTCCGCCGTAACCGGTTTCTCCGGAGCGCGCTGCTCCGGTACGCGCACGCGTGGCCCGCTGTCACGGTCCATTGACGCCCCCCTGTCCCGCTCGTCCTGCTCGCCTGCCGGTCCCGCTCGTCTGCGGATCCTGCCGGTGGTGCCCGCGCCCGAATGTCCGCCCTGCGCCGAAGTGCGGTGCGCATCCGGATGGCGCGGTACCGCTGGTATCGCGCTCAACAGTCTGCCTTGTCTCGGGTGGACACGTCAGCAGTGGGTGACGCTCTGCACAAGCCCTCGACAACGATTGGGGAACCGTGCCCGCACCCTGCCCGTCGCGAATGCGCGCACAATTACTGACGGGTCGTCAGATCGACGCTACCGTGGAACGCATGGAGACCTTCCCGAAGATCATCTCGGTGGACGACCACACGGTGGAGCCCGCTCATGTCTGGCGGGACCGGCTCCCGTCCAAATACGCCGACTCCGGCCCGCGCATCGTCCGCGCGCCCCTGAAGGAAATGACCTTCCTCGGGGGGAAGTTCGCGCCCGTGATGGGCGCCAAGGGCGACGACGGGCCGGTGGGCGACTGGTGGGTGTACGAGGACCTGCACCGCCCGCTCACCCGCCTGGACACGGCCGTCGGCTACGACAGGGACGAGATCAAGCTGGAGATCATCACCTACGAGCAGATGCGCCCCGGCTCCTTCTCGGTCCCGGACCGGCTCGCCGACATGGACGTCAACCACGTCCAGTCCGCGCTCTGTTTCCCGACCTTCCCGCGCTTCTGCGGGCAGACGTTCACCGAGGCGAAGGACCGCGAGCTGGGGCTCCTCGGGGTGCGCGCCTACAACGACTGGATGGTGGAGGAGTGGTGCGGCCCCGAGGCGCACGGCCGCCTCATCCCGCTCACCCTCGTCCCGCTGTGGGACGCGGAACTCGCCGCCGCCGAGGTACGGCGCAATGCCGCGCGGGGCGTGCGCGCCGTCGCGTTCTCCGAGATACCTCCCCATCTCGGGCTTCCGTCCATACATGCGGACGACTGGGATCCGTTCCTCGCGGCCTGCGACGAGACGGGCACCGTCATCGCCATGCACATCGGCTCCTCGTCGCGGATGCCGTCCACCTCCGCCGACGCCCCGCCCGCCGTCGGCTCCACCATCACCTTCGCCAACTGCTGCTTCTCGATGGTCGACTGGCTGATGAGCGGCAAGTTCGAACGCTTCCCCAACCTGAAGATCATGTACGCGGAGGGGCAGATCGGCTGGATCCCGTACATCCTGGAACGCGCCGACGTGGTCTGGGAGGAGAACCGGGCCTGGGGCGGCGTCGCCGACAAGGTCCACCGCCCGCCGTCCGAACTCTTCGCCGAGCACGTCTACGGCTGCTTCTTCGACGACGCCTTCGGGCTGAAGAACCTCGACGCGATCGGCGTCGGCAACGTCCTGTACGAGACGGACTACCCGCACTCCGACTCCACCTGGCCCCGCTCCCGCGAGGTCGGCGAGGAGCAGATGGGCCACCTCGCCCCGGACGTCGTCGACCGGATCGTGCGCGGCAACGCGATCGAGCTGCTGGGGCTCACGGAGGACGGGCTCTGGGCGGGCCCTTGAGCCTGCGGTGGGTACGGGGAGGGGGCCGTGACCCCCTCCCCGTACGGCGGGCCCCGCGCGTCAGGCCTTCGCCACCGGCTCCTGAAGTTCCGTCACCCACTGCCCGCGGTCCGGCGGGCACTCCAGGTTGACCTCGCGGGCGTACCCCGTGGAGCGGTAGCCGTTGGCCTCCAGCCAGCGGGCCAGGGTGTGGGTCGCCGGCAGGACGTCGTCCATCGCGCCCCTGTGCACGATCGTCGCCGCCTCGAACGCCGGCAGCTCCACCACCCGCACCCCTGTGTCCCCGAGCGCGCCCACCGGGGCCGACACGGTCACCCCGGCGTGCACGACGATCCCGCCGCCGCCCCCGTGCTCGTCCTCGTACCGCGCGATCCCGGGACCGGTGGGCCGGACGCCCGCGCCCTCCAGGAGCGGGAACAACCGCTCGTACAGCGGGCTGATCGCCGGTCCGATGTCCTCGGGCTGGTAGCTCGCGGCCGTCCCGGTCAGCTCGGCCACCCGGACCGCCGGAACGGTCTTGATCACGACGTCGTCGGCAGGCATGTGCCCCTCGCTCTCGATCGACCGGAGCCTCGCCTCGACCCGGGCCAGCCGCGCCGTCGCCGCAGCCGCCGCCTCCGCCAGCTCCGCCCGCCGCAGCCGCAGCATGCCGCGCAGCTCCTCCGGACCCACCTGCTCGTCCAGGACCGCCCCCACCTGCTGGAGCGTGAAGCCGAGGTCCTTGAGCGCGATGATCCGGTTGAGCCGCGCGAGCTGGGCCGCGCCGTAGAAGCGGTAGCCGGTGGCGGGGTCGGTGCGGTCCGGGCGCAGCAGCCCGATGGCGTCGTAATGACGCAGCATCCGGGGCGACACCCGCCCGTACCGGGCGAAGTCTCCGATGGTGAACATGATGGCTCCCACAGGACCCCTTCACACGGGGTCAAGGTCAAGCGTCGCCGGGCGGGCCCCGGACCGTAGGGCCGAGTACCGGACCGTATACAGGCAGGAGCCCCGTTCCCCCGCCGAAGCGGGGGAGCGGGGCTCCTTGGGTACTGCTATGTACGGCCGCGATCGACCGACCCGGGCAACTAGGCCGGGGTGACGTTCTCAGCCTGCGGACCCTTGGGCCCCTGAGTGACGTCGAAGTTCACGACCTGGTTCTCCTCGAGGGAGCGGAACCCGGACGCGTTGATCGCGGAGTAGTGAACGAAGACATCCGGGCCGCCGCCGTCCTGGGCGATGAAGCCGAAGCCCTTTTCAGCGTTGAACCACTTGACGGTTCCGGTAGCCATAAGCCCTCCTTGGGCCAAAGGGTTGCCCTGCTCCAGAACCTGCAAACAAGTCTGAAAACTACAAAAGCCTGCGGGTTACATGCTCCGCAGGCTCTGTACTGCAAGGGAAACCAAACTGCAACTTGCGGGCGAGCCTAGCACGCAGTCTCCGGAGAGCGGTAGAGGGAAAGATCACTTCACTCGAAGGTTTGACCACCCCTGTCGGGCGTCCGGCGGGTGGGCCGCGCGAGGGCCGTACGAGGGACTCCGGCAGGCCCTCCGCCAGGGGCGCGGGGCGTAGTGCGGGCGGGGCGCGGGACGGGGCGCGCGGCCCCGGTGGTGCTCACGGGCGGATGCGGGTCTAGCCTCGCGATGTGGACAATTCAACCGTCTCCCCCCGCGAAGGCGACGACGACCGTCGCAGCCGGCCCCGCGTCGGCCACATCCAGTTCCTGAACTGCCTCCCCCTCTACTGGGGCCTGGCGCGGACCGGAACCCTGCTCGACCTGGAGCTCTCCAAGGACACCCCGGAGCGGCTCAGCGAGCAGCTGATCAGGGGGGACCTGGACATCGGCCCGGTCACCCTCGTGGAGTACCTGCGCAACGCCGACGACCTGGTGGCCTTCCCCGACATCGCGGTCGGCTGCGACGGGCCCGTCATGTCCTGCGTGATCGTCTCCCAGCTCCCGCTGGAGCAGCTCGACCGGGCCCGGGTCGCCCTCGGCTCGACCTCCCGCACCTCGGTGCGCCTGGCGCAGCTGCTGCTCGCCGAGCGCTACGGCGTCCGGCCCGACTACTACACCTGCCCGCCCGACCTGGGCCTGATGATGCAGGAGGCGGACGCCGCCGTGCTGATCGGCGACGCCGCGCTGCGCGCCAACCTGCACGACGCCCCGCGCCTCGGGCTCCAGGTCCACGACCTGGGCCAGATGTGGAAGGAGTGGACGGGGCTGCCGTTCGTCTTCGCCGTCTGGGCGGCCCGCAAGGACTTCCTCGCCGCGCACCCCGAGCGGACCGCCCAGGTCCACGAGGCGTTCCTGGCCTCCCGGGACCTCTCGCTGGAGGAGGTCACCAAGGTCGCGGAGCAGGCGGCCCGCTGGGAGGCCTTCGACGCGGAGGTGCTGGAGCGGTACTTCACGACCCTCGACTTCCGCTTCGGCCCGGACCAGCTGGCCGGCGTCCGCGAGTTCGCCCGCCGTACGGGCCGGGACACCGGATACCCGGCCGACGTCCATGTGGAGCTGCTCGGCGGCTGAAGCCGGCCCGCCCGCACCTGGGAAAGGAGGGAATTCCCTTTCCCGTTCCTGGGCCTCACGGATACGCCTCTCGGATACGCGTCCCTGATACGCCTCTCGGATACGCCCGCCGGCCACGGAAAGGCGGGCGGCGCAACAACACATTCGCGCCTTTTCCCGGGGCGAAAAGATCCCCTCCTGACCGGAGAAGGGGGAATGGTCCGGCCGTTTCCCGGTGACCGCGCCGGTGGCGCCCCCTAGGCTTCGGTCCGGGTCCGGACCGGTCACAGGGATTCCGGAGCGTCCAGAGGGAATACCGTCCACGGGTCCACCGTCCGCAGGGATCACAGGGGGAGTCCATATGCAGCCGCTGGAAGCGGGCGAACCGCACACCATCGGTGCCTACCGGCTGCTCGGCAGGCTCGGCGCGGGCGGTATGGGCCGGGTCTACCTCGGGCGCAGCGCCGGCGGCCGTACGGTCGCGGTGAAAGTGGTCCACCCGCACTTCGCCCTGGACGAGCAGTTCCGTGCCCGGTTCCGGCGCGAGGTGGAGTCCGCCCGGCGTATCGGCGCCCAGTGGACCGCCCCTGTCCTGGACGCCGACCCGGACGCCCCGGTGCCGTGGGTGGCCACCGGTTACGTCGCAGGTCCCCCGCTCTCCCAGGCGATCACCGAGCACGGCTCGCTGCCCGAGCACGCGGTACGCACCCTGGGCGCGGGGCTCGCCGAGGCCCTCGCGGCCGTCCACGCCCAGGGCATCGTCCACCGCGACGTGAAGCCCTCCAACGTGCTGCTCGCCCTCGACGGCCCCCGCCTCATCGACTTCGGCATCGCCCGGGCCCTCGGCGCGAGCGTCTCGCTCACCTCCTCCGGGGTCTCCGTCGGCTCGCCCGGCTACATGGCGCCCGAGCAGATCCGCGGCCGGGACGTCTCCGGTGCGGCGGACGTCTTCTCGCTGGGCGCGGTCCTCGCGTACGCGGCGACGGGCGCGGCCCCCTTCCCGGGTGACTCCTCCGCCGTACTCCTCTACAAGGTGGTCCACGAGGAACCCGAACTGGGCGACCTGGAGGGCGAACTGCGCGACGTGGTCGCGGGCTGCCTCGCCAAGGACCCGGCGGACCGGCCGGCCCCGGCCGACCTCGCCCGGGCGCTGGCTCCCGGCGGGGCGGCGGCGATGGTGGCGGGCGGCTGGCGGCGGGGCCGGCTGGTGCGTGAGGTCAGCCGGTCGGCGGTGGCGCTGCTGGACCTGGAGCCGCAGGACGCGCCGGTGCAGTCGGGTCCTGTGCCCTTCAGCAGCGCGTCGCTGGGGGCGGGGGCCGGGCCCCGCCCCTGGCCGGGGCCCGGGGCCGCACCGGGCCGGCCCGGCGAGTTCGGCCCGCCCGCCCCGAACCCGCGGGAAGCGTCGTACGGGACACCGCGACCGCAGGAAGCCTCGCAGGAAGCGTTGCGGGAAGCACCGGGCCGGACACCGCACCCGCCGCAAGCGCCGCAGGAAGCGTCGCAGGACGATGTGCCCTACCGGACGCCGCACCCGCAGGACGACGCGTACGGCACGCCGCATCCGCAGGACGATCAGGACGATTACGGGACGCCGCCCCCTCCTCCGCCCCCGCCCCCCCAGCCACCCCCGCCGCCGGCGGCGCCCCCCCCCCCCCCCCGCCCCCCCTCGGCTGGCTCGTCGGCAACCTCAACGGCCGCGACTGGCAACAGGCCGCGCCCCTCGCGTACGCC
>NZ_JAFEUF010000184.1 GCF_016901035.1 Streptomyces durocortorensis
GTGGGGGAGTGGGTGAACCTTGCGGAGGACTCCGACGTGTCGCGTCCGGGCCCGGGCCGGGGGTGCGGGGTGGCCGGGGCCGTCAGAGGCGGCAGGCGTGGATGGCCGTGGTGAGGATGGCGCGGGCGCCGAGCTCGTACAGGTCGTCCATGATCCGCTGGGCCTCCTTGGCGGCGACCATGGAGCGGACGGCGACCCAGCCCTCGTGGTGCAGCGGGGAGATGGTCGGCGACTCCAGGCCCGGGGTGAGGGCGACGGCGCGCTCCAGGTGCTCGACGCGGCAGTCGTAGTCCATCATCACGTAGGACCGGGCGACCAGGACGCCCTGGAGGCGGCGGAGGAACTGCTGCACCTTGGGGTCGTCGGCGGGGGCGCCGGTGCGGCGGATCACCACGGCTTCCGACTTCATGATCGGCTCGCCGATGATCTCCAGGCCCGCGTTGCGCATGCTGGTGCCGGTCTCGACGACGTCGGCGATGATCTGGGCGACGCCGAGCTCGATGGCGGTCTCGACGGCGCCGTCGAGGTGCACGACGGAGGCGTCGACGCCCTGGTCGGCCAGGTGTTTCGCCACGATGCCCTCGTAGGACGTGGCGATCGTCATGCCGGTGAAGTCCTTCGGGCCGGTGGCCGTGCCGGGCTTCGTGGCGTAGCGGAAGGTGGAACGCGCGAAGCCGAGCTGGAGGATCTCCTCGGCGTCCGCCCCGGAGTCCAGCAGCAGGTCGCGTCCGGTGATGCCGATGTCGAGCTTGCCGGAGCTGACGTAGATCGCGATGTCGCGCGGCCGCAGGTAGAAGAACTCGACCTCGTTCGTCGGGTCGACGAGGACCAGTTCCTTCGACTCCTTGCGCTGCCGGTAGCCCGCCTCATGGAGCATCGCCATCGCAGGCCCGGAGATTGCACCCTTGTTGGGGACGGCGATGCGCAGCATGAGGTCAGGTTTCCTTTGTGCGAAGGGGTTGCGGGACGGGCTGGCAGGTGTCTGCTCGGAGATGCCGGCAGGTGTCTGCTCAGAGATGGGCGTAGACGTCGTCGAGCGAGATCCCGCGGGCGACCATCATCACCTGGACGTGGTACAGCAGCTGGGAGATCTCCTCGGCGGCGGCTTCCTTGCCCTCGTACTCGGCGGCCATCCAGACCTCGGCGGCCTCCTCGACGACCTTCTTGCCGATGGCATGGACACCCTTGCCGACCAGTTCGGCGGTGCGGGAGGTCGCGGGGTCGCCCTCGGCGGCCTTGAGCTGGAGCTCGGTGAAGAGCTCTTCGAAGGTTTTGTTCGCCATGATGCTCCTCAGAATACGGGGTCGCCGAAGGGCACTCAGCGCCAGGGTTCGCTGACGGTCCGCAGCGTGGCCGCGGTGGCGACGGCCGCGGTGACCGCTTCGTGCCCCTTGTCCTCGTTGGAGCCTTCGAGGCCGGCCCGGTCGAGCGCCTGCTCCTCGGTGTCACAGGTCAGTACGCCGAAGCCGACGGGAACACCGGTGTCGACGGTGACCTGGGTGAGGCCGAGGGTGACGCCCTGGGAGACGTACTCGAAGTGGGGGGTGCCGCCCCTGATGACCACGCCGAGGGCGACGATCGCGTCGTAGCCGCGTCCGGCGAGCACCTTGGCGACGACGGGCAGCTCGAAGGAGCCCGGGACGCGGAGGAGGGTCGGCTCGTCGATGCCCAGCTCGTGCAGGGCGCGCAGCGCGCCGTCGACGAGTCCGTCCATGACCTTCTCGTGCCACTGGGCCGCGATCACGGCCACGCGCAGGTCGCCGCAGTTGCGTACGGACAGTTCGGGTGCACCCTTGCCGCTCATGTCTCTCCTGTTGCTGGCTGTTGCTGGTTAAGAGGTGTTCGTTACTGGTTGGCGCAGGTCGACGCCGGGGTTCCGTCGAGCCACGGCAGGTCGTGGCCCATCCGGTCGCGCTTGGTGCGCAGGTAGCGCAGATTGTGCTCGCCGGCCTGGACGGGCATGGGTTCCCGGCCGGTGACGGCGAGTCCGTGGCGGACGACGGCCGCGGTCTTGTCGGGGTTGTTGGTCATCAGCCGCAGGCTGGTGACGCCGAGTTCCTTGAGGATCTGGGCGCCGGCGGCGTAGTCGCGGGCGTCGGCGGGCAGGCCCAGCTCCAGGTTGGCGTCGAGGGTGTCGACCCCGCGCTCCTGGAGTTCGTACGCGCGCAGCTTGGAGAGCAGGCCGATGCCGCGCCCCTCGTGCCCGCGGAGGTAGACGACGACGCCCCGGCCCGCTTCGGTGATGCGCCGCATGGAGGCGTGCAGCTGGGGGCCGCAGTCGCAGCGCTGGGACTGGAAGATGTCGCCGGTCAGGCACTCGGAGTGGATCCGGACGAGGACGTCCTCGCCGTCACCGATGTCGCCGTGGACCAGGGCGACGTGCTCGACGCCGTCGACGGTGGAGCGGTAGCCGTACGCGGTGAAGTCGCCGAACGCGGTGGGCAGCCGGGTCTCGGCCTCGCGGCGGACGGTCGGCTCGTTGCTGCGGCGGTAGGCGATCAGGTCCTCGATGGAGATGATCGTCAGACCGTGCTTGCGGGCGAAGGGGACCAGCTCGGGCAGCCGGAGCATCACGCCGTCCTCGCCGGCGATCTCGACGATGGCGCCGGCGGGGCGGAGCCCGGCGAGCCGGGCCAGGTCGACGGCGGCCTCGGTGTGGCCGTTGCGGACGAGTACGCCGCCGGAGCGGGCGCGCAGCGGGAAGATGTGGCCGGGCCGGACGAAGTCGCCGGGTCCGGCGACGCCGCCCGCGAGCATCCGCAGGGTGGTGGCGCGGTCGGCGGCGGAGATGCCGGTGGTCACGCCGTGGGCGGCGGAGGCGTCGACGGAGACCGTGAAGGCCGTCTGCATCGACTCGGTGTTGTCCTCGACCATCTGCGGCAGTTCGAGGCGTTCCAGCTCGTCGCTCTCCATGGGGGCGCAGATCAGGCCGCGGCACTCGCTCATCATGAAGGCGACGATCTCGGGGGTCGCCTTCTCGGCGGCGATGACGAGGTCGCCCTCGTTCTCGCGGTCCTCGTCGTCCACGACGACGACGGGCCGGCCGGCGGCGATGTCACGGACGGCCTGCTCGACCGGGTCCAGGGAGAGGTCCTGGGCGAGCGGGTCGTGGCCGGGGTGCAGCCAGGTGGGCTGGGCAGTCATGCCGTGGCTCCTTCCAGAGCGGGTGTCCGCGTACGCAGCCACCAGTCGCGCATCCCCCACAGGACGAGGGCGCCGTAGATGACGTAGACGAAGCCGGAGAAGGCGAATCCGTTGGCGAAGTTCAGGGGTACGCCGACCAGGTCGACGAGCAGCCAGGCGAACCAGAACTCGACCATGCCGCGGGCCTGGGCGTACATCGCGACGACGGTGCCGACGAAGATGTACGCGTCCGGCCAGGGATCCCAGGACAGCGACGGGAACGCGGTGAAGAGGCCGCCGACGGCGAGGGTGCCGAGAGCGGCGGCGCCGATCAGCACGCCGCGCTCGCGCCAGGTGGCGAAGCGGACGGCGATGGAGCCGTCCTGGGCCTGCTGCCTGCCGCGGTTCCAGGACCACCAGCCCCACAGGGCGACGACGATGACGACCAGTTGCTTGCCCGCGCTGCCGGAGAGGTGCGCGGAGGCGAACGCGACGAGCAGGATCACACCGGAGAGGAGCTGGGCGGGCCAGGTCCAGATGGACCGCCGCCAGCCGAGGGCCAGGGCGATCAGGCCGATGATGTTGCCGATCATGTCCGACCACTTGATGTGCTGGCCGAACACGGTGAAGGCCTCGGAGTTGAGCCAGGAGGCGGCGTTCATCGCGGGTCCTGTCCGGCCCGGTCGCCGAGCATCCGCTCGACGTACTTGGCGATGACGTCCACTTCCAGGTTGACCGGGTCGCCGGGCTGCTTGTGGCCGAGCGTGGTCAGGGCGAGGGTGGTGGGGATGAGGCTGATGGTGAAGAAGTCGGCCGCCGCCTCGACGACGGTGAGGCTGACGCCGTCGACGGTGATGGAGCCCTTCTCCACGACGTACCGGGTCAGCTCGGGGGGCAGGGAGACCTTGACGATCTCCCAGTGCTCGGAGGGGGTGCGCTCGAGGATGGTGCCGGTGCCGTCCACATGGCCCTGGACGAGGTGTCCGCCGAGCCGGCCGCCGAGCGCCATCGGACGCTCCAGGTTGACCCGGGAGCCGGGGGCGAGGGCGCCGAGGCTGGAGCGCTTCAGCGTCTCGGCCATCACGTCGGCGGTGAACTCTCCGTCGCCGGTGTCCACGACGGTGAGGCAGACGCCGTTGACCGCGATGGAGTCGCCGTGCTTCGCGCCCTCGGTGACGAGGGGGCCGCGCAGCCGGAAGCGGGAGGCGTCGGCCAGCTGCTCGACGGCGGTGACCTCACCCAGTTCTTCGACAATTCCGGTGAACACTCAGTTTCCCTTCCGAGCAGGGGCGGGGACAGCGGTGACGCGCAGATCGGGGCCGATCGGCGCGGTCTCGGTCACATCGAGGCGCAACGCCTCGGAGATGGTGGAGATTCCGGCGTCCGCGAGGGCGGCGGGGCCGGCTCCGAGCAGGACCGGGGCGAGATAGCCGACGACCTTGTCGACCTTCCCGGCGGCGACGAACGCGCCCGCGAGGGTGGGCCCGCCTTCGAGGAGTACGGAGCGGACGCCGCGGGTGTGCAGGGCTTCGAGGAGGGCGTCGAGGTCGAGTCCAGGGCCGGTGGCGGCGCGGGGCAGCCGCAGGACGGCGGCCTCGGGGAGGTGACCGGCCTGGGCGTCGTCGGCGACGGCGATCAGGGTGGGCGCGGTGGCGTCCAGGACCCGGGCGCCGGGCTTCACGGCGGTGGCGTTCGTGTCGACGACGACCCGCAGTGGCTGGGTGGCGCCGTCGACGCCGCGTACGCCCAGCTGGGGGTCGTCGGTGCGGGCGGTACCGGAGCCGACGAGCACCGCGTCGGCCTCGGCGCGCAGCCGGTGGACGTCGGCGCGGGCCTCGGGCGAGGTGATCCAGCGGCTGGTGGCATCGGCGGCGGCGATGCGGCCGTCGAGGGTGGCGGCGTACTTCCACAGGACGTACGGCCGTCCGAGGCGCACCGAGGCCAGCCAGGCGGCGTTGCCCGCCTCGGCCTCGTCCGCGAGGAGGCCCTGCTCCACCTGGACCCCGGCCGCGCGCAGGGTCTCGCCGCCGCCGGTGGCCTGCGGGTTCGGGTCGCCGACCGCGTACACGACACGGCTGATCCCGGCGGCCAGGAGGGCCTGGGCGCAGGGGCCGGTGCGGCCGGTGTGGTTGCAGGGTTCGAGGGTGACGTAGGCGGTGCCGCCACGGGCCCGGTCGCCGGCCGCGCGCAGGGCGTGGACCTCGGCGTGCGGCCCTCCGGCGCGCTGATGGAAGCCTTCACCGGCCACGGCTCCGGCGGCGTCGGTGATCACGCATCCGACGACCGGATTGGGGCTGGTGGAGCCGAGACCGCGCGCGGCGAGCGTGATCGCTCGGCGCATGGCGGTGATGTCGGCTGCGGTGTCCACCGGGTCCTCCTGCCTCTTCGGGCACGGACTCCGGGGCCTGTCGATGACGACAGATGAAGCGGATCACCTGCGGAAACGCCGGGAACCCGAGAACGGGAAACGCCAGGAACGCACGGCGTCCGGGAGCTTCCCGGCCATGCGTCCGCCGACGGCGGCGTACCGATGACAACCCGCCGCGCACTGCCTCCCATCCGGACTTTAACCGTCGGTCCAGGAATTTCACCTGGTCAACCGGCCGCTGGCTGCGGACGGGTCGCGGACTGTAACCGCCGGTTCGGAATTGCACCGACCCCGGAGTGCGCTGCTACTGGTACGGAACCAGTCTGCCACGGACGCCTCTCGGCCATGCGGGTGAGCACTGTGGGCTGGGTCACAGGATTCGCGGATCGCGTCACGCCGCGTCACGGAAGGCGTGGCGCATTCCCGTCGGGACGAACGCGACAACGTAGTCATTCACGAAGTTGAGCCTTAAAGGTCCATACCTATTGACGCACTGGTCTAGTCCTCTTAATCTCTGCGTCACCTCCGAGGTTCGGTCCCACGGTGGGCGCACACCGGGACCCCGACAGACCCACCCCCTTTTCGCCAGTTGTGTTCTGCCGACCTCCCCAGGAGGAACGACCACATGCTGTCCCCCACCCGAGCGAGAGCCACGCTCCTCGCCGCCGGTGCCGCCGTCGCCGGGCTGCTGCTGAGTTCGCTCGCCGCAGGCCCCTCGGCCGCCGCCGACCAGAACTCCTGTCGCCCCGACGGGCTTTACCAGACCCCCGGCGTCAACGTCCCGTACTGCTCCGTCTACGACGCCGACGGACGCGAGAAGATGGGCGCCGACCACAAACGGCGCGTCATCGGCTACTTCACCAACTGGCGTACCGGCAAGGACGGCAAGGACGCCTACCTGGTCCCGGACATCCCGTGGGACAAGGTCACGCACCTCAACTACGCCTTCGCGCACGTCGACGGCTCCAACAAGCTCTCGGTCGGCCCGGACAGCGCCGACAACGCCTCCACCGGGATGACCTGGCCGGGTGTCGCAGGCGCGGAGATGGACCCGACGCTTCCCTACAAGGGGCACTTCAACCTGCTGACGAAGTACAAGAAGCAGCACCCGAACGTGAAGACCCTGGTCTCCGTGGGCGGTTGGGCCGAGACGGGCGGCTACTTCGGCCCCGACGGCAAGCGCGTCGACTCGGGCGGCTTCTACTCGATGGCCACCAACGCCGATGGCTCGGTCAACCAGGCGGGCATCAACACCTTCGCCGACTCGGCCGTCGACTTCATCAAGAAGTACGGCTTCAACGGCGTCGACATCGACTACGAGTACGCCACCACGATGAAGGACGCGGGCAACCCGCTGGACCACACGCTGGCCAACGGCCGCCGCGCGGGCCTGGTCAAGGGTTACGACGCCCTGATGAAGACGTTGCGCGAGAAGCTCGACCGCGCGGGCGAGGCAGACGGCAAGCACTACCTGCTGACCGTCGCCGCCCCCTCCTCCGGCTACCTGCTGCGGGGCATGGAGACGTACCAGATGCAGAAGTACCTGGACTACGTCAACATCATGTCCTACGACCTGCACGGCGCCTGGAACGAGTACGTCGGGCCCAACGCCTCGCTGTTCGACGACGGCAAGGACAACGAGCTCGCACAGGCGGGTGTCTACACCACCTCGCAGTACGGCGGCCTCGGCTACCTCAACACCGACTGGGCCTACCACTACTTCCGCGGCTCGATGCCGGCCGGCCGCATCAACATCGGCCTGCCGTACTACACCCGCGGCTTCAAGAACGTGCAGGGCGGCACCGACGGCCTGTGGGGCAAGGCGGCCACGACCGACTGCCCGGCCGGCGCGGGGCTGACCAAGTGCGGTGACGGCGCGGTCGGCATCGATAACCTGTGGCACGACAAGGACACCAACGGCAAGGAATCGCCCGCCGGTTCCAACCCGATGTGGCACGCGAAGAACCTGGAGAAGGGCATCGTCGGGGACTACGTCACCGACTACGGCTTCCCCGCGAACACCAAGCTGACCGGCACGTACGCCCGTAAGTACGACTCCACGCTGGTCGCGCCGTGGCTGTGGAACGCCGAGAAGAAGGTGTTCCTCTCCACCGAGGACGAGCAGTCGGTGAAGGCCAAGGCCGACTACGTCGTGGACAAGGGCATCGGCGGCACGATGATCTGGGAGCTGGCGGGCGACTACCAGTGGAACGCGGCGAAGGGCCAGTACGAGACGGGCTCCACACTGACGACCGCGATGTACGACGCGTTCAAGTCGGCCACCCCGTACGGCGCGAAGCGCGCCACGACCGCCCTGCCGACCGAGGCGCTGAACGTCGACGTCTCCTTCGGGCAGTTCCCGCTGGGCGACTCCAACTACCCGATCAGCCCCAAGCTGAAGATCACCAACCGGACCCAGGCCACGCTGCCCGGCGGTACGGAGTTCCAGTTCGACTACTCCACCTCCGCCCCGGCCAACGCCAAGGACCAGTCCGGCTTCGGCACGACGATCATCCGCAGCGACCACACGGCGGCCAACAACATCGGCGGCCTGAAGGGCGACTACAACCGCGTCTCGCTGAAGCTCCCGGCCTGGCAGAGCCTGGCCCCCGGCGCCTCGGTGGAGCTGGACTTCGTCTACTACCTGCCCACCTCCACCCCGTCGAACTGGACCGTGACCTTCGGCGGCAAGTCCTACGCCCTCGCCGGTGACCTGGCGCGCGGCACCACGGTGGTCGAGCCCGGCACGGGAACCAACCCCACGCCGACCCCGACTCCGACTCCGGACCCGACCGGTCCGACGCCGACCCCGACTCCGACGCAGCCGGGCGGCAGTTGCTCGGCCCCGGCGTGGAACGCGGCCACCGAGTACGGCGGCGGCTCGACCGTCAGCCAGGACGGCCGTCAGTGGAAGGCGTCCTGGTGGACGAAGGGCGAGAAGCCCGGCACCACCGGTGAGTGGGGCGTCTGGAAGGACCTCGGCGCCTGCTGATCCCTCCCCCGTATCGTCCGGCCCGGCGTCAGCGGCTCTTCCCGCTCACGCCGGGCCGTGGGCGGTTCTCGCCTGGTGGCCGCCGGGCCATGAGCGGTTGCCGCTTGGTCGCCGCCGGGCCGTGGGCGGATCTCGCCCGTCGCCGCCGGGATATGAGCGGTTTCCCCCGGTCGCCGCCGCGACGTGAGCGGCTCTCGCCGCGCCGCGCTCTGGCAGGCTGGCCCCATGACGACGATTCTGGTCACCGGCGCCACCGGAACCCTCGGCCGGCAGGTCGCGGAGCGGCTGCGCACCGAAGGGGCCGACGTCCGCGGTCTCAGCCGCCGCTCCCCTTCGTACGCCGTCGATCTGCGCGACGGCAAGGGCCTCGACGCCGCGGTCGAGGGGGCGGACGTGATCGTCCACTGCGCCAGCACCCCGCGCGGCGGCGACGACCGGGCGGCGGGGTTCCTCATCAACGCGGCGAGGCGCGCCGGGACACCGCATCTCGTCTACATCTCGATCGTGGGCGTGGACCGGCTGCCGCTGGGCTACTACACGGTCAAACACCGGGTCGAGCGGATGATCGAGGACTCCGGGCTCGGTGCGACGATCCTGCGGACCACGCAGTTCCACGACCTGGCCCTGCGCATCCTGTCCGGCGCGGCCAGGCTGCCCGTGATGCCGGTGCCCGCCAAGATTTCACTCCAGCCCGTCGACAGCGGCGAGGTCGCCGCCCGGCTCGCCGCCCTGGCGCTCGGCGGACCGGCGGGCCGGGTGCCCGACCTGGGCGGCCCCGAGGTCCGTCCGCTGACCGACCTGGCCGGGGCGTACCTGCGGGCCACCGGGCGCAGGCGGCGGGTGGTGCCGGTCCGGCTGGCGGGCAAGGCGTACGCGGGCTACCGGCGCGGCGACCATCTGGCACCCGAACACGCCGAGGGGGCCGTGACGTTCGAGGAGTTCCTCGACCGCCGCCACCGGCACCTGGGGTGAGCGGAGCTCCTGGGCGTCAGCCTTCCGGAGCGAACAAGGCGTCCTGCGCCGCGTCCCGGGCGCTGATCAGCGCACCGCGCAGCACGGCCCCGTCGCCCAGCGAACCGGCGCGGACCTCGGTGCGCAGAGGCGACATCGCGGCCAGCCGTTCCTCGACCCGGGCGGCGAGCGCGACCCCGCCCGCATGGCCGACCGCACCGGCCAGCAGTACGCATCCGGGGTCGAGCACCGAGACGACGGCGGCGGAGCCGAGGGCGAGGCGGTCGGCCACCTCCTTCAGGAAGGGCTCCCCCGCCTCCCCCGCCTCCAGGGCGGCCCGCACCGCGTCCACGGCGGCCGCCTCCTCCTGGCCCTCGGCCACCGCCGCGCGGTCCACGAGTCCGTGCGCGGCGGCGAGTTCGCACAGCGCGCCGGAGCCGGCCAGGGAGTGGAATCCGCCCTCGCAGTTGACCGCCGACGGCAGCCCGCTCACCCCGGGGACCGGGAGGAAGCCGATCTCGCCCGCACCGCCGGACGCCCCCTGACGCAGCTTGCCGTCCAGCATCACCGCGGCCCCGATCCCCTGGCCCAGCCAGAGCAGGACGAAGGTCTCCCGGTCGCGGGCGGCGCCCTCCCGGTGTTCCGCGACGGCCGCGAGGTTGGTCTCGTTCTCCACCAGGACGGTGGCGGGAAGCCGCCGCTGGAGCTCCCGCACCAGGCCCCGGTGCCAGGCGGGCAGGCCGGAGCTGTCGCGCAGTTCGCCGGTGGCGGGGTCGATCAGCCCGGGCGCACCGATCCCGACGCTGTGCAGGGGAACGGGCCCGGCCGCGCGGGCGGTGCGCTCCAGCAGGGCGGCGGCCAGCTCGACGGCGGGTTCGGTGCCGGTGTCGCTGCCGATCGGCAGCGAGTCCTCGGCGAGCGTGGCCCCCAGCAGGTCTGCGACGACCACGCTGACGCTGCCGAGGCGCACGTCGAGTGCGGCGAGATGGGCCCGGTCGGCGACGATCCCGTACAACTTGGCGTTGGGGCCGCGACGGACGGCCCCGGACTCGCCGACGACCCGGATCAAGCCGGCGCTCCGGAGCCGTTCCACGAGGTCGGCGACGGTGGGCCGGGAGAGTCCGGTCAGCGTCTTGAGCTGGGTGGCCGTCAGCGGGCCGTCCTGCTGGAGCAGCCGCAGGGCGAGCCGGTCGTTGATGGCCCGAGCCGTGCTCGGAGATGCGGGCATACCGGGATCCTTCCAGATGGCCGCCCCGCCGATTTCCGGGCCGAAGAGAAACGACTATTTATCAGGCAGGGTTCCTGATAGTTTACGCCACGCATCGTCGCCCGGAAGCGGCGGAGGCGGTGGGAGCGCCGGTCCGGCCGGCATCCGAGGATTCCCAGGGGAGGGGCTCGACGGCATGACGAACGACTCGACCGTCACGGTCTACAGCACACAGCAGGTGAAGCGGGCGCGGATCGCCGTCGCCGCGGTCTTCACCGTCCACGGGGCGGTGACCGGCAGCTTCGCGACCCGGGTGCCGTGGATCCAGGACCACGCGGGGGTGAGCGCGGGCCAGCTCGGCCTGGCGCTGGCCTTCCCGGCGATCGGTGCGTCGATCGCGATGCCGCTGGCGGGCCGGATCAGCCATCGTTTCGGGGCCCGTACGGCGCTGCGGGGGCTGCTGGCGCTGTGGACCCTGGCGCTGATCCTGCCCGCGCTGGCGCCGAACCTCCTCACCCTGTGCGCCGCGCTGTTCGTCTACGGGGCGACGGCGGGGATGTCCGACGTGGCCATGAACGCGCTGGGCGTCGAGGTGGAGAACCGTCTCGACAAGTCGATCATGTCGGGACTGCACGGCATGTGGAGCGTGGGCGCGTTGATCGGTTCGGCGGCGGGCACGGTCGCGGCCCACACCGCGACCGACGCCCGGACGCACCACCTCGTCGCGGCCCTGGTGCTCACGGCGCTGGGCCTGATCGCCTGCCGGGACGTCCTCGACATCCAGAGCCACCCGGACGAGGAGCCGCCGCCGCGGTTCACCCTGCCGCCGAAGTCGGCCCTGATCATCGGGGCGATCGGGTTCTGCGCGGTGTTCGCCGAGGGGGCCAGCCTGGACTGGTCGGCGGTCTACCTGCGGGACGTCCTGGACAGCTCGGACGGTCTCGCGGCCGCGTCCACCACGGCGTTCGCCCTGATGATGGCGGTGGCCCGGATCGCCGGGGACCGGATCGTCGACCGGTTCGGCGCGGTCCGCACGGTGCGGACCGGCGGAGTGATGGCCACCGCGGGCGGGCTGCTGGTCGTGTTCGCGCCCTCCCCCGCGGCCGCGATGTGCGGCTTCGGGCTGCTGGGCCTCGGCGTGGCGGTCGTGGTCCCGCTGGCGTTCGCCGCGGCGGGGCGCAGCGGGCCGAACCCGAGCCAGGCCATCGCGGGCGTCGCCACCATCACGTACACCTCGGGTCTGATCGCCCCCTCCGCGATCGGCTCGCTGGCCGAGGCGACCTCGCTGGTGGTGTCGTTCGGCGTGGTGACGGTGCTGGCCTTCGGCCTGGTGCTGGGCGCCGGGGTGCTGCGGTCGGCCGACCGCAAGGTCACCGGCTCGGCGGTCGGCGAGGGTACGACGACGAAGAGCGCCGCCGGAGGCTGACGCGGCGGCGCGGTGGGGTGACCGATCGCGCACGAGCCTGGTACGGCGGCGCGCGCGGTGGATGACCTCCTCGCGGCCTCCACCTGGCGCACCACTACCATGGCGCTGATCTTTCCGCAGGTGAACACCGAACCCCGGGTCGCGCGACGTCGCAGACCGGCCGGCACACCGAGCAGACCTTCAGGGAGCAACCAATGAGCCTCGGCGTGCGCTGGACCTTGCACGGCGACGGGAAGACCCCCGCGCCCGGGGCGGTCGTCCGCCCCGACGAACGGCTCTCCTGGCCCCGTACGTTCGGACTCGGCGCCCAGCACGTGGTGGCGATGTTCGGAGCATCGTTCGTGGCCCCGGTCCTGATGGGACTCGACCCGAACCTCGCGATCATGATGTCCGGGGTCGCGACCGCGATCTTCCTGCTGGCGACCAAGGGCCGGGTGCCCAGCTATCTGGGCTGCTCGCTCTCGTTCGTCGGCGTCGCGGCCACGATCCGGGCGAGCGGCGGGGATGTCGCCACCATCACGGGTGCGGTGTTCGCGGTCGCGGTGGCCCTGTTCCTGGTGGGTCTCGCCGTGCAGCGGTTCGGCGCGCGGATCATCCACGCGGCGATGCCGCCGGTGGTGACGGGCGCGGTGGTGATGCTGATCGGCTTCAACCTGGCGCCGGTGACCGCCTCCACGTACTGGCCGCAGGACCAGTGGACGGCGCTGACGGTGATGCTGTTCACCGGCCTCGCCGTGGTGTGCCTGCGCGGCTTCCTCTCCCGGATCGCGATCTTCCTGGGGCTGGTCTTCGGGTACCTGCTGTCCTGGGTGCTGGACCTGGTCTTCGGGAAGATCCACTCCCCGGCGGGCGGGCCGGAGGCCGTCGACCACTGGCGCCTGGACCTCTCCGCCGTCGGCAAGGCCGACTGGATCGGGCTGCCGACCTTCCACGCGCCGGCCTTCGAGTGGTCGGCGATCCTGGTGGCGCTGCCCGTGGTGATCGCGCTGGTCGCGGAGAACGCCGGGCACGTGAAGGCCGTGGGCGAGATGACCGGCGACTCGCTGGACGACAAGCTCGGTACCGCCATCGCGGCGGACGGCGCCGCGTCGATGCTTTCCACCGCCGTGGGCGGGCCGCCCAACACCACGTACTCCGAGAACATCGGTGTGATGGCCGCGACCCGCGTCTACTCCACGGCCGCCTACTGGGCCGCCGCCTGCTTCGCGCTGCTCTTCGGCCTGTGCCCCAAGTTCGGCGCGGTCGTCGCGGCGATCCCGGGCGGGGTGCTCGGCGGGATCACGGTGATCCTGTACGGGATGATCGGCCTGCTGGGCGCGCAGATCTGGCTCAACGGCCGGGTGGACCTGCGTAATCCGCTGAACCTCGTCCCGGCCGCGGCGGGCATCATCATCGGCGTCGGCGGGGTCAGCCTGAAGATCACCGACAGCTTCGAGCTGGGCGGTATCGCGCTCGGCACGATCGTCGTGATCACCGGCTACCACGTGCTGCGGGCCTTCGCCCCGGCCCACCTCAAGACCCAGGAACCGCTGCTGGATTCGGGGACCTCGGCGTACGACGAGAAGCCGGGGACCGAGGGGCCCGACAAAACCTGAGCCGTACGGCGACGGCCCGCGGCTCACCCCGTGGCCAGGGCGTAGGCGTACTCCGGAGTGAAGGAGCCCGCCGCGCCCGAGCAGCCGTCCGACTCCCCCGGCAGCTTGACCCACAGGTACGCGTCGATCCGGGCTTCCCCGGTCCGGGTCGTCGGGGTCTGCCCCAAGGCGCGCCCCGCCGGGTCGCACCACTCACCGGCGGCGGGCGCGCCGTTGCCGTTGCGGCTGGTGTCGACGACCGCGCCGAGGGTGGCCGGGCCGCCGAGTGCGGCGAGGACCCGGCGGGCGTAGGCGGTCTCGTCGGCGGTGCGGTGGAAGTTGGCCACATTGGTGAAGATGCCGTCGCCGTCGGCGGCCGCTCCGGCGGCCCTGAGCGCGGCGGCCTGTTTCGCGGGAGCGTGCCAGCCCGAGTGGCCGCCGTCGAAGTAGACCCGGACTTGGGGGTTCGCGGTACGCAGGGTGCGTCCGGCACGGGCCAGCGAGGCGAAGCGGGCGGCCCGGCCGGAGGCGCTGAGGCAGTCGGAGAGGGCGATGGCGTCCGGCTCCAGGATCACGATCGCCGCCCCCGCGCCGAGCCCTTGGGCGAACTCCCGTATCCACGCGTCGTACGCGGCGAGGTCCGGCGCCCCGC
>NZ_JAFEUF010000185.1 GCF_016901035.1 Streptomyces durocortorensis
GGGTGGCGGGGTCCGGGGCCCTGCGGCTGGCAGCGGTGCTGTCGCCACGCCCCGACGAGCGGGTGCGGACCGCGCTGTCCGACCCTCCCAGGATAGGTGTCGTCGCAGGCGGCGTGTCCGTTGCCCCGCAGGGGTCGCGGCCGCCGCCGCGGGCGCACCCGGGCGGTTACCCCCTACCCCGGTGACGGGCGGGCTACCGCGTGGGACGGGTTGGAGCGGCCTCTCGTGTTGTGGGGCCCGTCACTGCCATACTTACCAAGCCGTAGGTTACGGAACCGTAGCCACGGCCGTCCGAGCCTTCTCCCTCACCCTCAGAGGTATCCCCCCATGCCGAGCACTCCTCCCGTGATCGACGAGACCGAGCCGCCCGGGGCGACGGCGACACCGCAGCCTTCCGCCACGCTGGGCGGCGACAGCAAGCGGTCGATCGAGCAGTTCGCGCTGCTGGCGTTCATCGTGGTGCCGTTCGTGGCGCTGGTCGCGGCGGTGCCGCTGGCGTGGGGGTGGGGGGTGAGCTGGCTCGACATCGGTCTGCTGGTGGCGATGTACTACATCGGCTGTCACGGGATCACGATCGGCTTCCACCGGTATTTCACCCACGGCTCGTTCAAGGCGAAGCGGCCGTTGCGGATCGCGCTGGCCGTGATGGGCTCGCTGGCGGTGGAGGGGCCGCTGGTGCGGTGGGTGGCCGATCACCGCAAGCACCACCGGTTCTCGGACGCGGAGGGCGACCCGCATTCGCCGTGGCGGTTCGGGGAGAGCCTGCCGGCCCTGATGAAGGGGCTGTGGTGGGCACACATCGCGTGGATGTTCGACGAGGAGCAGACGCCGCAGCAGAAGTACGCCCCCGATCTGATCAAGGACCCGGCGATCCGGGCGGTCTCGCGCCACTTCCTGACCTTCACGATCGTCTCGCTGGCGATCCCGCCGCTGGTGGGCGGTCTGGTGACGATGTCGTGGTGGGGCGCGGCGACGGCGTTCTTCTGGGGTTCGCTGGTGCGGGTCGCCCTGCTGCACCACGTGACCTGGTCGATCAACTCGATCTGCCACGCGGTGGGCAAGCGGCCGTTCAAGTCGCGTGACCGGTCGGGCAACGTGTGGTGGCTGGCGGTCCTGTCGTGCGGCGAGTCCTGGCACAACCTGCACCACGCGGACCCGACGAGCGCCCGGCACGGGGTGATGCGGGGGCAGATCGACTCCAGCGCCCGGCTGATCCGCTGGTTCGAGAAGCTGGGCTGGGCCTACGACGTGCGCTGGCCGGATGCCGCGCGTATCGACTCCCGGCGCACGTCCGTACCGGCCGACGCGGCATGATTGACGACGTGGCGACGGACTCCAGCACAGGCAGCGAGAAGAGCAGGACTTCCCCCTCCCGCCGGGCCCGGCGGGTCCGGATGACGGGGAAGGAGCGCCGCGAGCAACTGCTGGACATCGGGCGCGCCCTGTTCGCCGACAAGGGCTTCGAGGGCACGTCGGTGGAGGAGATCGCGGCGCGCGCCGGGGTCTCCAAGCCGGTGGTGTACGAGCACTTCGGCGGCAAGGAGGGCCTGTACGCGGTGGTGGTCGACCGCGAGATGCGCCAGTTGCTGGACATGGTGCAGGGAGCGCTCACGGCGGGCCATCCGCGCGAACTGCTGGAGCAGGCGGCGTTCGCGCTGCTGGACTACATCGAGTCGTACACGGACGGTTTCCGGATCCTGGTGCGGGATTCGCCGGTGGCGCAGTCGACGGGCACCTTCGCCTCCCTGATCAGCGATATCGCCACGCAGGTGGAGGACATCCTGGGCCTGGAGTTCAAGGCCCGCGGCTTCGACCCGAAGCTGGCCCCGCTGTACGCGCAGGCGCTGGTGGGAATGGTCGCGCTGACGGGCCAGTGGTGGCTGGACGTACGGAAGCCGAAGAAGGCGGAGGTGGCCGCCCACCTGGTGAACCTGTGCTGGCACGGGCTGGAGAACCTGGAGGCGAAGCCGCGGCTGATAGGGCACCGGAAGAGCTGATCGGGGCTGATCACGTAACCCTCCCGCACGCCGTCACCCGTTGTGATGACGCGTGCGGATTTCCCGCCGTAGGGTGGTCGGGAGGGCAGAGGATTCGTCCATGGGAGGAACCATGACCGCCGAGCCGACCACCGCGCACAGCTCCCGCTGGCCGGTGCCCCCGCAGGACGGATACACCGTGGACGATCTGTTCACGCTGCCCGATCTCCCGCCGCACACCGAGCTGATCGACGGGAGCCTGGTTTTCGTGAGTCCGCAGCGAGACTTTCACAGCACGATGATCGATCTGCTGATGACGGGACTGCGCAGTACGGCGCCCCCGGAGGTGAGGGTGCGCCGGGAGATGACCGTAGTGCTGGATCGGCGGAACGCTCCGGAGCCGGACGTCTCCGTCGTGCGGACCGAGGCGATCACAGGACTCGACGTGACGCGGTACCAGGCCGCCGACGTTCTCCTCGCCGTCGAGGTCGTCTCCCCCGACTCCGAGGCCCGCGACCGTGAGGCCAAGCCGCACAAGTACGCGACCGCCGGCATCCCGCACTTCTGGCTGGTCGAGATGACCGGCACCGACCAGCACCCCGTCGTGCGGGTCTACGAGCTGGACCCGGTGACGAAGGCGTACGCGCTGACCGGGATCCATCACGACCGGCTGAAGACGGGTGTGCCGTTCCCGGTGGACATCGACATCTCGGCGGAGGCGCTCGCAGCGCTGTAGAGCAGGCCCGGTTACGCGTCCGGCTCCAGGAACTCCAGCCGGTTGCCCACCGGGTCGTGGGCGTAGAAGCGGCGGTGGCCGGGGAGGTCGCCGTCCCAGGTGACGGTCACGCCGTGGGACTCCAGGCGGGCCGCGTAGGCCTCGATACCGGTGACGCGCAGGCCCGGGTGGGCCTTCTTCGCGGGGTGGAAGTCCTCCTCGATGCCCAGGTGGAGCTGGACCGGGCCGGCGGCGAACCAGCAGCCGCCGCGGGCGGCGAGCACCGGGGGTTTCGGAATCTCGGTCATGCCCAGGGCGTCGACGTAGTAGGTGCGCAGGGCGTCCTCGGCGCCGGGCGGGGCGGCGAGCTGTACGTGGTCGACGGCGGCGAGGCCGACAGGCGCGGAGCCGGAGGCGGTCATCACTTCTCCTTGCGGGCTACGGCGAAGATGCGGCGGAACGGGAAGACCGTGCCGTACGGGCCGGGCGGGTAGGCCTCGCGGAGCAGGTCGCGGTAGGCGGTGAGGAACGCGTCGCGGGCGGCGGGGTCGTCGGCGAGCGCGGTGAGGACGGGGCGCAGGGCGGTGCCCTTGACCCAGTCGAGGACCGCGTCGTCGCCGTGCAGGGTCTGGAGGTAGGTGGTCTCCCAGACGTCCGCCGTGCAGCCGAGGTCGCGGAGGCGGGTGAGGTAGTCGGTGGGGTCCAGGACGGAAGCGCTGCGGTCGCCGACGCCGTGGAGCAGGGGGCGCCAGCGGGCGGATTCGCGGAGGCCGGCCAAGAGGGTGTGGCTGGGGGCGGTGAAGTTGCTCGGGACCTGGAAGGCGAGGGTGCCGCCGGGGGCGAGGGCGTCGAGCCAGCGGGGGAAGTGGTCGGCGTGGCCGGGGATCCACTGGAGTGCGGAGGTGGAGACGACCAGGCCGTACGTCTCGGTGGGCGTCCAGGTCGCGGCGTCGGCCTCGGCGAAGTCGAGCAGGGGCGGGCGGGCGTGGGCGGCGGCTTCGGCGAGCATCTCGGGTGAGGTGTCGTAGCCGGTGATCCGGGCGTTCGGCCAGCGCTCCGCGAGGAGGGTGGTGACGTTGCCCGCGCCGCATCCGAGGTCGGCGATGCGGGGTGCGGGGTGGCCGGGGAGGTCGCCGATGCGGGCCAGGAGGTCGCGGAAGGGACGCGTGCGGTGGTCCGCGTGGCGCAGGTACTGCTGCGGATCCCAGGAGGGCTGGTGGGGTGCGGTCATGGGGAACAGGATCACGCCGAGAATCTCTTGATGTCAAGACACTTGAATTCAAGAGACTTCATGTCGAGGGACCATCTACACTGATCGACATGGAGGACGAGGTCGACCGACTGGTCGCTGCATGGCGCCGCGAGCGCCCCGACCTCGATGTGGAACCACTCGAGGTGCTCAGTCGCGTCTCCCGTCTGGCACGCCACCTCGACCGGGCCCGCCGCATAGCCTTCTCCGAGCACAACCTGGAGCCGTGGGAGTTCGACGTTCTCACCTCGCTGCGCCGGGCCGGCGCGCCCTACCAGCTCTCCCCCGGGCAGCTCCTCACCCAGACGCTGGTCACCTCGGGCACGATGACCAACCGCATCGACCGGCTCACCAAGAAGAACCTCGTCGAGCGGCTGCCCGACCCCAGTGACCGGCGCGGCGTCCTCGTCCGCCTCACGGCCGAGGGGCGCGACAAGGCCGACCAGTCGCTGGCCGGACTGCTCGCCCAGGAGCGCGCGATCCTCGCCGAGCTGTCCCGCGCCCAGCGCGGCGAACTGGCCGGGCTACTGCGCCAGTTGACCGCCCCGTTCGACAACATCCCCACCTAGCGGGCGGATCACCGGCTCGGCTGGGCCGACCCCCGCCCGGCGGGCCAGCGCCACCGCCGCCAGCGTCGAGTGCACCCCGAGCTTGCCCAGGACGTTCTGCATATGGGTGCGCACCGTGTGCGGGGACAGGAACAGCCGCTCGGCGACCGCCTTGCGGCCGAGCCCGGCCACCATGCAGCGCAGCACCTCGCGCTCCCGGGGCGTCAGCGACTCCACCAGCCGCTCGCTCTCGGTGCGGTGCTTGCGGGCGGCGGTCAGCTCCCGCAGGACGCCGGTGAGCAGGGCGGGCGGCAGATGCGTCTCGTCGCGCAGCACGCCCCGGATCACCGACAGCAGCCGTTGCAGCGAGCAGTCCTTCGCCACCCAGCCCGAGGCTCCCGCCTGGAGCGCCCGGGCGGCGGCCCGCGGATCGTCCTTCTCCGCGAGCACCACCGACCGCACGGCGGGCCGGGCCGCGCGGACCCCGGCGACCAGCGCGATGCCGTCGACGACGGCCGCCCCTTCCTGCCGGGGCGCGGGGACGGCAGGCGGCTCGCCGCTCGTCGGGGCGCCCAGCTCGGCGTCGACCAGGAGCACGTCGTAACCGCGCCCCTCGGCGGCCGCGCGCTCCAGCGCGCGCAGCGCGGCCGGGCCGCTGCCCGCCGCGAAGACGTCGACGTCCGGTTCGGCCGCGAGGGCGGCCGCGAGCGACTCGGCGAAGATGCGGTGGTCGTCGACCACGAGAACCCGGATACGCGCCACAGAACCCCCCATCGGTGGGGGCGGACAGCTACGGGTACGGCGCCGGGGCTTCGCTGCGGCCTGCCGCGCCGACGACCGCCGTCGTCGAACCGCCTGCCGCCCTGCCCCGGGCGCCGTACCCGGCTTTCTCGCTCCCCTGAATCGACACCGGCCCCCACCGGTGCTGAGCATCAGCGTACGGGCGGGGGCCACGAGGGGAAGGCGATTCGACGAACTGGTTGCCTCAGGTGTTTCCCCTGGTGTTTAGGGTGTGCTTCATGTTCCGTCTTGAGACAGAAGTAGACAGAGAACGTCGCATTCTGCTGAGCGGGCGTCTGCACGAGGACAACGTCGCCGCTTCGGCCGGCCTGCGTGCGCTGCTCTCCACCTCCGCCGAGCACGAAGTCCCGCTGGAGGTGTGGGCGTTGGATGAGCACGGGGCCCTGGCCGGCGGGCTGACCGGGCGGACCTGGGCGTACTGGCTGCACGTCGATCTGCTCTGGGTCGACGCCCCGCACCGGGGCTCGGGCCTCGGCGCGCGTCTGCTCGCCGAGGCCGAACGGACCGCCCGCACCGAGCGCGCCTGCACCCGCTCGCGGCTGGAGACCTGGGACTTCCAGGCCCCCGGCTTCTACCGCAGGCAGGGGTACGAGGAGATCGGCCGGGTCGCGGACTACCCACCCGGCGTCACCGAGTTCATCCTGGTCAAGGACCTGTGAGCGCGGGACGCCGGAGCAGGACCGGTACCGGGGCCAGGGCCAGGGCCAGGACCGGTACCGGGCTCAGCGCAGTCGGCGTGCCCCGGCCGACGGGATGGCGTCGAAGATCCCCGGGGCCGCGTGTCCGGCCGCCGCGAACGCCTCGCTGACCGCCTTGGCCACCGTTCCGGCCGCCGACTCCTCCACGAGGACGACCGCCGAGCCGCCGAAGCCGCCCCCGGTCATCCGCGCGCCGAGCGCCCCTGCCGCGTTCGCCGCCTCGACCACGAGATCCAACTCGGGGCAGGAGACCCGCAGATCGTCCCGGAGCGAGAGGTGGCCCGCGTTCAGGACGGGGCCCGCGGCGCGGACGTCGCCCGCGTCGAGCAGGGAAATGACCTGCTCGACCCGGCGGTTGTCGCCCACGACATGGCGTACGTAACGGATGACCGACTCGTCCGCCCCGGCGTCGGCGAGGGTGGCCAGCGCCGTGGCGAGGTTCTCGTACGGCAGGTCGCGCAGCATCGGTATGCCGAGCAGCCGGGCGCCCTCCTCGCAGCCGGCCCGGCGCTCCGCGTACGCCCCGTCGCCGAGAGCGTGCTTGACCCGGGTGTCGACGACCAGGAGCGTCAGCCCCTGGGAGGCCAGGTCGAAAGGGACCTGGCGCAGCGAGAGGTCGCGGGTGTCCAGGTGGAGGGCGTGGCCCTCGGTGCAGCAGGCCGAGGCCATCTGGTCCATGATCCCGCAGGGCACGCCGACGAAGTCGTTCTCGGCGCGGCGGCCGATCACGGCCAGCTCGGCCGGGCTCAGGCCCAGCTCGAAGAGGTCGTTCAGGGCGAGCGCGGTGACGACTTCGAGGGCGGCGGACGAGGAGAGCCCGGCGCCGGTGGGCACGGTGGAGGTCAACGCGATGTCCGCCCCGGTGACCGGGTGCCCGGCTTCGCGCAGCGCCCAGAGGACCCCGGCCGGGTAGGCGGCCCAGCCGTGGCCGGAGTGCGGGGTGAGTGCGTCGGTGCGCAGCGAGACGACGCCGCCGGGGACGTCGGTGGAGTAGAGCCGCAGGACGCCGTCGTCGCGGCGGGAGACGGCGGCGACGGCGGTGTGCGGGAGGGCGAGCGGCATGACGAAGCCGTCGTTGAAGTCGGTGTACTCGCCGATCAGGTTCACTCGTCCGGGTGCGGCCCAGATGCCGTCGGGCTCGCTTCCGTACAGCTCGGCGAAGGTGGCGGCGGGGTCGGCCCGGTGTTCCTCGGCGGCGGTCACGGTCGGTTCGGCGTGCTGGGTCATGGGGTGGTGGTGTCCTCTCGGCGGGCGAACTGCCAGGCGTCGGCGATGATTCCGGCCAGGTCGGCGCGGGACGGCTGCCAGCCGAGGCGCTCGGTGGCGGTGGCGGCGGAGGCGACGAGGACGGCCGGGTCGCCGCCGCGGCGGGGGGCGGCGGTCTCGGGGACCGGGTGGCCGGTGACCTTGCGGACGGTCTCGATGACCTCGCGGACCGAGAAGCCGTTGCCGTTGCCGAGGTTGCAGATCAGGTGCTCGCCGGGGGCGGCGGCGGTGAGGGCCAGCAGGTGGGCGTCGGCGATGTCGTCGACATGGATGAAGTCGCGGACGCAGGTGCCGTCGGCGGTGTCGTAGTCGTCCCCGAAGACGTTGATCGACTCGCGCTTGCCCAGGGCGACTTGGAGGACGAGTGGGATGAGGTGGGACTCGGGGTCGTGCCGCTCGCCGCAACTCCCGTACGCCCCCGCCACGTTGAAGTAGCGCAGCGAGGCGGTGGCCATGCCGTGGGCGGTGGCCTCGCCGCTGATCATGTGGTCGACGGCGAGCTTGGACGCGCCGTAGGGGCTGGTGGGGGCGGTGGGGTCGGCCTCGGTGATGGGGCTGGAGACCGGTTCGCCGTAGGTGGCGGCGATGGAGGAGAACACGAGGGTGCGGACGCCGTGTTCGCGCATGGCGGCGAGCAGGGCGGTGGTGCCGCCGACGTTGTTGACCCAGTACTTCTCGGGATTCACGACGGACTCGCCGACCTGGGAGAACGCGGCGAAGTGCAGGACGCCGTCGTAGGAGGGGTCCAGGTGGCGGGCGGCGTCCTGGATGCGGCCCTCGATGAAGGTGGCGCCGGCCGGGACGCCGGCGCGGAAGCCGGTGGAGAGGTCGTCGAGGACGGTGACCGTGTGCCCGGCCTCCAGCAGGTGCTGGGCGACGACGCTGCCGACGTATCCGGCACCGCCGGTGACCAGGTACTTCTTGGACGGGTGGGACACGCTCTGGGGGTTGCTCACTGGCTCGCTACCTCTCGCAGTCGCTCGGCCGCGGCCTCCGGCGGCACGTCGTTGATGAACACGCTCATGCCGGACTCGGACCCCGCGAGGAACTTCAGCTTGCCGGAGGTCCGGCGAATGGTGAAAAGCTCCAGGTGCAGGGCGAAGTCCTCCCGGCCGTCGGCCACGAACGGCGCCTGGTGCCAGGCGGAGATGTACGGGGTCGGCGGCTCGCCAGGTCCGAAGATCCGGTCGAAGCGCCTCAAGAGTTCCAGATAGACCTGTGGGAACTCTGTCCGCGCACCCTCGTCCAGCTCCCGCAGATCGGGGACGCGGCGGCGGGGGTACAGGTGGACCTCGTAGGGCCAGTGCGCCGCGTAGGGGACGAAGGCGATCCAGTGGTCGGTGGCGAGGACGACGCGTGAGCCGTCCTTCTCCTCGCGGGCGACCACGGCGTCGAAGAGGTTGGCGCCGGTCTCCTCGCGGTGCCGGGCGGCCGAGCGGAGCATCAGCTCGGTGCGCGGGGTGACGAAGGGGTAGCCGTAGATCTGGCCGTGCGGGTGGCCGAGGGTGACGCCGATCTCGGCGCCGCGGTTCTCGAAGCAGAAGACCTGGGTGACCTGGTCGAGGGCGGCGAGGGCGGCGGTGCGGTCGGTCCAGGCGGCGAGGACGAGCGCGGCCTGCTCCTCGGTGAGGTCGGCGAAGGACGCGTCGTGGTCGGAGGTGAAGCAGACGACCTCGCAGCGGCCGGAGTCACCGGCGAGCGAGGGGAAGCGGTTCTCGAAGACCGCGACGTCGTAGTGGTCGTCGGGGATCTCGCTCTGCCGCCCTTCCCGGGTGGGGCAGAGCGGGCAGGCGTCGGCCGGAGGGTGGTAGGTGCGGGCCTGGCGGTGCGAGGCGATGGCGACCGCGTCGCCGAGCAGCGGGTCGCGGCGGATCTCGGACGAGGTCGAGACCGGGTCCAGGGGGCGCTGGTCGACGGCGTCGCGGACGGTGTCGTCCGCGGCGTCGTAGTAGATCAGCTCACGGCCGTCGGCGAGGGTCGTCACCGTCTTCTTCACCAGGGTCCTCCACCAGATCCCTCCAACATAATCGCACATAACAAATCACAAGCGAACACCTCAGTCAATGCCCGCGCGAACGCCGGACGCCTACCAGACACCTGGGCCCATACCTGGACAATCAACCGCACTCGATCACGATCAAACAAAGAACCCCAAGGAGACTGTTCATTTCTCGAACATGACGGCGTAAGTTCCGTCGGGTTAAGTTCGCGATACGAAGCGAGTACCCCCATGCAGACTCTGGCCGAAGGGCTTCGGCTCCCCACGAACGGGCTCGACTACGCCATCCTGGCGATCTACTTCGTCGTCGTCCTCGGCATCGGCTTCATGGCCCGTGCCAGCGTCAAGACGAGCCTCGACTTCTTCCTCTCCGGACGGTCCCTGCCCGCCTGGGTGACCGGGCTCGCCTTCGTCGCGGCGAACCTCGGCGCCACCGAGATCCTCGGCATGGCGGCCACCGGCGCGCAGTACGGCGTCGCGGTGGTGCACTGGTACTGGATCGGCGCCATCCCCGCCATGGTCTTCCTCGGCCTGGTGATGATGCCGTTCTACTACCGCTCCAAGGTGCGCTCGGTGCCGGAGTTCCTGCTCCAGCGGTTCGACAAGTCCGCGCACCTGCTCAGCTCGGTGCTCTTCGCCTTCGCGGCGATCCTCATCGCGGGCGTCAACCTCTACGCCCTGTCGATCGTCGTGGAGGCGCTCCTCGGCTGGCCGCAGTGGGTCGCGATCGTCGTCGCGGGCCTGTTCGTGCTGGTCTACATCACGATTGGCGGGCTCTCCTCGGCGATCTACAACGAGGTGCTCCAGTTCTTCGTCATCCTCGCCGCGCTGATCCCCCTCACCGTCCTCGGCCTCAAGCGGGTCGGCGGCTGGGACGCCATGAGCGACTCGCTGACCAAGCAGCACGGCGGGGACTTCATGACCGCCTGGGGCGGCACCGGCATCGGTGACCCCAACCCGCTGGGCGCCAACTGGCTGACGATCATCCTCGGCCTCGGCTTCGTGCTGTCCTTCGGCTACTGGACGACGAACTTCGCCGAGGTGCAGCGCGCGCTGTCCGCGAAGAACCTCTCCGCCGCCAAGCGCACCCCGCTGATCGCCGCCTTCCCGAAGATCTTCATCGTCTTCGCGGTGATGATCCCGGGCCTGGTCGCCGCCGTGATCGTGCCCAAGATCGGCACCCCGGACTCCGACCTGACCTACAACGACGCGATACCCCTGCTGATGCAGGAGCTGCTGCCCAACGGTGTGCTCGGCATCGCGGTGACCGGTCTGCTCGCCGCGTTCATGGCGGGCATGGCGGCCAACGTGTCCTCGTTCAACACCGTGTTCACCACCGACATCTGGCAGCGGTACGTGGTGAAGGACAAGCCGGACACGTACTACCTGCGCTTCGGGCGGCTGATCACCGCGATCGGCGTGCTGGCCTCGATCGGCACGGCGTTCATCGCCGCCAGCTTCTCGAACATCATGAGCTACCTCCAGACGCTGTTCTCGTTCTTCAACGTCCCGATGTTCGTCGTCTTCATCATCGGCATGTTCTGGAAGCGCGCCTCGATGAAGTCCGGTGTCTGGGGCCTGGTCGCGGGCACCGCCGCCGCGATGATCAACTACTTCTGGATCTACAAGGGCGGGATCATCGACATCCCCTCCGACCAGGGAGCCAACTTCGTCTCCGCGATCGTCGGCTTCGTCGCCGGAGCCGTCGTCATGGTCGTCGTCACCCTCTTCACCGCGCCGAAGCCCGAAGCGGAGCTGGCCGGTCTGGTGTACGGGACCGAGTCGCCGAGCCCCGACGAGGAGCTGGAGGAGGCCGACAAGGCCTGGTACCGCAAGCCGGCCCTGCTCGGCTGGGGCGCGATCGTGCTCGCCGCCGCGTGCTACATCCCCTACTCGTTCTGATCGGAGGCACTCACCATGTCCGACCTGCACAAGGAAGTCTCCGAGCTGGAGCGCAAGTCCGCGACCGCGGCCCGTCTCTTCGACATCCGGCGGATCATCGGCGGCCTGTTCGTGGTCTACGGAGTGATCGTCACCATCGCCGGACTCAGCCCGTCCGACGCCGACCTGAAGAAGGCCGAGGGCGTGCACATCAACCTGTGGACCGGCCTCGCCATGCTGGCGCTCGGCCTGTTCTTCCTGGTCTGGATGAAGCTGCGCCCGGCCGAGGCCCCGGCGGCCCCGGAAGCGGAGCCGGAGCGGGAGCCGGGGTCCGGCGCGGGCTGATCCCCTCGCCGTCCGGCCGCCCGCCACCGGTGAGCCCACTGCCCGGCCGCCCACCACCGGTGAGCCCGCCGCCCGGCCGTCACGTCCCGCAGGGGCCGTCCGTCACCCGCTCTGCCCGGGGACGTACGGCCCCTGCGGCGTACCGCGCGGCGTTCCCTCCGGGGTGTACGGGCCCTGCGGCGCGACGCCGTTCCCCGCGGCCCGCTCCAGCAGTCCCGTCCGGGCGGCGAGGGCGGCCGCCTCCAGCCGGGAGCCGACCCCGAGCTTCATCAGGACCCGCTGGACATGGGTGCGCGCGGTGCTCGGGGCGATGTCCATCCCGGCCGCGATCAGCCGGGTGCCCTCGCCCTCGGCGACCCGCACCAGCACTTCCGCCTCGCGCGGGGTGAGCATCCGCAGCAGCCGCCGCCCCTCGTCGTCGGGCTGGGCCGCCGGGTTGAGCAGCTCGGCGAAGGCGCTCCGCAGCAGCTGCGGGGCGATGGCGCTCTCCCCCGCCCGCGCCTTGAGCATCGCCCGCTCGACGCCCTCGATGCGCTCGTCGTGCCGGACGTACCCCGCGGCCCCGGCCGCGAACGCCGCGGCGATCCCGCGCGGGCTGGGCACCGGCCCGAGGACCACCACCGCCACCTGCGGGCGCTCCTGGCCGATGCGCGCGATCGGGTCGAAGACGCCGGGGGCGGCGGGCGACGCCGTACCGAACAGGCAGACCTCCGGGGCTCTGCTGACCACCAGTTCGGCGGCCCCGGACGTGGGCGCGGCCGCCGCGAGCACCCGGTGCCCGCGGAGTTTCAGCGCCGAGGCGAGTGCCTCGGCGAGCAGACGGTGATCGTCGACCACCATGAGCCGCACGCCCATCGGTCCTCAGCCCCCAAAAGCCCTGTACGCCCGGCCCCCCGGACTCCTGCCCCGGCAAGCTACACGCTCGCCCGGTGCCGCGCGGCGCTTACGTGGGAGAAGCCCACCAGAATGCCGAATTCTGCGCGATTCGGGGCTCGTTGACCGGCAGTCGGTGATCACTTCACCGGCGGAAAACGATCGGCCCCGCCGGTGGGGGTGATCGACCGGCGGGGCCTTGTGCTGCACGACGCTCCCCGGGGAGCGCGGTGGTCAGTCGGTGCGGTAGCCGACGGCGAGATAGAGCTTGTCGTCGGCGTCGATGACGCTGCGCTTGCTGACCAGGCTCTTCGACTTGAAGAAGTGCCCGTCGGCGTAGAGGAGTTCGGAGTGGTCGCTGGTGAACCTCCGCTCCGCCTCCCGGACCGCCTCGTCGTCCGGGTTCTCCATCAGCACGGTCTGCTTGAAGGTCTCGCCGTCGATGGAGACGATCTGGCCGCCCTTGTCGTAGGGGGGCTCCTTGTACGCGATGACGTTGGTGCCGTCCATGCGGATCGGGACCAGGCTGTAGCGGTCGCCGGCGTCGGCCCGGTTGCCGAGGAGCTTGCCCGTGGTCAGGTCGAAGGCGACGATCTCGTTGGTGTCGCCGTACTCACTGGTGCCGTCGTGCTTCTCGGTCGGCAGGTAGAGCCGGTTGTTGCCGACGGCCAGGCTCTGGCACTTCTCGACATCGGTGGAGCCGCAGCGGGCCGCGTACTGCTCGGCGTCGGCAGAGATACGGACCTTCAGCTTGCCGGTCGCCGCGTCGATCGAGAAGAAGTCGGAGATGCCGCTGCCGTCGCCGGCGGTGTCGCCGACATCGGCCGCGACCACCAGCGGCTTGGTGGAGACGATGGCGGCGTAGTCGATGCCCGCGGGCATCTTGTACGAGGACAGCGGAGCGCCGTCCTTCGGGTTCAGTGCCTCGATGGCGAGCTGCGGGCTGTCGATCTCACCGCACCTGCGGACCACGGCGAGGGCTTCGCCGCCCCCGTAACCGCGGTCGTAGCAGCCGTCCGAGCCGACCTTCGGCTTCCAGAGCTCGGCGCCGTCGGCCAGCTTGAAGCCCGCGCCGCCCGAGGTGCCGCCTGCCGCGACGGTGGTTCCGCTGAGCGTGACCTCGTCGAAGCGGACCTGCTGGTCACCGCCGGTGGCGGAAGTGACGCCCTTGCTCCACACGAGCTTGCCGGCGGCCATGTCGATCATGCCGACCTGGTTGCACGACGGGTACTTGTCCTCCTTGGTCGCCTTCTTCTCCTCGAAGACGATCGCGGTCTTGTAGTCCTTGCTCATGTGCCGGGAGGCGGTGCAGACCTCGCCGGGCAGCGGGACGGACCAGAGCTCGGTGCCCTTGTCCCGGTCGTAGGCGATGATCTCGGCGACGCCGGGCTTCACGTACGCCTTGTCGGTGAGCCAGGAGCCCTCGACCGTGGTGATGTCGTCGACTTCCGGCTCCGGGATCTGGAAGGCGACCTTGGACTTGGTGCTGGCGGGCGCCTTCTCCTTGCCGCCGGCCAGGCCGCCGTCCTCGCCGCCCTTGCCCTCGCCGCCGGTGGAGCCGGACGAGGAGGCCTCGTTCTTGCCGCCCTTGTCGTCACCGCCGGTGGTGGAGTAGATGAGCCCGGCGCCGATGATCAGCACCACGGCGACGGCCGCCGCGACGATGATCTGCATCTGGGTGGAGAACTTCTTGCCGCCGCCGTCGCCGCCCGGCTGCGGGGCCCCGTACTGCGGGTGCATCGGCTGGGTCGGGTAGCCGTACCCCGGCTGCGGCATCCCGGGCTGACCGGGCTGGCCGTACTGTCCGGCGGGCCTCTGCGGATAGCCGTACCCCTGCTGGGCCTGCGGGTAGCCGTAGCCGTTGGGCTGCGGCGCGGGCGGGGTGGGGTAGCCGCCGGCGGGC
>NZ_JAFEUF010000186.1 GCF_016901035.1 Streptomyces durocortorensis
CCTCCCCCCTCTTTCCGCTCATCCCGAGTCCCCGCACCCCGAGCCGAGTTGGAGCGCCCAATGCCCCAGCACGTTCCTCCCCCACTGCTCGATGCAGTCACGCGCCAGGGTCAGGGCCCGGCGTCCTCCAGGGTCCAGGCGGCCCCGCGACGCATCGTCTTCCTCGCCCACCGCGACCTGGGCAACCCGGCCGCCGGTGGCTCCGAGCTGCTGATCGACCGGCTCGCCTCGGGCCTGACCGAGCAGGGCCACGACGTCACCCTCCTGTGCGGCGGCCAGGCCGCCCGCAGGCCCTACCGAGTCGTCTCGGCGGGCGGCAACCTGGGTCACTACCTCGGTGCGCGGTCCGCCTTCGCCCGGCAGGTCGGCGACTGCGACCTGCTGGTCGAGGTCTGCAACGGCATGCCGTATCTCGCCCCGCTGTGGCACCGCGGGCCTACCGTGTGCCTGGTCAACCATGTGCACACCGACCTGTGGGACATGCGGTTCCCGATGCCGGTGGCACGGGCCGGGCGGCGGCTGGAGCACTGGGCCCTGTCCCGGGCCTACCGCGACCACCTGATGATCGCGGTGTCCCCGTCCACGGCGGGCGCGCTGCGCGACCTGGGCGTGCCCGACCACCGGATCAGAGTGGTGCACAACGGCGTCGAGGAGCCGAGCCCGCAGGGCGACCGGTCCGAGACCCCGCTGTTCACGGCGCTGGGCCGGCTCGTCGACTACAAGCGCATCGACCTGCTGCTCCAGCTGTGGGAGCGGGTCCGGCCGGTCACCGGCGGCCGTCTCGTCATCGTCGGCGACGGCCCCGAGCGGGCCCGCCTGGAGCGGCTCGCCGGTCCCGGCGTCGAGTTCGCCGGCCATGTCACCGAGGCGGAGAAGCACCGGCTGCTCTGCGCGTCGTGGATGCTGCTGCATCCGGCGGCCGTGGAGGGGTGGGGGCTGGTCGTCACGGAGGCCGGCGCACGCTCCACCCCGACCCTCGGCTTCGACGTGCCGGGACTGCGCGACTCCGTCGAGGACGGCGTCACGGGCATCCTCGCCCAGGGCGCGTCCTCCTTCGCCGCGGCCTGGTGCTCGCTCGCCCTGGACGACGAGCGGCGCGAGGCGATGGGCAAGGCCGCCCGGGAGCGGGCCGCCGCGTTCCGGTGGACCAGCAGTGTCCGCCAGTTCATGGCGGTCGCCGCCGAGGCGACCAGCGGCGTGAACGCCCCGGCGATCGGTGCGAGCGCGTGAAAGACCCTTCCTTCCGGCGCTCGGCCGCCCTGTTCCGCGCCTTCATGCGCGAGCAGGGCGACCCGGCGACGGCGTACACCCTGCTGGCCCGCGACGCCGCGGACCAGGTGGAGCGGCACGGTCCGGTCCGGGGCAAGGTCGTCGTGGACATCGGCGGCGGCGACGGGTACTTCACCCGGGAATTCCGCCGACGCGGCGCGCACGGCTACCTCTTCGAACCGGACACGGCCGAGATCGGCCCCGGCAAGCGCGCGGACACGGTCGTCGCCGACGGCTATCTGCTGCCGCTGGCCGACGGTGCGGCGGACGTCTGCTTCTCCTCCAACGTGCTGGAGCACGTCGCCGATCCGCACACCTTTCTCAGCGAGATGGCCCGGGTGACCCGCCCGGGCGGCCTGATCTACGTCTCCTTCACCAACTGGTACTCACCCTGGGGCGGCCACGAGTGGGCCCCCTGGCACTATCTGGGCGCCGAGCGCGCCCGGAGCCGCTACGAGCGCCGCACCGGCCGCCCGGCCAAGCACCGCCTCGGCGACAACCTCTTCCGGATCGGCGTCGGCGACACGCTGCGCCATGTCCGAAGCCGCAGTGACGTGACCGTTCTCTCCGCACGCTCCCGTTACTGGCCCGTCCTTCCCCAGCTCGTGCCGCGGATCCCCGTACTGCGGGAGTTCGCCACCTGGAACCTCCTCCTCATTCTCCGGCGGTGTTCATGACCAGCGCTGTCCACCCACCCCGGCCCGCGGCCCCGGACGGCCCGGGCCCCGAGCCCACCGTCCCCGCCGAGGGCCCGCCGCAGGCTCGCTCCCGGCGCTGGCTCCTGGGGTTCTGGGCCGCCGCCTTCGTGGCGTTCCTGGCGGTGTCGCCGGGGCGGATGACCTTCGACACCAAGCTGGGTGTCGTCACGGCCCCCGGCCGGTTCCTCGGCGACCTGGGCGAGCTGTGGCACAGCCGGTCCGGGTTCGGCGGGATCGCCGACCAGTACATCGGCTATCTCGTGCCGATGCTGCCGTACTACGGCACCGCCGAACTGCTGCGGGTGCCCACCTGGCTGGCCGAGCGGCTGTGGCTGTCGATCATCGTGGCGACCGCCTTCTGGGGCGCGCTGCGGCTGGCGGAGCGGCTGCGGGTCGGCTCTCCGGCCACCCGGCTGCTCGGCGCGGTCGTCTACGCGCTGTGGCCGACTTACACCATCGTGGTGGGCTCGACGTCCGCCGCCGCGCTGCCCGGCGCCCTGCTGCCGTGGGTGCTGCTGCCGCTGACCAACCCGCGGCTGACCCCGCGGATCGCGGCGGTCCGCTCCGCGCTGCTGATCCCGCTGATGGGCGGGGTCAACGCCGCCTCCACGCTCGCCTCTCTGCTGCCGGTCGGGCTGTATCTGCTGTCCCGTCCCGGCGGACCGCGCAAGCGCGGGCTGCTGCTGTGGTGGATACCGGGCGTGATCATGGCGACCGCCTGGTGGATCGTCCCGCTGCTGCTGCTGGGGACCTTCGGCGAGAACTTCATGCCGTACGTGGAGTCCTCGTACACCACCACGACCACCATGTCGGCGACCGAGGTTCTGCGTGGCGCGGGCAACTGGGTGGGCTATCTGAACTTCGGCGAGGCCTGGCTGCCGGCCGGCTGGACCGTCGCGACCGCGACCGTCACGATCCTGGGTTCGGCGCTCGCCGCCGCCCTGGGTCTCGCGGGTCTGGCGCGGCGTGATCTGCCCGAGCGCCGCTGGCTGGTGCTGACCGTCCTGTCCGTCGCGCTCGTCACCCTCGCCGGGTACGGCGGTGCGCTGGGCGGTCTGTTCCACGGCACCGTGCAGGACTGGCTGGACACCTGGCTGGTGCCGTTCCGGAACATCTACAAGTTCCAGACGGGCCTGGCGCTGGCGCTGGCCCTGGGTCTTGCGCACATCGTCGGCGTCGCCGCCGTGGCCGCTTCCCGGCGGGGCCCGAACCCGGCCCGGATGCGCCGGCTCGCGCCGGTCGTCGCCGCCGCGGTCGTGCTGCCCGGTCTGGCCTGGCCGTACGTCAACGGTTCGATCCTTCAGACGGGTTCCTTCCAGAAGGTCCCCGACTACTGGGAGAGCACCGGGAGTTGGCTGAAGAACAACTCGCCGGACGACCGCGCGCTGGTCGTCCCGGCGACCGCGCACGGCATCTACACCTGGGGCTCCCCCATCGACCAGCCGCTGGACGTGCTGGCCGAATCTCCGTACGCACAGCGTGATTACGTCCCCTTCGGCACACCCGGCAACCGGCGGGCGATGGACGCCGTCGAGCAGGCCCTGACCTCCGGCGGCGAGGTCCCCGGGCTCAGCGAGTACCTGAACCGGGCCGGGCTGCACTACGTGGTGGTCCGCAACGACCTGGACCCGGACCAGCTGGGCTACGTCCCGTCCACCACGGTGAAGCGCACCCTGGAGGCGTCCGGTTACAGCCGCGTCAAGGGGTACGGGCCGGTGATGACCGCCGGCCGGATCGCGGCGGACACCCCCGTGCAGGTCGAGGGCCTGTATCCGCGCCAGCGGGCGGTGGAGATCTACGAGCCGCCGAAGGGCACCGAGCGCCCCGGGCGGGCGGAGGCCACCCCGGTCGCCTCGACGGCCGTGGTGAGCGGTGGCCCCGAGTCGCTGCTGCCGCTGTCGGCGAACGGCGCCATCGCGGGCCGGCCGACCGTGCTGGCCGGTGACGCGCACCCGGGTCTGGGACGGCCGTCGCTGTACGCGGCGGGCGACGGACTGCGGCGCGCCGACACCCGGTTCGGGCTGGTCAACTCCAACACCTCGTACACGTACACCGCCGACGAGCGCAACGCCGTGGACGCGGCGCAGGACCCGGGGCGTGAGCCGCGGCAGATCCTGCCGACGTCCGGGTCGAAGCACCAGACGACGGCGGTGATCCGCGGGGCGAAGTCGGTCAGCGCGTCCTCGGTGGGCAACTGGCTGTTCCATCTGCCGCAGTACGACCCGGTCAACGCGTTCGACGGCAATCCGGCGACCGGCTGGGCGGAGGGGTCTCCCGGCGCGCCCAAGGACGAGTGGGTGCGGGTCGACTTCTCCGCCCCCACCGACATCCCCAGCTCGATCCAGGTGACGCCGCTGCCCAGCGGCAACGTCCGGGCCGCCGCCACCGTGATCCGGGTGGAGACCGACCAGGGCTCGAAGGACAGCCCGCTGCGGACCGACGGTTCGGCGCAGCAGGTGGCCGCGCCCGCCGGGCAGGCCGCCTGGCTGAAGGTGACGATCCTGGAGTCCCAGCAGGGGCGCCCGGGGCTCACCGGGGCCGGATTCACCGACATCGCCATCCCGGGTGTGCAGGTGACCCGGATGCTGGAGCTTCCCAACGACGCGCCGCGCGAGGGCGCCGACGCGACGATGTTCTCGCTCAAGCGCGGCAGCGACCCGGGCGGTCTGTCGTCCGTGGCCGCCGAGGTCGGTCTCGGCCGGCAGTTCACCGCCCCCGAGGCGGGCGACTACACCGTCTCGGCCACCGCGCTGCCGGTGCCCGGCGAGGCGCTCGACAAGCTGCTGTTCGAGCTGACGGGCGAGCGGGACAAGATCGAGGTGGCCGCCGACTCCACGGCGCGCCTGGGCACCAACCTCAGCCCCCGCAACCTCACCGACGGTGACCTGACCACGGCGTGGATCGCGGGCGAGCGTCCCGTACTGCGGCTGAAGTGGCCGGAGAAGCGGGCGGTCGGCGAGATCGTGTTCGCCGCGGCGGGCGGTCTGTCGGCCCGCGCCGAGCAGGTCCAGATCAGTTCGCCGGACGGTACGGCGGTGGCCTCGGTGGACGAGAACGGCATGGCCCGCTTCTCGCCCATCAACACCGACCGGATGGACATCACCATCTCGAAGACGGCGCCGCTGACCGTGCACAACCCGGTGGCCGACGGCCAGTTGCAGCTGCCGGTCGGGCTGAGCGAGGTCTACATCCCGGCTCTGGAGGAGTTCCGTTCTCCGCAGCCGAAACCGGACCAGAAGTTCAGCCTGCCGTGCGGCAAGGGCCCGGTCCTCTCCGTGGGCGGCACGTACCTGGAGACCAAGGCCGAGGGGCGGGTGCGGGATCTGACCCAGCGCAGGCCCATCGAGGTCTCACTGTGCACCGACGACAGCAAGGTCGAGCTGGCCGCCTCGTCCACCACCGTGCAGGCGGGGGACGAGGGTCCGCTGGCCATCACCGACGTCACGCTGAACAACGGCGCCACCGAGGCCGCGGCGGCGACGCCGCGCTCGGTGGACGTCGAGCAGGGCGAGGGCGACCGGCGGACCGTGAAGGTCGGGGCCGGTGAGGCCTCCTACCTCCAGTTCCACGAGAACCACAACAAGGGGTGGAAGGCCACCCTGGACGGCAAGGAGCTGACGCCGCTGCGGATCGACGGGTGGCAGCAGGCCTGGCTGGTGCCCGAGGGTGAGGGCGGCACGGTCACCATGGAGTACGAGCCGGCCTCGATCTACCGGTGGGGTCTGATCGGTGCGGGCGTGCTGTTCCTGGCGCTCGTGGTGCTCGCTCTGGTGGGCCGGAAGGGCTCCGGCCGTAACGAGGCCGAGGCAGCGGCCGAGGAGCAGCCGGCGCCGCCCGGGCCGGGCCTGATCCTGGGCACGGTCGCCCTCACGCTGGTGGGCGTGGTGATCGCGGGTCCGGTCGCCGTGGCCGTTCCGCTGCTCGCCGTCCTGGCGCACTTCCGGCCACGACTGCTCGCGCCGGTGGCGTTCGCGGCGATGGCCGCCGCGGGGATCGTCGCCGCGGTGGGCACCGGGGAGAGCACCGCGATAGATGAGGGCGCGTTCGGTGCGACGGCTCAACTTCTCGCTCTGATCGGCCTGTTCGCGGCCCTGGTCACAGTCGGGCGCGAGCCGCTCGGCAGGCGGGCCGCCGGAGGCCGGGGTACGGCGGCACCGGCCACCGCCGGTGGCGAGGCGCCCACGGTCCCGGCGCAGGCCGCCGCCCCCTCGGGCCGGACGGTCTCCACCGACCCGAAGCGCCCGCAGGGAACTCCGCCTCCCGCACCCGGAGTCGGGTACGCGCCCGGCTCGGGCGAAGGCGGAAGGGAAGGGCGCGACGGCGGTGACGGCGACAGCACGACCCAGCGGCTCGGCGGTCAGCAGCCGCCGCCGGCCGGTCCCGGAGGGAAGACCTGATGGCGACCACGCAACACCCCCGGGCCCGGGGCGGCGCGCCCCGGCCCGGGGCGCCGGCCCGGGTGCCCTTCCCGGTCGTCGACGAGGTGGCCCGGCACTGCGCGCAGGAGGCCGAGCCGAACACGGTGCACATCGAGATCCATCTGCCGGGCCGGGTGGACGAGGGGCGGCTGCGCTCCGCGTTCGCCGAGGCGCTGGCCCGGCACCCCCGGGCGCTGATGCGGGAGCGCCCCCGCTCCCCGTTCGCCCGGCGCTACGAGTGGGAGCTGACCGGGAGCGCCGACGCGGACCCGGTCTCCTTCCCGCCGTCCGCGCCCGGGGCCCTCGACCGGGCCCGGGCGCGGGCGCTGGACCAGGCCCCGCCGCTCACGGCGTCGCCGCCGCTGCGACTGGAGGTGGTCGAGGAGCCGGGGACGGAGGGCTGTGTGCTGGTGTTCACCGTGCACCACACCGCCCTCGACGGTCCGGCGTGCATGCGGCTGGCGGCGACGGCCGCCGAGATCTACGGCGCGCACCGCGTTCCGCCGGCGCCCGCTCCGGCGCGCCCGGCGTCCGAGCCACAGGCCGAGGAGTCCCCGGCGGCCCCGCTGGCCCGGCCCGCCCGGATCGCGGCGGGCTCGCCGGGGCCCGGCGCCGTGCCGGGCAACTCCCTGCTGCTGGTCGAACTGCCGGTACCGCGACGGGAGTCGGGGGTTCCGTACACGGTGAACGACCAGCTGATGGTGGCCACCGCCCTCACGGTGGCCGGCTGGAACCGGGCGCAGGGTGCGCCGGGGGCCGATCGCCGGCCGCTGCGGATCACGATGCCGGTCGACGACCGCACAAGGGGGCCCGAGATGCCGATCGGGAACGGCACCCGGCTCGTGGAGGTCGGTTTCGCCGCCTCGGAGCTGCTGCCCGGGACGGACGTCGCCGCCCTGCTGCGGGCGACCGCGGAGCGGACCCGGGCGCTCAAGGCGCGCCCCCGGCCTCCGCTGGGCCGTTCAGCCTCCCTGCTGACCGCGCCGCTGCTGCCGGTGGCGGCGCGGGCCGCGGTCACCCGGGGGCTGCGGGTGCTGGCGGGGCCGTGGACCTCGACGACGCTCCTGAGCAACATCGGCCGGGTGCCCTACCCGCTGGACTTCGGGGAGGCGGGCCGGGCGACGGCCGTGTGGTTCTCCGCACCCGCCCGGATGCCGCGGGGGCTGACCTTCACCACGGCGTCGACGGGCGGCCGGCTCCATCTGGCGCTGCGCTGGTCGCGCACCCTGCTGGGCGACGAGGACGGCGTACGGCTGCGCGAGATGTTCACCCGCCACCTGGCCTCGACGTCCTCGGAGACCGTATGACCAACGCCACCACTCCCCCGCCCGGACTGCGGGACTTCTACGAGAACCCGGCTGTGCCCCTCGCCGCGGGCGCCGGGCGCACCCTCCGGCAGGCCCGGCTGCTGGCCGACGCGTTGGACGCACCGGGGCAGGTGATCCTCGACATCGGGTGCGGTGACGGTACGGCCGCGGCCGCGGCGGCCCCGATCCTCGCCGGGCACCGGCTGATCGGCGTCGACTGGTCGCAGGACGCGCTGCGCCGGGCCCGGCCCCGGATGGGCGCGGTGGTGCGCGGGGAGCTGGAGCACGGCGGGCTGCCGCTGGCCGACGGGTGCGCGGACGCGGTGCTGTTCAGCGAGATCCTGGAGCATCTGGTCGACCCGGACCAGGCGTTGGACGAGCTGCGCCGCGTGCTGCGGCCCGGCGGCCATCTGATGCTGTCCACTCCGAACCTGGCGGCCTGGTACAACCGGGCGCTGCTGCTCGCCGGGGTGCAGCCGGTGTTCTCGGAGGTCAGTCTGCGCGGGATCCACGGCCGTCCGGGCTCGGAGGTGGTGGGGCATCTGCGGCTGTACACGGCCCGGGCGCTGCGCTCGTTCCTGACGGCGTCCGGCTTCACCGACGTGACGGTCAAGGGCGCCCCCTTCCACGGGGTGCCGCGCCCGCTGCGGCTGCTGGACCGGGCGGCGTGCGCGGTGCCCGGGGCGTCCTCCATCCTGCTGGCCCACGCGCGGCGGAGGTAGCGCCATGTGGTGGGGTGTCGGCGCGGCCCTGGTCGCCAACGCGCTGTACAGCGTGGGGTTCGTTGTGGAGAAGCGGGCCCTGGGCTCGCTGCCCGCGCTCTCCGCCGGCCGGCCGCTGCACGTGATCCGGGTGCTGGCGACCAGCCCGCTGTGGATCGTCGGCGCGCTGGCGCTGGCGGCCGGGTTCGGGGCCCAGCTGGTCGTCTACCGCGCGCTGCCGATCGCGGCGGCGCAGGGCATCTTCGTCTCCGGACTGGTGCTGCTCCTGCTGTTGTCGTCGGCCGTGCTCGGTGAGGAGTCGACGGGCCGCGAACGCTATGCGCTGGGCGGGGTCCTTCTCGCGCTGCTGATGGTGGTCGCCTCGGTGCGCGAGGGCGATGACGTGGTGAGCGGCGGGGCCCCGTGGGCGCTGGTGCTCCTGGTCTGCCTGCCGGCGCTGGCGGCGGGCGTCTGGCTGTACGTACGCGTCGAGAGCCGGGCGGCCAAACGGCACCGGGTGCCGACGAGCGGCATCGGCTACGGGGTGGCGGTGGGCCTGCTCTACGGGGTCAGCTCGCTGGCCATCAAGGGCACGTCCAGCCGCCTGACCACCACCGATCTGGGTGAGGCCGCGTGGTCGCTGCTGACATCCCCGTATCCGTATCTGCTGCTGTTCACCGCGGGGGCCGGTCTGGTGATGTCGCAGGCGGCGCTGCAGCGTTGCCGGGCGTCCCTCATCGTGCCGGTGTGCACCACGGTGACCTGCCTGTTCACCGCGGTCCTGGGGACGCTCGCCTTCGGCGAGACGCTCCCCGACGATCCGCTGCTGCTGGCCCTGCGGGTGGGCGGTACGGCGCTCGCCCTGTCCGTCCTGCTGGCCATGCCGCGCCACGATCCGCAGCCCGCGGCACCGTCCTGACCCCGGACACTCCACCGTTTCCGCGACCCCGACCTCCGACCCTCGACCCCTGGGAGCCTTCCGATGAACCCCGACGACCCGCTGTTCACCATCCTGGCCTGCCCACTCGACAAGGGCCCGCTGTCGCTGCTGCCCGAGGAGGAGGCGCTGTACAACCCCCGGCTGCGGCTGAGTTACCCGATCGTGGACGGCATCCCGCAGCTGCTGCCCTCCTCCGGCCGCAAGGTCGACGCGGACGACCACGAACGGCTGCTCACCCGGCTCAAGGCCTCGGCCAGATGACCACGTTCGCCGCGGCCGTGGCATCCCGCCTGCCGGAGGGCCTCGTCGCCTCCGCCGCCGTCGCCCTGTATCCGCGCTTCGAGCCCGAGCTGCGGCGGCTCGCCGACTTCTGCCCGGCGGACGGCGTCGCCCTCGACATCGGGGGCTGGTACGGCCCCTGGTCACGGCGGCTGGCCGCCCGCTGCGCCGAGGTGGTCACCGTCGAGCCCGTGCCGCATCTGGCGGAGCGGCTGCGCCGGACGCTGCCGTCGAACGCCCGGGTGGTCGAGGGCGCTGCGACCGACCGGGAGGGCACGGCCCGGCTGTGGTTCCCGGAGGGCGACCGGGGCGACCGGGGGGTGTCGTCGCTGGCCCGCCGCGACATCCACGCGCACAGCCTGGAGGTGCCGTCGATCACCGTCGACGGTCTCGGGCTGCGCGAGGTCGGCTTCGTGAAGATGGACGTCGACGGCGGCGAGCAGGCGGCGCTGCTGGGTGCGGCGGAGCTGCTGCGCCGGGACCGTCCGGCGCTGCTCATCGAGCTGGAGAGCCGGCTCGGCCCGATCGCACCGGCGATCGACCTGCTGACCGGCCAGGGGTACGCGGGCTGGCTGCTGGCGGGCCGGCGCTGGATTCCGCTGGACGGGTTCGACCTGGTGGCCCATCAGGCGCGGACCGAGCACCTGGTGCACCAGGGTCTGCTGCGCCGGGCCTTCGTCCCGCACCGCGAGCGGTACATCAACTCGGTGCTCTTCCTGCCGGACGGGCGGGTGCCGGGCGCAGCCTGACGGCCGGGGGCCCCGCGTATCCTCGGGCCGGGGGCAGGCCGAGCGGAGGATGGCGTACGTGGCGGGCAGCAGCGCAGGGCGGAACCGGACGCGGCCGGACGGTCCCGGGAGCGAGCAGGCGGGCGCCCCGGAGCGTACGCCGCTCAGCGCCCGCGCGCGGGACGCGGTCCGGCAGCGGATCGTCGACCGCCGCTACCCGCAGGGCGCCCGGCTGGTGGAGCGCGAGGTCGCCGAGGAGCTGCGGATGTCCCGCGTCCCGGTCCGCGAGGCGCTGCGTGCCCTGGTGGGCGAGGGGCTCCTGGAGCTGCTGCCGCACAGCGGGGTCCGGGTGCGGCGGCTGGAGCGGGCCGATGTGGAGCACCTGTACGAGGTGTGGGAGCCGCTCGCGGTCCAGGCCTCCCGGCTCGCGGCGCGGCGGGTGGCCCGGTCCGCGCCGGTGGAACCGCCGGGCGTCACCGCGCTGCGGGCCTCCCTCGACCGGGCGGAGCAGGCGGCCTCCGACGCCGAGGGCACGCGCGAAGTCGCGGCCCACACCGCCTTCCACGAGGACATCGTGGCGCTGAGCAGCAATCCGATGCTGGCCCGCACCATGGAGCAGCTCAGCGGACAGCTCCAGCTGCTGTTCGGGATGCGGGAGGAGCCGGAACACATGCGGGCCCAGCACGCGGTCATGTTCCGGTACATCGCGACGGGCGACGAGGAGTCGGCCGCGGCGAGCACGCTGCTGCACGTACGGGACAGCCGGGCCGTGGCCCTCCGGTCGTTGTTCCACGACGCCTGACCCGGTTCCACGACGCCGCCCCTGTTCCACGACGCCCACCTCTTTGTATACCAATCCACACCACCCGCCAGAGACCCCTGACGGACAGAGCGCACTTCCTGCACGTTTCCTGCACGCACGGGGAGCGGAATCACTCCTTCCCAGATCGCCGACCATCCTGGTATACAAAATGCTCCCGTTCGCTTCCGCGCCCCAAGGAGCCCTCCCATGTGCGTCGAGAACACCCCGCCACCCTCCGGCCGACTGACGAGGCGGGGCGTGCTCGCCGGCGCCGCGGCCCTGGCCGGCACCTCGGCCGTACTGGCCGGGACCGCCTCCGCCGCGGCCGCGTCGTCCGGCGCGTCCGCGTCTTCCGGGGCCGGGCACGGTGCGCCGGGCCGGGGCGGCGATCTCGTCGTCGAGGGCGGCAGGCTGCTGGACCCGCTGACGGGCGAGGTCACCGAGGACGCGGTCGTGGTGATCGCCGGGGGCGTCGTCCGCGCGGCCGGGCCCCGGGGCCGTCTCGGGACACGGGTGCCCTCCGGCGTACCGGTGCTGCGAGCACACGGTCAGTGGATCCTGCCGGGCCTGGTGGACGCCCATATCCACCTCAACACGGCGGCCGAGGCGCGTGACGCGGTCCTCAAGGGCGCGACCAGCGCGCGCAGCGGCTCGACCAACTTCTACCAGGACATCGCCGTAAGGGAGTTGGCCCGGCAAGCGCCCGAGCAGGCGCCCCGGCTGCGGGCGGCGGGCGTCTTCGTCACCCCCGACCTCGGCGACACGATCCTCGCCGACCCGGATCTGGCCCCGCTCGCCAGGCTGCGCGACGGGGTCCGCTCCCCCGAGGCGCTGCGCCGGGTGGTCGAGGTGAACCTCGCGCGCGGGGCCGACACCATCAAGACCCGGGTGAACGAACGCGCCGGGCTGCCCGAACAGGACCCGCTGGTCCAGGTGTACGACCGCGAGCAACTGTCCGCGATCGTGGCGGCCGCCCGGCGCGGCGGAAAGGGGGTGCTCTGCCACAGCTACAGCGAGAAGGGCTGCCACGACGCGGTCACGGCCGGCATCCGTTCCCTGGAGCACGGGGCGTTCGTCGGCGAGCGCACGCTGCGCGAAATGCGCCGCAGGGGTACGTACTTCACGCCGACGCTCACCGCGATCGCCGGGCTCGCGGAGTCCTCGGACCCGGTCCTGGCCGAGCGCGGACGCACCTACCTCCCGGTGCTGAAGCAGGCGGTCCTGGCCGCCCACGAGCTGGGCGTCCCCCTCGCGGCGGGCACGGACTCCTCGGGCGGAACGGTCGACCCGATCGGCCGCGAGGTGGAGCTGATGCGCGCGGCCGGGCTTCCCGCCCTGGACGCGATCCGCACGGCGACCACGGGGGCCGCGAAGCTTCTCGGGTTCGACTCCACGGTGGGCCGCCTGGCGCGGGGCTTCGCGGGCGATGTCCTGGTGGTGGACGGTGACCCGCTGGCGGACGTCGGCGTGCTGAGCCGGCCGGCGCGCGTGGTGCGGGCAGGGTTCACGGTGCCGACCGCCTGACCCCCCTCTCCCCTCCCCCGCACTTTCTCTCTCCCTCCCCCTCCTCGAAGGAGTTCCTGATGCCCGCCGAGTCCACCGCCTCCCCCACCGCCGGTCTCTCCCGGCGCTCGATGCTGGCCGGGGCAGCCGCCGTCGCGGGCAGCGCCGCCGCACTCACCGCGTCCGGAGCCGAAGCCGCGCCCCTGTCCGCCGGGACGGCCGCCGCGCCCTCCGCCGCCGACCGGATCACGGAGCAGCCGGACCGCACCGGCGGTCACGCACGCGCCACGGTCTTCAAGAACGTGCGGCCGTACGGGGCGAAGCACCCCGTCGACCTCACGGTCGTCGACGGGGTCGTCAGCGGCGACCCCGCCCCGCGCGGCGCCAAGGTCGTCGACTGCAAGGGCCGGATCGCGCTGCCGACCCTGGTCGACGCGCACATCCACCCCGACAAGACGGCCTGGGGCGAGCCCTGGGTGACGCGGAATCCGGCGAGTTCCATCGCCGAGTACACCGAGGAGGACGTGAAGCTCTACCACGCGCTGCGTACGCCGCTGAAGAAGCGGGCGGAACGTCTGATGGGCCATGCCGTGGCCCAGGGCACCCGGGCGATGCGGGCCCATGTCGACGTCGCGCCCGCCTACGACCTGGTGGGCGTCGAAGGCGTCGGGTCCGCCCGCCGGGCGCTGCGGCACGCGCTCGACGTGGAGATCGTGGCGTTCCCGCAGCACGGGGTGATCCGTACCCCCGGAACCAAGGAGCTGCTGGAGGAGGCCGCGCGCACCGGAGCGATCGACCGGGTCGGCGGCATCGACCCGATCGGGTTCGACGAGGCGCTGGAGGAGCACCTCGACGTGGTCTTCGGCATCGCGGACCGGCACGGGGTGGGCGTCGACATCCATCTGCACGAGCGGGCGGCGACGGGGATGGAGTCGCTGCGCGCGATCATCGCCCGCACCAGAGCGCTGTCGTTGCAGGGCAAGGTGACGGTCAGTCATGTGTTCTGCGTACCTGGGCTTCCCGAGCGGGAACTCAACCGGCTGGCGGCCGACTTGGCGGATGCCGGGATCTCGCTGACGACGGTCGCGCCCTCCTCGGACCTGGTGCTGCCGATCGACCGGCTCCGCGAGCACGGGGTCGAGGTGGGCCTCGGCTCCGACGGCGTACGGGACTCCTGGAGCCCCTTCGGCAACGCGGACATGCTGCACCGCTCGCACCTGCTGGCCTGGGTGCGGGACGCACGCCTCGACGAGGAGCTGGAGGCGGCCTTCCGTGCGGGGGCGGACGGCGGGGCCCGGCTGCTCGGGCTGCCGGAGGCGGACCTGAAGCCGGGGTCGCCGGCCGACTTCCTGCTGGTGCGCGGGGAGTGCCTGCCGCAGGTCGTGGTCGACCTGCCGCGGCGCGAGATGGTGGTGCGCGGCGGGCGGATCGTGGCCCGGGACGGGGAGCTGGTCGGGCACTGACGCGGCGTACGGCCCGGGCCCTGACGGGGGT